>JBCCVW010000177.1:0-10356 GCA_039194665.1 Actinomycetota bacterium
ACTGCGCACTCGACGACGGCCCGCTCGCCCGTTACGACGGCGCCGACCAGTTCATCGAGATGGTGGCCATCGGCACCGAGATCGACGAAGCCGCCTTCGAAACCAGCTGACCAGCGCGCGTGACCGCGGGCATCAGAGGCATCAGATGCAGGCGAGATCGTGGTCGCTGGTATTCATGCGACGAGGGCCGTCGGCGGTCGCCACGACGATGTCTTCGAGGCGCATTCCCCACCGATGGGGAACGTAGATCCCCGGTTCGATGCTGAACGCATGCCCGGGAGCGAGCGGCGTGTTGTTGCCCTCGACGATGTACGGATCTTCGTGTTCCTCCATCCCGATCCCGTGACCGGTGCGGTGAATGAAGTACTCACCGAAGCCAGCATCGGCGATCACGCGGCGGGCGGCGCGGTCGACGTCTTCGCAGGCCGTCCCCACAGTTGCTGCGTCAACCGCCGCCTGCTGCGCGGTGTGCAGCACCGCGTAGGCCTCGGCGATGTCGGGCGCGGCGCGTTCGATATCGCCGGTGAACACACACCGCGTCGTATCCGAGCAGTAACCCGCCATCGTGCCACCGAAGTCGCACAGCACGATCTCCTCCGAGCCGATCACGCGATCGCCAGCCTGGTGGTGCGGGCTTGCCGCGTTGGGACCCGAGGCAACGATCGCGAAGTTCACCACGTCGTGGCCCTCCTCAACGATGCGTCGGCCAAGGTGCGCCGATACCTCGGCCTCGGTGCGCCCGACGAGTGGGATCTCGCCGCGCTGCAGCTCTCCCGCGATTCGATCGACTGCTGCCCCGGCAGCGGCGAGTGCGGCGACTTCGGCGTCGTCTTTGACGATGCGCAGCGACCCGACCACGTCGGTCGCCCGGGTGTACGTCGCAGCTGGAAGCTGCGGCAACAGCTCCACGAGGAACCGCGCCCACATCTGATCTCCGACCGCCACGGTTCGGGCGCCGGCAGCGAGCTCGGCGACCAGAGCCGTCGGGTCCTCGGTCTCATCCCACGGCCGCATCGTGAACACGCCGGGCTGTTCCACGACGCGCGCCGCCTCCAGCGCCGGGATCAGCAGCGTGGCATCACCCTCGGCAGGGACGACGAGCGCGGTGAGCCGTTCGAGCGGCATCGCTTGATAGCCGGTGAGGTATGGCAAGTCGTGTCCCACCGACACCACGAGGGCGTCGACCCCGCGTTCGCCCATCGCGGCGCGCACCTTGTCGAGGCGATCGAGATACACCGCGGTCGCAAAAAGTTGCGTCATCACCCCATTGTGCATCTGCCCACCGAATTTCTGTCGAAATCCGGCGCGTCGCGCCGGAAATCCCCCGAATTTCGGCACGGGTCGGACCGCCCACCAGAATTTCTGTCGAGATTTCGGCGGGTCGAGGGCGTCAGTGGACGGCGGCAAGGGCGCGTTCGGTGGCCGCGACGTAGCCGCCACCGAACTTGATGGCGTGCACGGTGAGTGGTGCGAGCTGGTGCAGTGGGATCCGGTCCGCCCACCCGTCGGCGAGCGGGAACGCCTCGTCGTACGCGGCGAACGCCTCGTCGCCGAATCCACCGAACAGACGCATCATCGCCAGGTCGAACTCGCGATGTCCTCCATGCGCGGCGGGATCGATCAGCCAGCTCTGACCACCGCGATCGACCAGCCGGTTACCCGCCCACAGATCGCCGTGCAACCGCGACGGCGGTTCGGGCGGCCCACCGACATCGTCGAGGCGCGTGGTCAGGTCGACGAGACCCGCGCACGTCGACTCGGAGAGCGCCCGCTCGTCGTGTGCCAAGCGGGCCAGTGGCAACAACCGGTTGTGGGCATAGAACTCCACCCACGTGTCACACGGCTCGTTCGGCAGCCGACGGCTACCGGTCGTGCGCCGGTCGGCGCGCCCAAACGATGGGGCGCCCGCCCGATGAAGCGCAGCCAGCCCGACGCCCAGCGCCGCCTCGCCGTCGCCGCTCCCGCGCCCAACACCTTCGTCGATCCACTCCAACACCAGGTAACCGGCACCGGATGCGAGCACCTCCGGCACCGGGAGCGCCATGGCGGCGCGCATCCAGTCGAGTCCCGCCGCCTCGGTCTGGAAGAAGTCCGGCGGCGGGTTGCGGTGGGTCTTGGCGAAAACGCGACGGCCACCGCCGAGATCGACGGCGAACGATTCGGCGACATCGCCACCGCCGAGCCGTGCGCTGCCGACCACCACGGCGCCGAGCGCCTCGGCAACCCGCTCCTCCAGCCACTCGCGCATCGGTCCCCAGTCTGCCCGCCGAACGCCGGTCGAGCAGCTCTCCAACCCACCTGGCCCCGTCGTCCACGCCGTCCACCCCACCCTGGCCCAACCCGCCGTCCAGAGATGCCCGACCCCTGCGGTCGGGAATGCGCGGCACATCGCCGACGTTGACCACTGGCATGACCTCCCCCCAGGCCGAGTCCTCGCCCGCCACGCAGATCACCCTCTACTGGCGTCCCGGATGCGGATTCTGCACGATGCTCCGGCGCGGCCTTGACAAGCTGGGCATCGAACGGGTCGAGCGCAACATCTGGGACGACCCCGACGATGCCGCCGCCGTTCGCCACCACGCCAACGGCAACGAAACGGTCCCGACCGTCGTGGTCGGCGGACAGGGCTTCGTCAACCCGTCGGCCAAGGATCTCGCAAGCTGGCTCGCCGACAACGAGCCGCACCTGCTGCCCGCCGACTTCGAGGCTCCGCAGCCCGGCGCTGTTGGCCGCGTCGTGCAACGCGTCCTCGGCGGCTGACGCCGACCACTCGACGATCGAGGACTCGCAGCAGGCCTCGGACCCCCACCCCGCCAGAGCAGTACCATCGAATTCATGAGCCAGTCAACGGGCCCCTCCCTCGAGGGCACCGAGATCGTCGACTCCGTGATCGACCTCATCGGCAACACGCCGCTCGTCCGAATGAAACGGATCAGCGAGCTTGAGGGCATCCAGTGCACGCTGGCGATGAAGCACGAGGTGACCAACCCCGGCGGGTCGTCAAAAGACCGCCCAGCCCTGGAGATGATCCTCGCCGCCGAAGCCTCCGGAGAGTTGCAACCCGGCGGCACCATCGTCGAGCCGACCAGTGGCAACACCGGCGTCGGTCTGGCCATCGTGGCCGCCCAGCGCGGATACAAGTGCGTGTTCGTGATGACCGACAAGGTTGCGCCCGAGAAGATCGACCTCCTCAAGGCATACGGCGCCGAGGTCGTCGTCTGCCCGGTCGCCGTCGAACCCGACGATCCGCAGAGCTACTACTCGGTGGCCGAGCGGCTGACCACCGAACTCGGGGCGTTCCGCCCGAACCAGTACCACAACCCGCACAACCCCGAGGCACATGTGAAGACCACGGGCCCCGAGCTGTGGCGCCAGACCGCCGGCCGGATCACCCACTTCGTCGCCGGTGCCGGCACCTGCGGTTCGATCACGGGCGTCGGCCGGTATCTCAAGTCGATGAACCCCGACGTGAAGATCATCGCCGCCGACCCAGAGGGCTCGGTGTTCTCTGGTGGATCCGGAAGGCCGTACCTCGTGGAGGGCGTCGGCGAAGACTTCTTCCCGGCGGCGTGGGAGCCCGAGCTGCTCGACGACATCATCGCCATCAGCGACGAAGAGAGCTTCAAGACCGCCCGCTACGTCAGCGAAGCCGAAGGCATCCTGATCGGCGGCTCCGGTGGCATGGCCGTGGCGGCGGCGATCAAGGTCGCCAAACAGGCCGGCCCCGACGACATCGTCGTGGTGTTCAATCCCGACTCGGGCCGCGGCTACCTGTCGCGCATCTTCAACGACGACTGGATGGCCAACTTCGGGTTCCTCGTCGAATGTGATCAGTGCGTCGGCGCGGTGCTCGACACGCGCAACGCATCGATCGAGAACCTGCTCTACATCAATCCCGACGAGCTCGTGTCGGAGGCCATCGCCAAGATGCGCACCAACGGGGTCAGCCAGCTTCCGGTGTGCAAGAACACCCCGCCGTTCGCTGCCGCCGAGGTGTCGGGAGCGGTCGACGAGCTGGAGTTGATGGAGGCGATTCATCGCGATCCAGGCGTGATGTCGACACCCGTCGAGAAGGTGATGGGTCCCAAGTTGCCGACCATCGGCGTCGGCCAGAAGGTCGAGCTGGCGATCGAAATGCTCGAAACGGCGCCAGCGCTCCTCGTGCTGAGCGGCGGCCGCCCACTCAGTGTGCTCACCCGCACCGACGTGCTCGCCTACTTCGGCGCGGTCGCCGACGCCGCGGTCGGGTCGACCGGCTGATGGGCGATCTCGACGACGACGTCACCCGCGCCCGTGGCTTCGCCACACGGGCGATCCACGATGGCCAAGCACCCGATCCGACGACGGGTGCCGTCGTCACCCCGATTTCCCTGTCGACCACCTTTGCCCAAGATGGTGTCGGCGAGCATCGCGGCTTCGAGTACTCGCGTTCGGGCAACCCGACACGTACCGCACTCGAATCACAGGTTGCCTCCCTCGAACAGGCCCGCCACGGCTTGGCCTTCGCCAGCGGGCTCGCGGCCGAAGACACGATCATGCGGCTGCTGCGGCCCGGACAGCGGACCCTGTTGGGCAACGACGCGTACGGCGGCACGTTCCGACTGATCGCCAACGTGTGGTCGCCGCTCGGCTATCCGTGGTCGGCGGTCGATCTCACCGACCTCGACGCCCTCGCCGCCGACTGGCCCGACGACGTCGGCTTGGTCTGGCTGGAAACGCCGACCAACCCGCTCCTGACCTGTTTCGACATCGAGGCGATCGCCGAGCTCGCCCATGCCCGCGGCGCGATCGTCGTGGTCGACAACACCTTCGCCACCCCATATCTACAACAACCGCTCACGCAGGGCGCCGACATCGTCGTGCACTCGGCCACCAAGTACCTCGGCGGCCACAGCGACGTGGTCGGCGGGTTCATCGCAGTCGACGACGACGCGCTCGAAGAGCGGCTGCGCTTCCACCAGAACGCGGCGGGCGCAGTCCCGGCGCCGTTCGATTGTTATCTCGTTCTGCGCGGCGTAAAGACCCTGGCCGTGCGCATGGAACGGCATTGCGAGAACGCCCGGGCGATCGTCGACCTGCTCGTCGGTCATCCAGCGGTCGACCGCGTGCTGTACCCGCAGCTTCCTGATCACCCCGGCCACCATGCGGCGGCGAAGCAGATGCGTGACTTCGGCGGCATGGTGTCGTTCACCGTGCGTGCCGGTCGCGAGGCCGCCATGCGAGTCGCGGCGGCGACCGGGGTGTTCACGCTGGCCGAGTCGCTGGGCGCCGTCGAGAGCCTCATCGAGCATCCTGGCGCGATGACCCACGCATCAGCGTCGGGGTCACCGCTCGAGGTGCCCGACGACCTGATTCGTCTATCGGTCGGCATCGAGGACGCCGCTGACCTCGTCACCGATCTCGGCGACGCACTCGATCGCGCCGGCCAGTGAGCGACGCTGCTGCCGAGTCCGTCCACGCGACGGACGAGTCCGTGACGAGCACGCCTCGGCCACCGATCGTGGTCGCCGCGAATCGACTGCCCGTGATGCGCACCGACGACGGCTGGTCACCGAGCCCGGGCGGACTCGTGCGGGCCCTCTACCCATTGTTGCGGGCGACGGGCGGCAAGTGGATCGGATGGACCGGCGACGCCGACGACGCTCCCGCCCCCTTTCACGTCGACGGCGTCGACCTCGTGCCGGTACCGATCTCGGCCGACGAGGTCGAGCGGTACTACGAAGGATTCTCGAACGACGGACTGTGGCCGCTGTATCACGACGCGCTGCGCGAGTCGACCTACGACATCGACCAATGGGAGGCCTATCGCGCGGTCAACCAACGGTTCGCCGACGTGCTCGCTGCCGAGAGCCCCCCGGGCGCCCTGGTGTGGATCCACGACTATCAGCTGCAGCTCGTGCCGGCGATGTTGCGCGCCCAGCGGGCCGACCTACGAATCGGGTTCTTCCTGCACATCCCGTTCCCGCCGCACGAGCTGTTCTCACGCCTGCCGTGGCGCACCGAGGTGATCGAAGGATTGCTCGGGTGCGACCTCGTCGGATTCCAACGCCCAATGGGCGCGATGAACTTCGTCGCCAGCGCGCAACAGCTCCTCGACGTCGACGCCGAGCGCAGCGACGACGAGCGCACCGCCACTATCGACTACGACGGACGGGAGGTCCACGTTGGGCCATTCCCGATCTCGATCGACGTCGCCGAGGTCGAAGAGATGGCCGCGGGCCGCGCCACCCGCCAGCGGATGAGCCAGATCCGCGCCCGGCTCGGCGACCCCGAGGTCATCCTCCTCGGGGTCGATCGCCTCGACTACACCAAGGGCATCGGGCTCCGACTGCGGGCCTTCGGTCGCCTCCTCGAACAGGGCGTGCTCGACCCCGAGCGCCACGTGATGGTGCAGGTGGCGACCCCGACACGCGAGGCGATCGAGCACTACCAAGACGAACGGCACGAGATCGAACGCCTCGTCGGGTCGATCAACGGCCGCTTCAGCCGGCTCGGGCTCCCCGTGGTGCACTACCTGTATCGGACGATCCCGTTTGAGGAACTGATCGCCCTGTACCGCGCCGGCGACGTACTGCTGGTGACCCCGTTCCGCGATGGCATGAACCTGGTCGCCAAGGAGTACGCGGCGGCGCACATCGACGGCGACGGGGTCGAGGTGCTCTCGGAATTCGCCGGTGCCGCCGACGAGCTGACCGACGCCGTACTCGTCAACCCGCACGACGAGCAAGCACTTGAGGCCGCGATCGCCACCGCGGTCGAGATGCATCGTCACGAACGACGCGAACGCATGGCCGGGCTGCGCGCCCAGATCAGCAAGTTCGACCTCCACGGTTGGGCCGACCGCTTTCTCGACGCCCTCGACGCGACCGCGTAAACGTTTCTAGAACAGTGCGCCTTGGCCGGCGGGTGGGACGCGCCGGATCGCCGTCCAGGGGATGTCGTGGTCCATGAACACCCATGTGCGGCGGTGTACGGCCGACGGCCCATGACCGCGCAGCGCGGCCACATGGGTCGGACAGGGGTAGCCCTTGTTCGTGTCGAACGACCACGGCGGATAATGCTCGGCCATCTGCCGCATCTCGCGGTCGCGTACGACCTTGGCCAACACGCTGGCCGCGGCGACACTCAGACACCGACGGTCCGCTTTCACGGCCAGCTCGACATGTTCCACCGACGGACTCACGAAGTCCCAACGGCCGTCGGTGACCGCGGCGTCGGGCTGCACGTCGAGTTGCTCGACCGCCCGCCGCGCGGCCAGCTTCTGTGCCTTCGACATGCCGAGCGCATCACACTCGTCTTGGCCGGCTGCGCCCACAGCCCACGACGTGCACCAATCGGCCAGCTTGTCGAACAGCCGCTCGCGCTCGGCTTCGGTGAGCAGCTTGCTGTCGCGCACGCCATGGATCCGCCGATCGTCGGGGATGATCGCCGCGCCGACCATCAACGGACCGGCCCATGCGCCACGGCCGACTTCGTCGATGCCGACGATGACATCATGACCCTGCTCCTGGAGGGCACGCTCGATCGCCCGGGTGGGCGGTCGAGACTTCACCCCCGCCACGAGCAACTCACGAAATATCGCCGCCGTCGGGTAGATCGAGTCGTTCGCCGAGCTGCAACGCACGGGCGCCACGCGGTGCCCGCCACAGCGCCTCTCCCTTGACGTCACGCGTCCGCCAGTCGGGATCGACGGCGGGCGCAAGGATCTCGGTCGGCGCTCCATGTTGTTCCCAGAGCACCGCCGGACGTTCGCCGTGCCAGCGCACCGCATAGGACACCGCGGTGTCGGCTCCGACTGGCAGGGTGTACACCTCGAAGTTCGCGCCGCGCCAGCCGGCCGGAATTCCCGCAGGCAAGAGGACGCCGTCGGCCGCGAGAAAACGCTCGACGTCACCGACGAAGCGGCCAGCCGACGCGCCGCGTTGCACGGTGGCGAGCGAACCCAACCCGCGATCGCCGCTGGCTCGCCCGTCACGGCGGCGCCGCTTGAGCAGACGCCGTAGGTCGCGCGCCGCGACACCATCGTCACCGTGGTTGGCCATACGCACCAACGCGACCAGGGCATCGTCGACTGCTGGATCATCGCGACGAGCGACTGCGGCGACCGGCTCGACGATTTCCGCCGCCCAGACATCGGCCGGCTCACCGAGGCGTACGAGTTCTGCGATGTCGAACAGTGTGTTCAGTGGATCGTCGAGGGCCGGCCCGTCGAGCAGGAGGTCACAGCGGGCAGCAACGACCGCATCGACGAGCGCAGGGTCGGGGAGCACGAGCCGGCTGGCCGCCTCGGCGGTCTGGCGCCACCCGCGAGCGACGGCGAGCGGGTCTGGCAGCTGGCCCGGCACCACACGCCCAGCTGCTGCGGGCTCATGGGCGATCGCCACCCGGACACGAGTGCGGTGGGCAACGGGGAGCACGATCGCATCGGCGGGCAACTCGATGCCCTGCGGCGGCACAGAGCTCGGAGGCCGATCGGTGGCCAGCGGCGCACCGAATAGCGCCGCCGCGATCGGCAGTGGCGAGTCGTTCTCGATCTCGATCAGCGTGACACCTCCGTGGTCGGCAACCGACCACGCACGGTGCACGGCATCGCCATCGAGTACGCGCATGCGCGTCTCGACCACGGGCGCGCCCTCTATGCGCTGCTGGCGCACGGCGACTTCGTCTGCCGCAACGTGCCATCGATCCTCGGCGGCCACCGCCCAGCCCACGTCATGCTCAGCAGTGCGTACATGGCCGCGATCGGTCACCTCGGCGCGCCATCGTTGCCCGGTCACGCCCGTGCTGATCACGGCGTCACCGTACCGGCGAGTGCGCCAGACCGACGGCCGCATCGGTGTGGCGGGGATCGCCGCCCTAGCCTGCGGCCCGTGCAGCTCGCGGTGCTCGTTCCGGTGAAGCGGTTCACCGCAGCCAAGGGTCGGCTGC
Organism: Actinomycetota bacterium; assembly: GCA_039194665.1. GTDB lineage: Bacteria > Actinomycetota > Acidimicrobiia > Acidimicrobiales > Ilumatobacteraceae > JABSQH01. Next base: position 8,929 of record JBCCVW010000177.1, read on the forward strand.
GCGGTGTCGTTCCCGACGACGAGCGGGCACGACTCGCCAGGTGGATGGCCGAGTTGGTGCTCGACGCGTGCGACGGCATCGAGCGTTTCGTGGCGTGTGACGATCCGGTGGTGCGGGAGTGGGCCGAGGCGCACGGCGCAACGGTGGTGTGGGGCCCAGAGCTGGGCTTGAACCGAGCGGTCGACGACGGCGTGGCCGAAATCGCCCGCCTCGGCTTCGACCACGTCATCGTGTCGCATGCCGACCTGCCGTTGCCGACGGCGCTCCCCGACGTGTCCCGCGCCGACACGATCACGCTCGTGCCCGACCGCCGGCTCGACGGCACCAACGTCATGTCGTTTCCCGTGGCCCACCCGGTCGCCGCCTCATACGGGGGCGGGTCGTTCCGCCGACACCTCGCCGCCGCGCAGCGCACCGGCGCCGGCGTCGAGATACGCCGTGACCACTCACTGTCGATCGACCTCGACACGGTCGACGACCTCCGCCATCCACTCGTCGAAGAGGTACTGCCACTATGGCTGCAAACGAACCCGGCCAGCCGAACGCACTGACCGCTCGACCGTTCGACGAATACACGCGCAACCTCGCGACGCCGAGTTCGGCGTTGGCGATCGGCGCTCACCCGGACGACGTCGAGTTCGGATGTGGCGGCACGTTGGCCAAGTGGGCGGCCGCGGGCTGCGTCGTCCATCACCTGGTGTGCACGGACGGGTCGAAGGGCACATGGGACCCAGACGCCGACGTTGCTGCGCTGGCAGCGACGCGCCAAGTCGAGCAGCGGGCGGCAGCGCAGATACTTGCGGGCGACCATGCAGGAGAGGTGCGATTTCTCGAGGTGGTCGACGGCGAGCTTGAGAACACGCGCCCGCTGCGCAGTGCGATCGCCGCGACCATTCGCGAGCTGCAGCCCGAGGTCGTGCTCGGTCATGATCCGTGGAAGCGCTACCGGCTGCATCCCGACCATCGCAACGCCGGCTTCCTCACGTGCGACGCAATCGTTGCTGCCCGTGACCCGCATTTCTTCCGCGAACACGAGCTCGAACATCACCGGCCGCGCTCGCTGCTGCTGTGGGAAGCCGACGCTCCAGATCACGTCGAAGACGTGACCTCCGTCATCGACACCAAACTCGCTGCGCTGGCGGCCCACGAGTCGCAGTTCGAGTCGACGATGAAGTCCACCGACGACGATCTCTCGGCGTTCAATGAGCGCATTCGCCAGCGCCTGAGCGGCCTCGGCGAACCGCACGGTTACGCGTCGGCCGAGGTGTTCAAACTCATTCCCGACCTGTAGGCCAACGATCGGGCCCCAGACGCGGGGGGGGGGGGGGCGGGACGCGCGCCCCCCCCCCCCCCCCCCGCCCCGCGCCCGGCCCCCGGGTTGGAGAGTTGGGCCCCCGGGGGGTTTTGGGGGGGGGGGGTTTTTTGGGG
>JBCCVW010000178.1:0-10345 GCA_039194665.1 Actinomycetota bacterium
GACGCGTTCGGTGGCCCCCGTGAGTGGATCGGTGACCTCGAAGCGAACGTGACTCGCTCGCTCGGTGAGCATCACCCTCCACGACAAGAGATATCCGTCGTCGTTCCAACGCACGTTCCCGTCGGCTGCGTGGTGCCGCAGCGGAAGCGCGATGTTCATCGCCGCCAGCGCAACGAGCACGCCGATGGTCACCCGCCCCGCGGGCCGTCGCGGCACTCGATCGGGCCGAACGCCGATCGTTTCACTTGAGCGTGGCGGCTCCACACCGAGCACAGCACGCACCCGGCTGGCCAAGTCGTGGGGCCACGACGGCGGGAAGAAGATCGGCGTCAACAGGATCATCACCCACGGGAACATGCCGATCTGAAACAGCGCGGCGGTGGCAATGTGGAAGACGACCAGAGCGACGTACGCGATTGGGCGACTACGTCGCCACAACAACCAGCCGACGATGGTCAGGTCGAACAGCGCGCCGGCCCAGCTGAGACCCAACCCGACGTACGGCTCATCGAGCAATGGGCCGATCAGCGGCCGATCGGTACGCGCTGCAAGCCACGTCGACAACGGCTCGCCGCGCAGCAACCAGTCGTCGTTGAGCTTGGCCACGCCGGCGAACACGTACACCACCGCCAACTGCCCGCGCAGCGCCAAGACGCTCACCGCTGCGACCGTGCCATCCCTGGCCGTCGGCACCACTGCAAGCACCACCGCCGCTAGGCTGATGAACCAATAGTGGTTGAGGTACAGCGCGGCATCGATGAGTTCGGTGTAGGTGAACCCGATGGCGAAGAGTGCGGCGGCCATGCGGGTCCGCCAACCAACCGCAATCGCCACTCCGAGCAGTCCAAGTCCGACGACGACGGCATACATCGCCGGAGTCGGGAGGGGCCGGACCCATCCGAGGCCGGGGTACGTGAGGTGCACCTCCGGGGCCAGGTAGAACTCCTCGACCCAACCACGCGCCAAGAAGCGCACCTGGCCGATCACCACGAGCGCGCCAAAAGCACACCTGAACGCGACATACGAGGCAGATGGGACGGAACCGCTCAGCCGCTCCCGCCAACTCGTCGGTGTTGTCGCCTGGCTCGGCGGTACACCCTCCGGGCGTGCCGCGCCAGGCCTGTGTGGCTCAGCCGTCGCCGTCGGCATCGGAGAACTGCACGGCGAGGCCAAGCGCACTGACGACGTTGGTCGTGATCGTGACCTCGACGGCCATCAGGTTGCCGTCGCTCGGATCGTCGATCGCTGCCGCGAGTTGCTCGGCGAGTTGTGCCGCGACGTCGTCGTCGAGCAGTGGAGCGATGCCGACTGCGGTGTCGGTGCCATCGCCCACCATCGCCCACTCGATCCCTCGAAGTGTCGCCCCGGCAACGCCGGCGTCGGCCTCGTTGCGCAACGCAGCGAGCGCAAACAGCGACTCGTTGACCATCAGCTCGATGGCCTCGTTCGCTGCTGCATCGTCGGCGCCGAGCGTGGACCCGTAGTCGACCCACTCCGCAGCGAGCGCATCGGCCTCGACGCGCACGAGTTCGGCGTTCGCCACGACGAACTCGCAGGTTCGTTCGTCGAGCGCATCGCTGAGGACCGCATCGATGGCTCCGAGGCCGCGTTGGTCGGCGCCGTACAGGTCACGCAAGGCGGTGGCGTCGATCGGCTCGCCGCTGTCGAGCAGCTCGTCGATCTCGGCGGTGTCGACGTCGGAATCGACGATGAAGCGGGCGCGCCGGTCCATGACGGGCCCGAACCACCACGGAGTGAGGTACGACCACGAGGCGCGGGTTGCGGCAACGGCCGCCGAAACGTCGGCGGTCGTTGCCTCCTCGGCCACACACAGCTCGTTTGCAGCAACCTCGAGGACTGCCGCCTCATCGGCGAACGCCGCCCACTCGGCGGGGACCTCGGCATCGGTCAGTGCCGCCACCGTGTCGGCTCGGCTCGCGGCGTCGTCGCCGCACGCGGTGATACCGAACGCCAGTGCGCCAGCGACCACGATCGATCGGCGCCGGATCGTTCGGCGACGGATCACCGCGACTCCAGGAATTTCACGAGTGCGTCTCTGTCGTCGGCGTCGGCGGTGCGGAACTGCTCCATCGCCGCCTCGGCCTCGCCGCCGTGCCACAGAATCGCCTCCTCGATCGTCCGCGCCCGCCCATCGTGGAGAAGGAAGAGCTCGCCGTTGACCGCTTCGAGCAGCCCCAGTCCCCACAACGGTGCCGTGCGCCATTCGCTGCCGGAGGCCAAGAAGTCGGGCCGACCATCGGCCAGACCCTCGCCCATGTCGTGGAGCAACAGGTCGGTGTACGGATGGATGGTCTGGTCGCTGAGTGCGGCGATCCCCACCTCTTCGAGCGGACCGGTCTGTTGTGTGGGCGTATGACACGACGAGCAGCCGTACACCTCGAACAGCTCGGCACCGCGCTGGACATCGGGATCGTCAGCGCCACGAGCCGCAGGAACTGCGAGCGTTCGCGTGTAGAAGGTGACGCTGCCCAGGCGCGAGTCGGGCACCTCGGGTTCTCCGCCATTGGGCGCGGCCAGACACTCCTCCTGCGCCGGTGTGCAGCTCTCCTCGGGGGCGAGCGACGAGGTGATGCCCATGTCGCCGCGAAAAGCGTCGGCCGACTGGGACCGCACGGTCGCCGCGTTTGCTTTCCACCCGAAACGGCCGAGTTCGGTCGTGCCGCTTTCCGGGTTCCACACCTCGTTGACTCTGCCCGAGATCCCGTTGCCGCTCGCATCGTCAGGGTCGGCGGCGGCGCGGATCGACGCTTCGGGGATCGCCTCGAGCAGTCCCATCCCGATCACCTGCGGGGCCAGCCGCGGGGACACCATGATGTCGTCGCCGAGTGGTCCGAAGTTGCCCTCGACCTCGTAGTTCGGCGCGCGCAGCACGTACTCGGTCCCGTCGCCGTACTGCCCGACGACGTCCTCATACGTCACCACCAGTTCGCCCTCGACCGGCACGCCGAGGATCGATCGATCCTGCAGCTGGCCGCCGTAGACGGGGTGGGGGTTCGGTCCACCGTTCTCGGCCTCACCGGGGATCGACAACCGCAGCAGCAGTCCGAGTTCGCCCTCGCCGGTCGACGCTGGCGTCCCTCTGCCGTCGCGGAGGTGGCACGAGGCGCACGCTTGAGCGTTGAACATCGGCCCGAGCCCGTCCCGGGCATCGGTCGACGCAGGTGCCGTCACCCAGTTCTGGGTGAAGAACGAGTCGCCGATCTCGAAGACGCGGCGCTCGTCGTTGGTCAACGTCGGCGCCGGGAAACCGAACGCTCGCGATCCGGTGTCGGCGACGTCGCGCGTGGTGTCGCCACCGAGCAGCTCGGGAACGGCGTCGCCCCCGTCACCGCCGCACGCCGCGACGGTGACGAGGGCGACGGCTCCGAGAGCGGCCCGATAGACGAGAGGGGGCCTCATCAAGCGGTCGCTGAGGGGTGATCCCTCAGCCTCAGGTGACGTTGATCGACAGACCCAGCGCGCTGGCGGCGGACACGATCGTGGGCGTTTGATCCTCGAGGAAGGTGATCGCCGTCAAGATCGACTGGCGGCCGGGATCGGTGTCCGGGACGCCGTCGCGGAGATGCTGGTCGAACGGGGCCGGGATCTCCGTGGTCGAGGTCACGCTCTGGCTGACCTGCGCCTCGAGTTCCTCGGCGAGGTCGCTGTTCGTATCGGCGATCAGATCGAGGATGCTCGGACCGTCGGAACCGCCCGGATACTCGCCCGTGAGCACCATCTGGATACCGACGGCGTTGGCGATGATGTCGTTGGTCGTGTTGTCGGCAAAGCACGAGTGCTCGTCCTCTTGGGAGCGTTCACTGTAGGCGACGTTCATACGTTCGCCAGCGAGCTCACCACGGCTGAGTTCGCCGATCCCGGTGAAGATGTCGGTGAGCGCTTCCTCGGAGGGCTTGGTGGTGAACTCCTCGTAGTAGTTGCCGCCCGCCTCGGGGTCCCATGCATCGACGAGCTGGCCCAGGTGCACGAGCAGCAGATCGGACACCTCGGTCAGGTAGATCCCGCGCCGGTCGGCGTTGTCGGCATCGACATAGTCGGACACCGGGCGAGCACCCGGGCCCTCTTCGTCGAGATCTTGACCCCACAGGAGGAACTCGATCGCATGCCAGCCGGTCGAGATGTTGGTCTCGCCGCCGGCTTCGTTGAGCTCGGTCAGCAGCGCCGCATCGATCGTCGGGTAGGTGTCGGGGTCGTTGACGATGCCAGCCGACAGGTTGCCTTCGACGTAGTCGATGTAGGCCTCATCCATCGGCCACGCGTTGAGCAGGCCCTCTGGCCCGTCCTCTTCGTTGTCGATCGGGCCGCCGTAGAAGCGGAACGCCTCGGTCACCCCGTAGTCGTCACGCGCCGTCAACCACGCATCCTTGGCCGCCTGCATCGTCTCTTCGGTCGGATCGGCCACGAAGGCATCGATCGCCTCATCGAGGGCGGTCGCCGACTCGAGGCTTGCGGTGTACGAAGCGTGTACGCCCTGTGCATAGGTCTCGACGGCATCCTCCTGGCTCACCGAGGATGAATCGTCGTCGCCGCACGAAGCGAGCACGAGGGCCGCCGCAACGGCCGGGGCTAGGACTCTTGAGGGTTTCACGGGCCGCAATGATAGGCACACCTAACAGCATTCCGAAAGACTGTGCTCAGAATTCGATACGGAATGGTTAACGGGCTCAGCCGACGTCTGCGGTGACTAGCCTGCGCCCGTGGAGCGGATCGAACGCCAGCTCAGCGTGCCCGGCGGGACCGTGACGGCGTGGCACATCACAGCGCCGTCGGTTGTCGACCAGACACCACTGCTGTTTCTCCACGGCGGCCCCGGCGGCAGCTGCGACGGCTTTTCCGTGTTCGAACAATTGGCTCGCGAACGGCCCGTGGTGATGTGGGACCAGCTCGGCTCACGTCGGTCGTCGTGGTCCGGCGATCCCGACGAGTTGTGGACTCGCGACCGGTTCTGCGCCGAGGTCGACGCCGTACGGCGAGCCTTCGATCTCGACGAGGTCATGCTCTACGGGCACTCGTGGGGCGGATGGCTGTCGATCGAGTACCTCAGCCGGCACCCCCCAGGGGTGGTCGGCGCGGTTCTCGCTGACACCTCTGCAAGCTTCTCGTCGTTCCAAGCATCGATCGATCGGCGGGTTGCCGAACTCCCCGACGACCTCCGTGCCGGAGTGGGCAAGCGCCGCGACGGAACCTCGGTCGACGACCCTGAGTATCACCGCGCCGCGCTCGGCTTCTACCGCCGCTTCGTCGTGCGTAACGTCCCGGTGGACGGGATCGCCGAGCAGGTACTCGAACGCCAACGCACGTCCGAGGTGTTTCAGCGGATGCAGGGGGCCGACGAACTTCACGCCGACGGCTCGCTGGCTCCTTGGTCCAGAGTCGCCGACCTCCCGACGATCGCCACCCCAGCGCTCGTGACCGTCGGACGGTTCGACCATCTCGACGAACACTGCGCAGCAGAAATCGCAGACGGACTACCCAACGCCGAGCGAGTGCTGTTCGAAAGCAGCTCGCACTGCCCTCACCTCGAGCAGCCCGACGACGTCATCGCCACCGTCCGGCGCTTCATCCACTCGATCGGGTAGCGCTCGGACCCACACCGCCGAGAGCGCTCCGACCGTCGGCCCGCCAGGAAGCGGCCCGGGCCCGGTCCGCCCACAGATCGGCGTAGCGACCGGGCTCGCCGATCAGTTCGTCGTGGGTCCCGCGTTGCACGATGTGCGCCGGCGAGTTGGCGTCGTCGCGATCGAGTACGAGGATCCGATCGGCCGAGCGAATGGTCGAAAGGCGGTGAGCGACGACGATCAACGTCCGCCCGGCGACGAGCCGGGCGAGTCCCTGGCGAACCGCTCGTTCGTTGAGCGGGTCCATGGATGCGGTCGCCTCGTCGAGGAGCACCACGGGAGCGTCCTTGACGATTGCCCTGGCGATCGAAATCCGTTGCCGCTCGCCACCCGACAGCGTGAGTCCCCCTTCACCGACGTGGGTGTCGTAGCCGTCGGGCAGCGACATCACGAAGTCGTGCACGCTCGCCGCCTGCGCGGCGGCGATGAGGTCCTCGTCGTCGCTGTCGTTGCGGCCGCACAAGATGTTGTCGCGCACGGTTCCCTGAAACAGGTACACGTCCTGGAACACCACGGTGACGGCGGCGAACAGTTGGTCCCTGGTGAGCTCGCGCACGTCCCGCCCGCCGATCGACACCGATCCGGCATCGGGGTCCCAGAAGCGGGCGATGAGGTTCAGCGTGGTCGTCTTGCCCACTCCGGACGGACCAACGATCGCCGTGGTCGTCCCCGGTGGCGCCTCGAACGAGATCTGGTCGAGCACCGGGGCGTCGGCGTCGTAGCCGAACCGCACGTCGTCGAACCGCACCGTCGCGTCACGCGGCGCCTCGCCAGGTTGTGGTGGTTCCGACTGTGGCGCAAGGTCCATCACCCGACCGATCCGCTCGAGTGCCGCATCGGCGAGCCGCAATCCTTCGACCTGTGTCGCGACCTGGATCATCGGGCCGTACACGCGCAGCACGAGAACGAAGAACACCAGCGCCGTGCCGGCGTCGATGCGGCCATCGTTCCACCAGTACGTGACGGCGGCGATCACCAGCGGGACACCGAGCTGGACGACACCCATGGACAGCAACGCGAGCGGTGTCAGGCGCGCGGCGAGAAGGTCGCTCACCCGACGCACGTTCTCGACCGCGCTGCGAAACAGCGCATTGCGCTCGCCCGTCGCGCCGAACGCGCGGGCGACGCTCATCCCCTGGACGTACTCGACGATCCGGCTGTTGGCCTCGGCCAGCTGGTCGCTGCGCACCAAGGCGAGTGCTTTGAACCGGCTGTTCGTCCACATGAACAGCGGCACGGCGACGATCACGCTCACCGCCACGGCGAGCGCGAGCGGTGGATCGCTGAACAGCAGCGCAATGAACACGGCGAGTGGAAGGCCGACGGCGCCGATCAGCACGGGGAGCGCATTGTGCGCAAATGAACTCACCTGCTCGAGGTCGCTTGTCGCCACGGCGCTGAGGTCGCCGGTCAGGCGATCGTCGAGCTCGCCGAGTGGCAGCTGCTGCACGTGGTCGAGTACTCGGACACGAACGTCGCCGATCACCTCGAAGGTTGTCACCCAGGCAAAGCGGGCCGACGCAAGCATGCACAGGTACTGCCCGACGAAGCCGGCGACCACAACAGCGACGGCAGTCCAGGCGTTGGCGGACGTGAAGTCGTCGACGCGGATGCGGTTGACGACCCACACGGCGGTGACCACTTGCGACGCGGCGAACAACGCTGAGCCGAAGCGAAAGGCGATCGCCGCCGCGAACACCGAACGTCGCGGCCCGAACAACCGCCACGTAGTGCGCACCGGCCCCGCGTAGAAGGGGGTACTGCTCGGTGCTCCCTCCGTGGTCGTGTGACTGAGTGTCGTCGACATCATCGGCCGTCCCGCACCGCGTCGCCGAGCGCCACCTCTTCGGCGTCTTCGAACGCCTCCCACATCGCGGCGTACAGCCCGCCGGCGGCGATCAACTCGGGGTGTCGCCCGCGTTCGACGATTCGCCCGGGTTCGCCTGGCGGAGCGTCGAGCACGAGGATCTGATCGGCGCCGACGATCGTCGACAGGCGATGCGCGATGATCACCACCGTTCGATCAGCGATCAGCGCGCCGATGCCGTCCTGAATGGCCGCTTCGTTCTCGGGATCGGTGAATGCGGTCGCTTCGTCGAGCACGACGACCGGAGCAGCCTTGAGGAACGCCCGAGCGAGCGCGATGCGCTGCTGCTCTCCCCCGGACAGACGCACGGCCCGCTCGCCCAGACGAGTGTCGTAGCCGTCGGGCAGATCGACGATGAACTCGTGCGCGCTGGCGGCCCGCGCCGCAGCGACGATGTCATCGCGTGGGGCATCGGGTCGACCGAGCGCGATGTTTGCAGCGACGGTGTCGTCGAACAAGAACGTCTCTTGGAACACGAACGACATCTGCTCCATCAGCTGGTCGAACGGCACGTCGCGCAGGTCGTGCCCGGAGATCCGCACCGCGCCCTCGTCCGGATCGAAGAAGCGGCACAACAACTTGGCAAGTGTGGTCTTTCCCGAGCCCGACGGGCCGACGAGCGCAGTGACCGACCCCGGGGGCGCCTCGAAGGAGATGTCGGCAAGCACAGATCGTCGACCACCGTCGGGCCCCACGTGGGCAAACGCGACTCCGTCGACCACCAGTTCGCTCGACGTCAGCTCCACTCGTTCGTGCGCTTCGCTCAGCATCTCGGCGTCGGAGAGGGCGAGCACTTCGGTCGCCCCGTACGTGAGGTGGCTGACACCGGTGAAGAACTCCATCAGCTTGACCACCGGTGCGGTGTATCCGAACCCGATCACGAAGAAGAACAGCAGCGTGCTCGTGTCGACCGTTCCCGAGCGCCACAACCAAATGCCAGTGGGCACCAACACGACGGCGTTGGTCGCAACCACCACGTAGAACAGGCTGAACGTCGGCAACACCTCGCGCCCCCACTGCGACTGGAAGCGGGCGGCTCCACGCACGGCGTCCTCGGTCTCAGCGAACGTTGCGCCGGTGCGGTTGAAGACACGGATCACCGGCATACCGCGGATGAACTCGACCACGGAGCCGTTCATGCGGGACATCGCCGAGGCGTACCTGCCCATCCGCCTCGAGCCACGACGCATCCCGCTCGTCATGATCGGGAAGGCGACGATGATCGCCGCAATCGTCGCCAACGCCAGCCGCCAATCGACCACGAACAGCCACACCGTGCTGAACGACAACACCGACAGCGCAGCGATGGTGTCGGGAAGTGCGTGGGCCAAGAAGAGCTCGAGTCGTTCGACATCGTCGACGAGCGTTCGTTGAATCGCTCCGGAGCGGCGACTGGTCAAGAATCCGAGCGGGACGCGGCCGAGCCGGTCGCCGATACGCAGCCGCAGGCGGGCCAGCGCGGCGAATGCCGAGCGGTGCGAGATGTACAACGACAACGCCAGCGCGAGATGGTCGACGATGACCAGGCCGAGCGCGATCGCGGCGAGCTGATACAGCCGATCGGCGTCGAAGTCGTCGACCCCGACCGCCATCAGCGTCGTGAGGTACACGACATAGAAGATGCCCAGTCGGGCGATCGAGCTGACGATGGCGAGCACGCCAGCGAGCGCGAATCCTCGCCACTCGTCGCGGGCGAAGGGCAACAGCATGGCGAAGCCCTCGCCGACCTTGCGCTCGGCCGACCCGGCGCTCGACGAGTCGTCGACAGCGTCTCCACCCATCGCGGCGGCGGTCGACTTGTCGCCGTTCGCCGAGCTGGGCGTCGTCGACTCGATCGTTGCGCCGCTCATCCGAGGAGCTCCTGATAGGCGGACCACCGATCTTCGGCGTCATCGATGGTGCCGATGCCGTCGACCCCTTCAGCAAGCGACGCGAGATCCTCGAGAATCCAGTAGATGGCGAACGGGTGGGTGCCGAACCACATGTCGCCATCGACGATCGTGGATCGCCCGTCTTGCACCGCCGGAAGCGACTGGTACGTCGGGAGGTCGAGCAGTGCGTCTTCTGGGTAGAAGACACCCGACATCACCGTGACGACATCGGCGTCGTGGTCGACGACCAGTTCCGGCGAGAGCGAGATCACCGAGTTGAAGCCTTCCATCGACGTCGCATCGGCCTGTGCCGGCGGCCGGTCGACACCGACCTCGTCGACGATTGCCGACAGCACCGCCTCGGGCGACACGGCGAACAGAATCCCGAACGTCTCGCCGAGGATCGACAGTGAGTACGGGTTCGCGGCGACGGCCTCGCTCGTACTCGCAAGCTTGCCTTCGAGCGCTTCGATCACGCTGGCGGCCTCGTCGGTGCGACCGAACAGGTTGCCCGTGTCGGTGATCACATCACGCCACGGCGCGGTGTACGGCACGATCACTGTCGGGGCGATGTCCTGCAACGGCTCCACCGACTCGACCACCGCCGACTCGGCGGTCACGACGATCACGTCGGGGTCAGAACCGGCGATCGCTTCGAAGTTGACCGCAAAGGAGTCCTCTTGCGCCATCAGCTCGACACCTCGCTCTGCGAGAATGTCCTGGCTGACGAGCGACGAGTACGCCGTGTACGTCTCCATCGGCTCGATTCCCACTGCGAGCAGGTTCATTGCGGCGTACTCGTCGAGCGCGATCACCCGCTGTGGATCCACCGGCAGCTCGATGTCACCGAACGAGGTCTCGACGATCCGAGTATCGCCCGAGCTCGCGGCGGTGGTCTCGAGGGCGGTCGAATCAGGGGCGGTCGACGCAGCGGCGGTGGACTCCGTTGCCGACGGAGCCGACGGCAA
>JBCCVW010000179.1:0-10335 GCA_039194665.1 Actinomycetota bacterium
GCCCCGGGTGGGGGCGACCGGGTCATCGCCCCCCCGCCGCCCGGGCCCTGCGCCGCGGGGGGCGGCCCCGACCCGGGTCAGCTGCGCATCGGCCTGCTCGACCATCATCCGCTCGGGGCGCCCATCTCCCCCGACGTGGTCGACGCGGCCCGCGCCGGTGCAACGATGCTCGAAGGGCTCGGCCACCACGTCGAACCAGGCTTTCCTGATGTGCTCACCGACGCCGGGTTCACCGAACGCTTCATGGCGATGTGGGCGGTGAACATGGCGAGCGGGATCGCCGGCATGGGCGACATGATCGGCCGCGAGCTCACCGCCGACGATGTCGAGCCGGTCAACTGGGCCCAGGCCGAATTCGCCAAGATGGTCACCGGTCCGCAATACGCCCGGTCGCTGGCCGCAGTGGTGCAGTACCGCCGGGCGATGCATCAGTGGTGGGCCGACGGTTGGGACCTGCTGCTCACGCCGACCCTCGCCGAACCGCCCGTGCGCATCGGCGAACATGATGCGGTCGACGGCGACCCGCTTGCGCCGATGCGTCGTGCCGGCGAGTTCGTCACGTTCACGCCGCCGTTCAACGCCAGCGGCCAACCGGCGATCAGCCTGCCGCTGTACTGGAACGACGCCGGGCTACCGATCGGCGTGCAGCTCGTCGCCGCGTACGGCCGCGAGGACCTGCTCCTGTCCGTGGCCGCCCAGCTCGAAGCCGCCCACCCCTGGGCCGACCGCCACCCAGCCTGATCCGAAAAACCGGGGATTTCCGGCGCCTGGCGCACGATTCCGCGAACAGTTCAGAGGAGCCCTCGAAACTGTCGCGAGTACACGCGCCTGACGCCTGGAATCCCCAGTTTTTCGGTTTGGGGGGTGTGGGGGACCTCAGCGAATGATCAGAAGAAACCGAGCTTCTGACCGCTGTAGCTGACCAGCAGGTTCTTCGTCTGCTGATAGTGGTCGAGCATCATCTTGTGCGTCTCACGCCCGATGCCGGAGCCCTTGTAGCCACCGAACGCAGCGTGTGCGGGATATGCGTGATACGTGTTCACCCACACGCGTCCGGCCTCGATCGCCCGACCCATGCGGTAGACCACGTCATTGCTGCGGGTCCACAGCCCGGCGCCGAGTCCGTACTCGGTGTCGTTGGCGATCCGCAATGCTTCGGCCTCGTTCTTGAAGGTCGTGACCGCCAACACCGGACCGAAGATCTCCTCCTGGAACACGCGCATCGAGTTCTCGCCTTTGAGCACCGTCGGCTCGACGTAGTACCCATCGGCGTGGACCTCGATGTCGCGTGATCCACCACCGACGAGCACCTCGGCACCTTCATTCCGGCCGATCTCGATGTACGACATGATCTTGTCGTACTGGTCCTGTGAGGCTTGCGCTCCGATCATCGTGTCGGGGTCGAGCGGATCGCCGGTGACGATCTTCTTCACCCGGTCGAGCGCCCGCTCCATGAACGGCTCGTAGATCGACTCGGCGACCAACGCCCGAGATGGGCAGGTGCAGACTTCGCCCTGGTTGAGGGCGAACATCACGAACCCCTCAAGCGCGGCGTCGACGTAGGCATCGTCGGCATCCATCACATCCGGCATGAAGATGTTCGGGCTCTTGCCACCGAGTTCCAACGTGACGGGAATGATGTTCTCCGAGGCGTACTGCATGATCAGCTTGCCCGTTGTCGTCTCGCCGGTGAAGGCGATCTTGGCAACGCGCTTGCTCGATGCCAGCGGCTTCCCGGCTTCGAGCCCGAACCCGTTGACGATGTTGATCACACCGTCGGGCAAGAGGTCGGCGATCAGCTCCATGACGATCAAGATCGACGCAGGTGTCTGCTCGGCTGGCTTGAGAACCACACAGTTCCCGGCGGCCAGTGCTGGCGCAAGCTTCCATGTGGCCATCAGGATCGGGAAGTTCCATGGGATGATCTGTCCGACCACACCAAGCGGCTCGCGATAGTGATACGCGACCGTGTTGGCGTCGATCTGGCTGATCGAGCCCTCCTGCGAGCGCAGCACGCCGGCGAAGTAGCGATAGTGGTCGACCGCCAACGGCAAGTCGGCAGCCAGCGTCTCGCGCACCGGTTTGCCGTTCTCCCAGGTCTCGATCACCGCGAGGTCCTCGAGATGCTCCTCGATGCGATCGGCAATCTTCAACAGAAGATTCGACCGCTCCCCGGGGCTGGTCGACCCCCACGACTCTTTGGCGGCGTGCGCCGCATCGAGGGCCAACTCGATATCGGCCTCGGTCGATCGTGCGATCTGACAGTACGGCTTGCCGCTGACCGGGCTGACGTTGTCGAAGTAGCGGCCTTCGACCGGCGCAACCCACTTGCCGCCGATGAAATTGTCGTAGCGCTCTTTGAACGAGATCGGGCTTTCGGCGGTACCCGGAATTGGAAAAGCAGTCACGTGGACCCCCTCTGAAGATTTGACCGTGACAGGTTGTGAACTGGACGGTGACACCCCGTGTCGCCGCGCCTACCATCACATGGTGGGGGTTGGAAAAAGGTAGGGGCGGCTCGTCCTTACGAGTTTCAAAGCAAGGGTCGTCAGAGGGGGTGACCAGCGGTGAGTCAGGATCTGGCGGAGCGCCGCCGACAGCTCGAACGCGTCCACGCCGAGTTCGAGACGTCGCCGATCGCCGCACGCGCGGCGCACCTGCTGGCCAGTGATGTCGCGGCCTCGTGGGACCGCTGCCGCAACATCCCGATCGCAGGTCGACCACCAACTGCCGGGGCCGACAACGCCCAGCAGGCCTGGCGCACGTCACCGATCGGCCGTGCCGCCTCGCCGGTGCTCGAACGGCTAGAAACCCTCGCCGCTGCCGAGGACTATGTGGCCGCCGTCGTCGATGCGTCAGGCACGATCGTGTGGACGTCGGCGGGACCGAGCATGCGTCGCTTTGCCGATCACGCACACTTCGTCACCGGCACGAATTGGAGCGAGTCGATCGCCGGCACCAACGCGCCCGGATTGGCGCTTGCAACCCGCCGGTCCGCAGCAGTGTTTGCCGGCGAACACTGGTGCGAGCCGGTCCACGAGTGGGTGTGTTACGCCGCTCCGCTGCGTACGCCCAACGGTCAACTGGTCGGAGCGTTGGATCTGAGTTCTCGGTGGGACCGCGCGTCGACACTTGCGGCGACCACGGTCGAAGCGATGGCGCAGCTCATCGAGGTGCAACTGCGCGATATCGACCTCGGCGCGCGCCGCCTCACGATGCGCGTCCTCGGACCACCGCGTGTAGAACTCGATGGCGAGGCGGTGCACTGCACACCGCGCCAGCTCGAGCTGCTCACCGTGTTGTCCCTGCGATCGACCGTGCGGCTCGACGAGCTGCACGACGCGCTCTACGGCGACCGCGCCGTGAGCACGGCCACCGTCAAAGCCGAGATCTCGCACCTTCGGCGCACACTCGGTGGGGCGATCGCCTCTCGGCCGTATCGACTCGACCTCGATCTCGACGTCGACGTCGCCCAGCTTCTTGAGGCACTTGAGCGCGGCGACCTCGAATGGGCGACCACGCTGTACTGCGGCGAACTTCTGCCCACCAGCGAGAGTCCCTTCATTGTCGAGACACGGCGGCACATCGAGGTGGCGCTGCGCAACCAACTGCTGGCGTCGGGCACGGCGAGCCAGCTGCTCCGCTATGCGGGCGTCCATCCGTTCGACCTCGACGTGCTCATGGCGGCGGGGACGCGCGCCGACGCCGGCACGCCTGCGGCAGCCGAAGCTGCAGCCATGGTCGAACGCGTGCGCGCCTCCTGACCCGAACTGTTCGCAGATCTTCTGCTGAGACGTGGCTATTGCGCGAATGGCCGCGGACGGATCGCTCCGCGAGCAAGACTCGAAGCGTGAACGTCGATCGCCGCCGGACCGTACCGACGGTGCTCACGGTGCTGCGCGTGGTCGCCGTGGTTCGCTGGATCCTCCTCGCCTGGATGGTCGGCATCGTCGTGGTCGCCGGGGGCGACGACGCACTGCGCGTCCCGGCCGCCGCGTGGGCGGCCGTGATCGCGGTGTTCTGCGCCGCGGTGTACGCCACCTGGGCGCTGCGACGTCGCCCGGACGCGCTGCTCTCGCCGCGCTACGCAGCGTCCGAATCGATGATCGCCTTCGCATTGAGCGCGGTCGACGGATGGGTGTTCGAACCCGGACATGTCTTCGCCACCTCGCAGAGCCTGGCGACGCAGTATCCGCTGATCGCAATGGTCAACGTGGGCTTCGCGTTGGGCCCGATCCTTGCCGCGGCGATCGGACTCAGCATCGGACCAGCGGAGTGGATCGCCGTCGAACTCAACGACTTCGGCCCGCTCGAACCGCGCCACGTGGTGTCGCTCGCCGCAAGCTCGCTGTTCTTCGCTGCCGCCGGCGCGGTGTTCGGGTGGCTCGGCGACCTACTACGCCGCGTCGAGGCCGAGATCGCCGACCGACGGGCGCGCGACGAGGTCGCTCGGGAGATGCACGACACCGTGCTGCAGGTGTTCACCGCAGTCGAACGCCGAACGCACGACTCCGATCCAGAGCTAGCACGCAGTGTGCGCGTGGCCGATCGCGAGCTGCGTGACTATCTGTTCGGAACGAGCCATCGGCTGGACCACGACTTCGAGGCGATGGTGCGGGCGCGCGTCGCTCGTGCGGTCGGCGCCGCTGACATCCGGGCCACCGTGAACGTGCTCGCCGACGACGAGACGCCGCGCGACGAGGTCCAACGAGCAATCGTGGGCGCGATCGGGGAAGCCGTGAGCAACGCGGTCAAGCACGCCGACGCCTCGACGCTGACCATCTTCGTCGATGTCACGAACGATGGCGCCGTGTATGCGTCAGTGCGCGACGACGGGTCCGGGTTCGAGCCCGACAACGTCGCCGGCGACGGGATCACGTCGTCGATCGTCGGACGGCTCGCGGCAGTCGGCGGACGCACAGAGATCGACTCGGCCGAGGAATCCGGCACTGAAGTGCAATTGTGGGCGAAGTGAGCGGGACCGACGATCGCATCCGAGTGGTGCTGGCCGACGACCACGAGCTGATGCGCTCGGGTCTCCGCAGAGAGCTCGACGACGGATTCGAGGTCGTTGGCGAAGCCGATGACGCCGAGGGAGCAATCGACGTCGTACGTGCTCGCCAACCCAACGTGGTCGTCACCGATCTGCGCATGCCGCGCGGTGGCGGCCTTGCCGTGGTGGAGGCATGTGCTGCGCTGTGCCCGGTGGTGATCCTGACCGTGAGCGAAGACGAGCAGGACCTGCTCGACGCAGTTGCGGCCGGCGCTGCCGGCTACCTCGTCAAGTCCGCGCCAGCAGAAGAGATTCGGAGAGCGATCGCCGCAGCTGCGTCGGGCGAGCCGGTGTTCTCTCCTTCGCTGGCCGCACTCGTCCTCGGCGAGTTCCGACGGCTGGCTCGTGCGGCGAAGACCGATCCGCTGACCGAGCGCGAGCGGCAGGTGCTGCAGCTGGTGGCCCGTGGCCGCACGTACAAGGAGCTCGGCAACGAGCTGTCGATCAGTCCGAAGACCGCCGAGAACCACGTGCGCAACATTCTCGGCAAGTTGCACGTGTCGCGGCGGGCCGACCTGGTCCGCTACGCGGTCGAGCACGGTCTCGACTGACGCCGCCCCTCTCTCCCTCCTCTCCCGCCCCCAGGAACCCCTAGGGGATTCACCCGATGGTCGCCACGGCGTCCGATCGTCACGATCGACCCCATGGGTACTACGACACGACGGCCACTCCCCCCGCCGCGACCGCACGCGCCGCGCCAACCGAGCCGCATGCGACCGACGCCCGCCGCACTCCTTGCGGTCGCCGGCTCATCACTCCTGCTGTTGGCCGGCATCGTCGCTGTTGCCGGCCGATGGCAATCGATCGGACCTGAGATCCGGCTCGCCGGGCTGGCCTCGACGATCACCCTCGTCTTCCTGCTCGCCGAGCGACTGCGCGGGCGGCTCCCGACGACGGCAACGGCGCTCGCCGTGCTGGCGCCGTGTCTCGTCGGCCCGGTCGGCGTTGCCGCGGCGTCCACGGTTGGAGCGGGCTGGCCGACCTGCCTGACGATCGGCGGGTCGCTGACCGCCATCGCTGCGGATCTGCAGGCGCGGCGATGGCGTGCGCAGCTACTGCTCGCTGCGTCAGTCATTGCGATCGTCGTCGCCTCGTTCGGACTCGCCGGGCTCACCGGGGCGCCTGCGAACGTCGTCGTCGGCGCGGCATCGATCGGACTCCTGGCCATAGGCGCCGTCCGACGGGCCGTCGCACTGGCGCTTGCCGTCGGCGTCAGCCCCCTGATCGCCCTGATCGCCCAGTTGCGGATCGGCCCGGGAACCCTCGCAGAGGTGGGACTGAGCGGCACTGCGCTGACTTGGTCGGCGCCGCTCGCGTGCGCACTGGCCAGCTGCGTGGTCGCCATCGTCGCGACGCGGTACGCCAACGGGCCACTCGCCGTGGCTGCACTCGCCGTGTTGGGAAGCGGTGTCGTCGCCGGGATGACCTCGGGTGGCGCCATTGCCGCATGGTGGTGGTCGCTGCCACCGATGGTCGTGATCGGACTGGAAGCGGTGAACGCCGGGGCAGCGCTGTCGCCCGTCTTCGCCGTGTGGCGGCGAATCGCCAAGACAACCAGTCCTCCGCTGGCGTTCGCCACCGGCGTTGTTGCCCTGATCCTCCCGATCGAGGTGCTCAGCACAACGTCGACCAGCTCGAACGCTGCGCTCCCAGCTGGGATTGCAGCCTTGGCGCTCATCGCCGCAGCGATCGGCACGCTCGACCAGCTCAATCGGACGACCGGTGGCGTGTGGCGGCGACCATTGGCGCTGCTCGCGGCGAACGGTGCGCTCTTCGCCACCGTCGCCTTCGCCGGCGCGCCCGTGTGGGCCGCGTCCGCGATCTCCGTCGTGGCATCGATCGGCATGTTGACCGCGCTGCCGTGGGGCCGCGCAGACTCGTTTGTCGCACCGGCTCTGGGTTGGGCGCTGCTCGGGATCGCTGACGCGGTCGCCAGCCCGCCCGCCGCAAGTGCCGCGGTGATCGGCGTCGGTGCGGCGGTGTGGCTCGCGACGATCTCGTTCGACGGTCGACGCGACCGCGGGTGGCGACTCCTCGCCGGAGCCGCGTTCGTCGGTGCCGTCACCGGCGACGTCGTCGACGGTCCGATCGCGGTCGACGCCGGTGTCGTCGCCCTGCTCGCCGTGCTGGCGCCGGGGATCGCGCTGCGCCGAGATCGAGCCACGTTGCCGCTCGCCGGTGCGACCACCGTCGCGCTGCTGACCCTCGACGCCTTCGCCAGTACATGGGGTGTTGCTGCGGTGCTCGGCGTCCTCGGTGCGACCTACGCCGCCGCAAGCCCGCAGGTGCGGTCATGGCAGTCCGCCGCAGCGACAGCGCTCCTCGTGACGTCCGCCGGAACCGCACTCACCGCAGCTGCTGTGCCACCCGAACAACACACGATCATCGCCATGGCCTGCGCCATCGCCTTGACCGGAGTATCCCTGGTCGATCGGCGACTCGCCGCACTCGGCGTCGGTGCGCTGGCCGCCGGGATCCAGTCGGTAGCGATCGCCGGCGCGGCCGACCCCGTGCTCGTGTCCGTAGCCGCCACCGTTGCCGGAGCCGTGGCGGCAGCGCTCGGAGCGACACAGATCGGCCGCCCCGCAGCACTCCCGGGCACCGCCCTCGCGCTCGGCGGCGCGACCAGCCTGTGGTGGACCACCGGCACCAACCAATGGGTGATCGACGCGATCGAGCCGTATGGCGCCACCGGCAGCGACGTGCTGATCGGCGTCGTCGCACTGGTCTTGCTCGTCGGCGGCGGTGCGCTGCGCGCCCTCCTCCCCGACGGTGCGGGCGTTCCCAGCTGGCTGGCCTACGGACCGGGCTTCGCGATGATCGCCGCATGGCTCATCCCGACTCAGCTCGAGCCCGGGACCGAGTGGGCCACGTTCGGTGCGCTCGCCGTCGGCGTCATCGCCCTGGCGGTGGGCGCGATCCGCAAACTGGCGGCACCACTGCTCGTCGGTGTTGCGCTGACGATCACCACGGTGCTCGTGTCGGCGGGACCGCGACTGGCAGCCGCACCGACGTGGCTGTGGATTGCCACGACCGGCTCGGTGCTGCTCGGACTCGCCGCGCTCGTGGAGCGGTCAGAGCGTCCGCTCCTGCCGCGGCCCGGCGCCGAGCGTTCCCTCATCGAGGAGTTCTGCGGGAGCTACCGGTGAGCGCGGCGAGGTTCTGCGGCGCGGTGGCCAGCGGCTTCGGATTCTTCATCCTCGCGCTCGTGCTGGCGCACTGGGCCGTGCGCGACTTCGCCGACCTCGTCGCCTCAGCGGTGGACGCCGGCCGAGAAGACTCACCAGGTGGGCGGTTCGTTGGATTCGCCGCCCTCAGCGTGTTGTCGTTCGTGTATGCGTTCGCCGCACCGATCGTCCTGCTCGCCGACGGCAGGCGAACAGGAGCAAAGGCGGCGACGACGAGCGGCTCCGACCGAGAACCCGAGGTCGACCCCAGTTGACCGCCGCGCACGCCTGAACTGTTCGCGATTTCAGGCGCCTGGCGCCTGAAATCCGCGGTTTTTCGGAGCAGCGTTAGCCGGCGTCGCGGAGTTCGCGGCGGAGGTCGTTGATCTCGTCGCGCAGCTTGGCGGCGTACTCGAACTTGAGCTCGGCCGATGCTTCGTGCATCTCGGCTTCGAGCGTCTGGATGAGCCGGCCCAGTTCCTGCTGGGGGAGCGACTTGAGATCGCGCTGCACCTTCTCGCGCTCGCGTTGACGCCGGCGATCCTTGCCCGGCACCGGCGCCGTGTCGTCGGGCCGGAGGATCGACAAGATGTCGCCGACGGCCTTGCGCACCGTTTGCGGATCGATGCCGTGCTCTTCGTTGTACGCGAGCTGGAGGTTGCGGCGGCGCTTGGTCTCGTCGATCGCCGCGGTCATCGAGTCGGTCATCTTGTCGGCGTACATCACCACCTGGCCGGCGACGTTGCGGGCAGCACGGCCGATCATCTGGATCAGCGATGTCTCCGAGCGCAGGAACCCTTCCTTGTCGGCGTCGAGGATCGACACCAGCGACACTTCGGGGAGGTCGAGCCCCTCGCGCAACAGGTTGATGCCGACGAGCACGTCGAACTCGCCGAGCCGCAGGGCGCGGAGGATCTCGATGCGTTGGATCGTGTCGATGTTCGAGTGCAGGTACCGCACCCGAAGGCCTTGCTCGAGCAGGTAGTCGGTGAGGTCCTCGGCCATCTTCTTGGTCAGCGTCGTCACCAGCACCCGCTCGCCGCGAGTGATCCGTCCCTCGACCATCTCCATCAGGTCGTCGATCTGCCCCTTGGTGGGCTTGACGATCACCTCGGGGTCGACCAGTCCGGTCGGTCGGACGATCTGCTCGACCACTCGGTCGGACACGCGCAGCTCGTACTCACCCGGTGTGGCCGAGAGGAACACACACTGGTTGATCCGTTCGAGCACCTCGTCGAAGGTGAGCGGTCGGTTGTCGCGCGCCGACGGGAGGCGGAAGCCGTGCTCGACGAGCACGTCCTTGCGGCTGCGGTCGCCGGCGAACTGGCCGTGCAACTGGGGCACGGCGACGTGGCTCTCGTCGATGACCAACAAGAAGTCGTCGGGGAAGTAGTCGAGCAAGGTGAACGGCGGCTCGCCGTACTCACGCCCGTCGAGATGCATCGAGTAATTCTCGATGCCGTTGCAGTAGCCGACCTCGCTCATCATCTCGAGGTCGTATTGCGTGCGCATTCGGAGACGCTGCACCTCGAGCAGCTTGTCGTTCTCTTCGAGGTACTTCAGCCGTTGCTGCAGCTCGGCTTCGATCTTGCCCATCGCCACGGCCAACCGCTCCGCTCCGGTGACGTAGTGGGTGGCGGGGAACACGTGGGCCCGCTCGATCTCGCTGAGTTGCTCGCCGGTGAGTGGGTCGAGCGTGGTGATCCGGTCGACCGTGTCGCCGAACATCTCGACACGCAGCACCGACTCTTCGTACG
Organism: Actinomycetota bacterium; assembly: GCA_039194665.1. Taxonomy (GTDB): domain Bacteria; phylum Actinomycetota; class Acidimicrobiia; order Acidimicrobiales; family Ilumatobacteraceae; genus JABSQH01. Next base: position 9,978 of record JBCCVW010000179.1, read on the forward strand.
CCGGATGAATCTCGATGGTGTCGCCGCGCACGCGGAAGTTGCCACGTCCGAGCGTCATGTCGTTGCGGTCGTACTGCATGTCGACCAGACGCCGCAGGATGCTGCGCATGTCGTAGTCGATACCCACGTTGAGATCGAGCAACTGGCCGCGGTACTCGTCGGGGTTACCCATCCCGTAGATGCACGACACAGAAGCGACGACGATCACATCGCGTCGGGTGAGCAACGCGGCGGTCGCCGAGTGGCGGAGACGGTCGATCTCGTCGTTGATCGAGCTGTCCTTCTCGATGTAGGTGTCGCTCGACGGGATGTAGGCCTCGGGCTGGTAGTAGTCGTAGTAGCTGACGAAGTACTCGAC
>JBCCVW010000180.1:0-10268 GCA_039194665.1 Actinomycetota bacterium
CGGCAACGCCTCAGGACCGGTGATCGCCGGAGCACTCGGCGAGATCGACTGGCGCTACGTGTTCTTCCTCAACGTGCCGATCGCACTGATTGCGATGGTCGCCGTGATCACGCTGGTCAAGCTCCCTCGCGACCGAGTGGACGAACACATCGACTACGTCGGCACCGGCCTGCTGTCGATCAGTCTGCTGTCGCTGCTGACCACGCTCACCCTGGCACCCAACGTCGGGTACGGCGAGCCGGGTGTGATCGCTGGCTTCGTCGTGTTCGCCGTATTCATGGTGGCGTTCGTCTGGTGGCTACGGCGCGTTGGCGAGGCGGGCCTGATCCCTACCTCCGTCGCCAAGAACCGGCCTTTCATTCGCGCCTGCGTGGCCATCCTGCTGATGTCCGGACTGTTCTTTGCCGCGGTGTTCTACTTTCCGCAGTTCTTCCAGAAGATCCTCGGCGAAGACACGTTGGTCGCCGGCCTGATGCTGCTGCCGTTCGTGGTGGTGTTCGCCGGGACGTCGTTCGTCGAGCCGTGGCTCGTGGGCAAGATCGGCACCAAAGCGGTGTTGTCCGCGGGCGCAGCAGCGTTGTTCCTCGGCGCGCTGTTGACCGTGGTGATCGTCGACGACAACGCCGAGTGGGCGGCGTTCGTTCCGGGGATGATCGCGTTGGGCATCGGCGTCGGGTTGTTCTACTCGGCGATCACCAATGCCGCCCTCGACCTGCTACCGCCGGACAAGTCGAGCCTCGCCGGCGGGCTGCTGTACATGTTCCAGATCGCCGGTGGCGCAGTCGGGCTGGCGCTGACCACCACCGTGTTCCTGGCAACCTCGTCGCGCGAGATCGACGACGCAGCGACCGACATCGGCGTGCAGCTCAGTACCGGAGAGCGCAATGACATCCAGGGCGTTCTTGCCGGCACCGACACGAGCCAGCAGTTGCTCGATCAGTACTCCAGCCAAGCGAGCCAACTCACCGAAATCGTGCGCGACTCGTTCGTCACGGGGATGCGCTGGGGGTTCGGGTTCAACGCGCTGTTGAGCCTCGTCGGTCTCCTCGTCGTGGTCTGGGCCGTCGGCGGACCACCCTCGATGATGTTCCGCGACCGCGACGCCGACGGGACCGACGAGGCCGAGGCCGAGGACGCGGCAGCCGACGAGGCTGGCGCGCTGTGAGACTGCACTGGTGACCACCCTCGTCCTCACGGTGATCGGAACCGATCGCGCCGGTCTCGTCGACACGCTGGCCACACCGATCGCCGCCCGCGGCGGAAGCTGGCAACGCAGCCACCTGGCCCGCCTCGCTGGCCAGTTCGCCGGAATCGTGGTGGCTGAGGTGCCGAACGACCAGGCCAACGCGCTGATCGCCGATCTCGAGGCCATCACCGCCACGGGCGTGCTCGACGCCCGCGTGGCCATCGCCGGCGACGACGACGCAGGCCGCGGTGCGCACGAACTCCAGCTCGAACTGGTCGGCCAGGACCGTCCTGGGATCGTCCACGAGATCGCCCGAGTACTCGCCGCAAGCGGCGTCAGCATCGACGAGTTGGAAACGCGGACTGAGTCAGCGTCGATGTCGGGCGAGCACCTGTTCTACGCATCGGCGACCGTGCGGGTGCCCGACGACGCCGATCCGGCCACTGTGCGCGGAGCGCTCGAACAGCTCGGCGACGAGCTGATGGTCGACCTCGACGTTGCGCCCGGGCGTCAGCTGCCGTAACGAGGGATCCCCTGCGCGTAGCGCTCGGCGAAGAGCGCGAGCACCTCGCCTGGCTCGGCATGACGACCCGTGACGTGCTTGGAGTACAGCATCTCGCCGTTGACCTCCACATCGAAGACACCGCTGCCACCGGTGATGAGCTGCACGGACTCGATCACGTGTTGATAGTGGCCGAGGAGGTCGTTCACCGCACGCACGGCGCGGTCGGAATAGTTTCAGGGCACGCAGTAGGTGAGGCGAATGGTGTGCTGCACGTTGCTCGTCACCACGCCAGTGTGCCTCACGACCGGCGACTCCACACGGTGAGCCAGGGCGCACAGTGCCGCTTGAAATGCGGCCACGAACCGGCCTCGGCATCGGTGTCGCCCACAGTGTCTTCCCAGAACCCAGTGATTTCGAGACCGACGGCAGTGACGCCGTTGAGCACTGTCGACAGTGTGTGCTTGAACTCGCGTGGGCCCTCGACCATCGTCACCGCTCCGGCGCCATCATCGACGCGCCACGGTGACGTGCGTTTGACTTCACCGTCGACGTAGGGTCCGGCAAGCAGGTAGTGCCCACCCGATCGGCGGTCCCACGTCCCGTGGATGAATGGGTTCGTGAACTGCAAGCGGTACTGCCCACCGGAGCGCAGCACGCGCGCCACCTCCTCGAAGACCGGGCGAGGGTCGGGCACGAAGTTGAGGGAATGCGCCTGCCATACGACATCGATCGACCCATCGGCGAGCATCGAGAGATCGCGCATGTCGCCATGAACCAGCCGCGGCATGAGCCCGTACCGCTCGGCGGTCGTCCGGTCGTGTTCGAGCTGCGACTCGCTGGCGTCGAGGACCGTTACCTCGCAACCGAGCAGTCCGAACGCCACCGACTGCTGGCCACCACCCGCGGCGAGACAGAGCACCGATGAGCCGACAAGGTCGGCGAGCTGGTGCTCCGGGTCGACGCGTGTTCGCGCTGCCGCAGGGTCGAGGTGCAACCACGGTCGCGTGTATTCGCAACCCGCCGCGACGAGCTCGTCCCACCGTCGCCGGTTGAACGCACCAATGTCATCCATGCGTCGAGTGTTCCACGCACCGCGGTTGCAACCCGAGCGTTCCCAACTGCTCTGCGAAGATCGCCACATGAGCACCATCGCTGAGCAGGTCGTCGGGATCCCCGGACGCGGGGCGTTGGGCGGCGCGGTCGCTGACCGCCTGCGTGCTCCGGGGCACAACGTGATCGGCTTCGATCCCGACGACGATGCGGCAGAGGCGGTGGCAAGGTCGTCGCCGTTGTGGTCAACGGCTAGAGCTCGCCGCCCGACTCTTCCTCGGTCATCACCGCGATCGGATCAGCAGGATTGATCCACGACTGCGCGCGGTATCGCCGGATAATCGACGGCGGCAGCGACAGCAGCACCACTCCAGCGAGCACGATTGTGGCGTACACCAAGGGTGGCGTCGACGAGTAACCCGCAGGCGGCGTCACGCTCAACAGGAGCGCAGCGGCCGCGGCGACCATACCCACGATGGCGATGGGCACGAGCCCGCGAATGCGAATGGGACGGTACAGGTCGGGCTGCATCCGGCGGAGCCGAATCGCGCTCGCGAACATGCACAGGTACATCAACATGTACAGCGCAACCGATACGTCTTGCAAGATCGCAAACGCTTGCGACGTCGACGGTGACACCACGAACACCAGGGCGAGAATCGTGACGATCACGCCCTGCATGAGCAGCAGCGGCATCTGGACGTCGTTGCGGTTCGTCCGCTGCAGCAGTGGCGGGAGATAGCCGGCTCGACCGACTAACCACAGGCTGCGGCTCGGTCCGGCGATCCAGGCGATCGATGCAGCGAACGCGCCGGCGACCAACAACATCGACAACAGATTGCCCAGCCAGGGGACACCGAACACGTCGGCGTACACGCCAAACGCCTGTGAGGCACCCGAGGTGAGTTCGAGGGTGGCGTCGGGCACGACAACCGAGATCGCCAGCGATCCGAGGAGATACAGGGTGAACACGGTGCCAGCGGCCAGCAGTACCGCCTTCAGGTACGCAGTTGGTGGCCCCTCCATGTGGGCGATATGCACCGCGTTCACCTCGAGGCCGGCGAAGGCGACGAACGTGCCGACGACGAGGGCCACACTCGACAGGCCGTCGAACGGGGGGACCACGTCGGCTACCTCGAGCGCGATCTGCGAGGTCCTCCCCTCGCCGAGCCAGATGAACATCATCGTGATCAAGGACACGGCCGGCACGATCGTCCCCACGCCGAGCCCGAGGTTGCTCACCAGGGTGGTGCGCTGCATCCCCCGGCTCACCGTCCACGTGGCGATCCAGAACACCACGAGCACCACGGTGCCCATGTACAACCCGTTGTCAGCGAGGTGTTGGCTGCCGAGCGCGTGAGCCAACGATGCTGCGCCAAACGACAGCAGCGACGGGTACAGCGTGACGCTGTTCATGAACGAGAACCACGTGGCCTGGAAACCGAGCCTCGGGCCGAAGGCGTCGCGGACCCATACGAAGATGCCACCGGGATGACTGGTGGCGAGCTCAGCCGACACGAGGCCGACTGGCAGCAGGAACAGCAGCGCCGGGAGGAAATAGACCGTGATCGCACCGAGTCCGAAGCTCGCCGAGTCCGACAGCTGCGCAATGCTCCCCACGCTGGCGACCATCAGCATCGCCAACGCTGGCCAGGCGACGAGCCCGACCGCCTTGAGTTCGCCCTTCAGACCCGCTCTGAGGTCGGCGCGTTCGGACGATCGACTCGGTTCGTTCACGAGTTGTCTCGATCGGTGCGCTCGAACGGGTCGATGTCGTCGACCAGGTTGTCGTAGTCGTCGAGCACATCGGGGCAGTAGACCGTGGCGACGAGTCGGCCATACTCGACCGCCTCGTCGGTGATCGTCGGCCGGCGGCCCTGCGCAGTGTTCCCGCGCACCAGCAACCCGGCGACGCCATCGAGGTCAGCGCGATGTGCCTCACAGAAACTTGGGGCGTCCGTGCCATACAAGGCCGCGGCCGACTCGACGGTCAAACCAGGCGCCAACCCTGCCTGCTCGGTGGCTGCGACCAACTGGGTCGCCCGCTGCTCAGCCAGCGGATCGTTGTCGCTGCTGCAGGCTGACGCCAGCAGTGCGGCAACCGACAGGGCGCTCACGATCCGCAACGCCGTCGTACGCCGACGCCGTCCGCTCATCGGCTGTGGAGGTGCGCAATTGATCGGAGAAGAATCGCACATCGCCGCGCGCCCGCCCGCATGTTGCCCGCCGAGCGGTGGATCAACGCGGACGCGCTCGATCGTCGAGTCGCCCGGCGCCCGCATCGATGCCGGGCAGTTGTGACTCGAATGCCCCGTCGTGCTCGGCCACCAGTTCGGCGATGAGTGCTTCCACTTCGGCCCACGATCGAGCGCGCGGTCCGGTCAGCTCCCGGTTGTATGGCTGATCGAACACGATGGTCGTGTTCCCTTGCGCACGCAGCTGCTCGACGTTGTGCGGCGCATCGTCGACATATGCGTCCGCTTCCGCCTCAGGCTTTGCGCCGAGGAAACACAGGTCGCGGTACGGGATCCGATTGGCGTCGAGCCATGCGGCGGTATCGGCGACGGCCTTCTCGTGGCCCCAGTTCACGTACAAGCGATGCGTGATGATCCGAATCCACACCCCGGCGTCGGATAACCGCCACAGCGCATCAGGTGCGCCCTCGATCACGTCCATCGTGCGGAACATGTCATGCTCCATCACCGCTACACGGTGCAGTTCGGCGTACTCGCCGGGCGCCAGCCCCCACTCGCCGAAGTCCCACGAGCGTTCCAGCGTGAGCGTCATCGGGTCGATGCCGCGGATCTCGGCGAGGATGTCCCGAAAGCGGCGCGTGTGGTCGGCGACCACACCGTCCAGGTCGACTCCCAGCGTGAATGATCGACCGGTCACAGGCGAGCTCGGTTTCGTCGCACCGTCGAAGACTGCCAGAGTTGCGCCCCATGGCAACGCCCAGACTCCGTCTGGGGATCGATCTCGACGGCGTCGTCGCCGACTTCAACGCCGGATGGATCTCCCGCTACAACGCACAGTTCGGCACCGAGCTACACCCGGACCACGTCACCGAGTGGAACGCGCCGCTTGCGCTCACTCACTTCGACAAGATGGGTGCGTTCTGGAAGTGGGCCCGCACCAGCGGCGACGGCTCGAGCATCTTTCGGGTACTAGCACCCTACGACGGTGCGATCGATGCGCTCGGGCGGCTTTCCCGGAAACACCAGATCGTGATCATCACCACCAAGCCCCATTTCGCCATTCACGACACGTACGCATGGCTCGCCGAACACCGTGTGCCGACCAACGAGGTGCACATCGTCGACGACAAGACGACCGTCGATTGCGACGTGTACCTCGACGACGCCGACCACAACATCCACGCCTTGGCAGCCGCGCATCCCGACGCCGTGGTGTGCCGCTACGTGCGACCATGGAACCACCGTCACGACGGCAGCAACATCGCCGATGTGACCGGGTGGGTTGACTTCGCCCAGGTTGTCGGGGCCCGCGTGAACGGCGCGTGAACTCAGCGCAACGCCCGTGCAACGCGCGGCGCGCGATGGGCTACGGTCCCGCGATCCGCTCAACCGTGAACACAAAGGGGAGGACACAATGAAAGCCCGCAGAGTGATTGCCGTGTGCTGCGCACTCGGACTGGTCGCTGCCGCGTGCGGCGACGACGATGATGACGCTGCCGACACAACGGCACCGGCCGCCACCGACGCACCCGAGGCAACCGACGCGCCGGAGGCCACCGACGCCACCGAAGACGACATGTCCGAAGACGACGACATGTCCGAAGACGACGACATGTCCGAGGTGCCAGAGGACTGGCCCGAATCGATCGTGTTCGGCTTCGTGCCCAGTCAGGAACAAGAGCAGCTACAAGACGACATCCAACCGTTCATCGACGTGCTCGAAGAGGGATTGGGGATCGACGTCGAGGGTGTCGTCACCACCGACTACACGGGCCTGGTCACCGCCATGGGCTCGGGCGAAGCCGACCTGGGCGCATTCGGGCCCTTTGGGTACGTGCTCGGGGTGGACAACTTCGGCAACATCGAAGCGTTGATCCAGTCGATCCGATTCGGCTCGGCGACGTATCACGGTCAATGGTTCACCAACGACGAAACCGTCTGCGTCGAGCCACCCGTCGAGGGCACTGCACTTGTCAACGAGGGCGGCGAGGTCGTGCAGGTCGACGCGTTGGAGGCGGTCGCACTGCAGGTCGGTGTGGCCTTCAACGACGATGGCGACAAGGAATTCAGCGACGTCGCTGAGGACGGCACCCCGATCGCTCCGGGCCTTTCCTGCATCGGCGACATCTCCGCCACGGAGGGCGAAGAGGTGGCCTTCGTCTCGGAGAGTTCCACCTCGGGGTATCTCTTCCCGGCGCTGGAGCTGACCAACGCAGGCATCGATCCCCAGTCCGGCGTGACACCCGTGTTCGCCGGCAGCCATGACGCTGCCGTGACCGCAGTGCTCAACGGCGATGCCACCTTCGGTTTGTCGTTCGACGACGCCCGCCGCAACATCCGCGACGAGCAGCCCGATGTTGGACAGAACGTGATCGTGTTCTCGATCACTCGGGAGATTCCCAACGACGTGGTCGCCGTTCGCTCGGACCTTCCCGAGAGTTTGAAGGAAGCGGTGTACGCAACCGTCGAGGCGTACCTCGAGACCGAGGAAGGTGAAGAAGTCTTCGACTCGATCTACAGCTGGACCGACATTCGCCCGGCGGTCGAGTCCGACTTCGACATCGTGCGGGAAGCCGCCGAGTCGCTCGGGATCACCGAACCGCCGGGGTGATGTCGACTCGCAGCGACCGTTTGACGGTCGTGCGGTGATCGAGTTCGACGACGTCTCGGTGACCTACCGGGGCGGTGTCACGGCGCTGCGCAACGTCAGCCTCACGATCGACGACGGCGAGTTCGTCGTGGTCGTGGGGCTGTCGGGCGCCGGCAAGTCGACGCTCCTGCGGGCGATGAATGGCCTGGTGCCAGCAACATCTGGCTCGATCAAGGTGAACGGATCCGAGGTCGTTGGGGCATCGGGCCGCGAGTTGCGCCGCGTTCGCAGCGAGATCGGCATGATCTTCCAGACGTTCAATCTGGCGACCCGGACCACGGTGTTGAACAACGTGTTGATGGGCCGCCTCGCCACCGTCCCGACGTGGCGATCGACGCTCGGGTTGTGGCCGGCCGAGGACCGTGAGATCGCCTTCCAGGCGCTCGAGCGGGTGGGGATCGTCGACAAGACCTACGTACGCGCATCGAATCTTTCTGGCGGCCAGCAGCAGCGAGTCGGCATCGCCCGCGCGCTCGCCCAGGAGCCATCGGTGATGCTCGCCGATGAACCCGTCGCAGCGCTCGATCCCGTGACGAGCCACCAGGTGATGGGGGATCTCCAACGGATCAACCGAGAGCTCGGCATCACCACGCTGATCAACCTCCACTTCCTCGACCTTGCGCGCACGTACGGTCGACGGTTGATCGGGCTGCGCGGTGGCGATCTGGTCTTCGACGGCGACATTGCCGACGTCGACGACGACACGTTCCGTGAGATCTACGGACGGGCCATCACTCCCGACGATCTGCTGTCGATGGAGGCGTCGGCGAACGCCGATGACTGACACGGCCACCCCTCGCGCCGCACCGCCGGCGGCTGCGGCGCGACCGCGCAAGCCACGGCTGCGCGTTCGATCCGTGCTGATCGGGCTCGCCGTCGCTGGGTTCACGGTCTATGCCGCCCGCCAGTCGGGATGGGAGTGGGCCTCGTTCATCACCGTGTGGACCGACCCGATCTGGAGTCGGTTCTGGCCGATCGACTGGGAGTGGGTATTCGATCGCAACAACGTGATCGATCCGCTGATCGAGACGTTCCAGATTGCGATCGTGGCCACGGTGATCGGCTGCATCATCTCGTTGCCGATCGCCTTCCTGATGTCGTCGCTGACCACGCCAGGGCGGGTGACGTTCATCGTTGTGCGCTCGTTGATGAACGTGCTACGCGCGATTCCCGACTTGCTCCTCGCAGTCATCCTGGTCGCCGCGGTCAGCATCGGCGCGTTCGGCGGGGCGATCGCGCTAACGGTGTTCAGCACCGCGGTATTGGTCAAGCTGTTCAGCGAGACGATCGACGCCGCCGATCCACGTCCGCTCGAAGCTGCAAAAGCTGCGGGCGGGCGACACACGGCCGCGGTGCGCACCGGCGTCCTGCCCGAGGTGTTCCCCGCCTACGTGGCGTTTTCGGCCTACGTGTTCGAGCTGAACGTACGCGCCTCGGTGGTGATCGGCCTCGTCGGCGGCGGCGGAATCGGCCGAGTGATCGAAGCGCAGCGGCAGTTCTTCCGCTACGACCGGATCCTCGGCATCTTGATCGTGATCTTCATCGTCGTCGTGATCATCGAGCAGATCAGCGACGCCATCAGACGGCGCGTGTTGTGAGGTCGAAGTGACGGCCACGATGACGCCACAGTCCAAGAGCGTGCAACGTCCGACTCCGCCGCGCGCTCGTTGGTGGTGGGCGCTCGTCCTCGTCGGTGTGGCCATCGCCTTCGTGTGGGGCGTCAACGGACTCGACATCGGACTCGATGCACTGCGCCGAGCGCCGGGAAACATTTGGACGATTATCGAGCTGTCGTGGCCACCCGACTTCCAAACCGTGCTCGATCGCGGCGCCCTCGGCAAGGTGTTCGAGTCGGTGTACATCGCGTGGACCGGCACGGTGATCGCCGCGGTGCTGTCGCTTCCGTTGGCATTCCTGGCGTCGAACAACGTGGCCCCGACGTGGTTACGCGTTGCGATCCGCCAACTGTTCATCGTGATCCGCGCCTTTCCCGAACTGGTCTTGGCCACGATCTTCCTCGCCGTGGTCGGTCTTGGCCCGTGGGCGGGCGCCCTGGCGATCGGGTTCTCGTCGATCGGCACCCTCGGCAAGTGGTCGAGCGAGACGATCGAAGAGGTCGACGACGGGCCGGTCGAAGCGATCGCTGCGGCGGGTGGCGGGCAGCTGTCCGGCGTTCGCTGGGGTCTGTTCCCCCAGGCATTTCCCACGATCGTTGCGCACTGGCTGTTCCGCTTCGAGATCAACGTGCGCGCATCGGCCATCTTCGGTCTGATCGGTGCCGGCGGCATCGGTGGCGAGATCTCGTCGCAAGTGCAGTTCCGCAACTGGGAGAACGTGTCCGCCGTGCTGATCATGGTGATCGTGATGGTGCTGGTGATCGACACCGCGTCCGGGGCGGTGCGCCGACGCATCCTCGCCGGAAGCACACGCGGCACCCTCGAGGCGAGCGAGGAAGTGATCGGTGACATGGGTGGGTTCCTCACCCGTCGCCGCGCGCCGAAGATCGAGTCGGACTGAGCGACCCGTAACGGTACGGTCGGCGCGGTGAATCGGACCGATCGGCTGTATGCGCTGGTCGAAGAGTTGCGCGGCGCCGCACCCGACTACCGCAGCGCCAGCCAGCTCGCCGAACACTTCGAGGTGTCGACGCGCACGATCGAGCGCGACCTGTCGGCGCTGCAA
>JBCCVW010000181.1:0-10211 GCA_039194665.1 Actinomycetota bacterium
AGCTCGGTGCGCCGTCGGTCGGCTCGATCACGCCAGGCAGCGGGTGACGATCGACTCGGCGTGCAGCGCAGTGGTCGGGAAGTACGCGAGCTCGACATCGTCGGGTCGGACGAGCAGCTCGATTTCGGTGCAACCGGCGATGACCCCGCGTGCGCCTCGTTGCTCGAGTCGCTCGACCGACTCGGTCACCCGGCGACGGCTGTCGTCGTCGATCACGCCGCGCACGAGTTCGTTGTAGATCGTGTCGTGAATCATCGTGCGGTCGGGCTCGTCCGGCACGGTCACCTGCAGACCGGCGCGCTCGAGTCGGCTGCGGTAGAAATCGAGCTCCATCGTGTACCGCGTTCCAACGAGTCCAACGTGTTGCACCCGGTCCTCGACCACCGCGGCCGCCGTGGCGTCGGCGATGTGCACGAACTCTGCGCTGTCGAGCGCCGCTTCGATGCTGTCGGCCACGCGATGCATCGTGTTGGTGCACAACGCGATCACTTCCGCACCAGCATCTTCAAGCATCCGGGCGTCTGTGGCGAGCAGCGTGGCCATCTCGTCCCAACGCTCATCGACCTGCAGCGCCTCGATCTCGGCGAAGTCGTAGCTGCGGATCACCAGATCGGCAGAGTGCGTTCCGCCGAGCGCGGCGCGCACGCCCTGGTTGATCATCCGTTCGTACTCGACCGAGCTTTCCCAGCTCATCCCGCCGAGTAAGCCCACGCGCCGCACCGTCGTCGCCATCCGTTCAGTCTGACCGTTGGCGGACGATCGCCGCGTTCAGCTCGGCAGCCATGATCGTGGCGATCGCCACGAAGCCCAGCCACGTGACGATCCCCAGCACGAGAGCGAAGGTGCCGTAGGTCTCCCCGGCGCCGTCGGCGATCTGGTTGACGATCGTGGCGCCAAAGTGCTGCAGCACGCTGTAGGCGACACCGGCGACCACGGCGCCTGGCGCGACATCGCGCCACGTGGGCGACGCCGACGTCATGAACCGGTACAGCAGCGCAATCACAGCGATGTTGATCGCCACGGCACCCACCGTCAGCAGGATGCGGCCCGAGCCGGGTAGACCGGCGCGATTCACCAGGGTGGTCAACAGGATCGCGACGGCCTGTGCGGCGCCGAGCAGCACGATGCCGGCAAGCGCCTTGCCGCGTTGCGCGGGCAACTTGGCGCGATCGTCGATGTCGATCTCCCAGGTGTCGTCGAGCGAGCTCTGTAGGCCAACGAACGCGCGTGTCGCCGACCACAGTGCGCCGCCCAGGCCGATGATCAGCGCCCAGATGTTGCCCGACAGCGATGTCGGATCGTCGGCGAGCTGTTGGCCGAGCACGGGGATCTCCGAGAGCGCCCCCTCCACGATGTCTTGTTGCAGCTGCTCGTTGTTCTGCAGCACGAATCCGAGGATCGTTGTCGCCGCGAGTAGTGCGGGAAAGATCGATAGGAAGCTCCAGAATGCCAGCACCGAGGCGTTGCGGCCGCTGAGATGGCGGCGCCATCCGTCGAGCGTCTCGACTGCGATGTCGATGATCGGTGAGCGCTCCCGCAGCGTCACTACCCGGTCGCTCGTTGTCCAACTCACTATGCGGCTCCGGTCGCGGTGTCGTCCTCTGGGTTCGGTGGCACGGCCCAGTCGATCGGGTCGCGACCGGCCTGCGCGAGCGCCTCGTTCGTGGCGCTGAACGGTCGGCTGCCGAAGAATCCGTTGTTCGCCGAGAGGGGCGATGGGTGCGGAGACTCCACGATGGCGTGGCGGTCGGTGTCGATCAGCTGGCGCTTCTTGCGTGCCGCCGCGCCCCACAGGATGAACACGACGGGATCGGTCTTGTCGTTGACCACACGGATCACCTCGTCGGTGAACGTCTCCCATCCCTTTCCCTGATGCGAGGCCGCCTGCCCGGCGCGCACGGTGAGCGTCGTGTTGAGTAGCAACACGCCGTTGTCGGCCCAACTGGCGAGATTGCCGTGGTGTGGGATCTCGAGGCCGAGATCGTCGTGCAGCTCCCGGTGGATATTGCGCAGCGACGGGGGTACGTCGACCCCGGCACGCACCGAGAAACACAAGCCATGCGCCTGCCCAGCCCCGTGGTACGGGTCTTGTCCCAGGATCACCGCTTTGGTGTCGGCGTAGGGCGTGCGGTGCAGTGCGGCGAACACGTCCGGATGCGGTGGGTACACCGTGGCCCGTCCCCGCTCGGCGCGCACGAAGTCCTGCAAGGTCGACCAGTACGGCTTGGTAAACTCGGCGCGCAGGAGCGGGTTCCAATCGGTCGTGGCCATTGCGCTCTTTGCCTACCATCTTCGGCGTGTTCGATCACCTTCGCCGAGCTGGTGTCGCTACGGTGCCGACGCCGCTCGAACGTGGCCCGTTGCTCAACACCGGCGATGACACGTCCGTTCGGCTGTGGGTGAAGCGTGATGATCTGACCGGCCTGGGCGGTGGCGGCAACAAGGCCCGCAAGCTCGATCTATTGGTGGCTGACGCGCTGGCCTGCGACGCCGATGTGCTGGTGACGGTTGGTGCCGGACAGTCGAACCACTGTCGGATGACCGCGGCCGCCGGCGCCCGGGTCGGCCTGCCGGTGCACCTGGTGTTGTCCGGTGACGAGCCCGTTGGTGACGCGGTTGGCAACCAGCTGCTGTCGCGGCTGTTCGGCGCGCAGCTGCACTTCACCGGCATCAACCCGCGGCACTGGGGCGAGTTGGAGATCGCCCGCGAGCAACTGGTCGACGAGCTCAGCGCCGATGGGCTGCGGCCGTACCCGATTCCGATCGGCGGGAGCACGGCGCTGGGCGCTGCGGCGTACGCCGATGCGTACCTCGAGTTGCTCGACCAAGTCGACGAGCGGGGCATCGTCCTCGACGCAGTGGTCACCACGTCGTCGAGCGGCGGCACGCACGCTGGCCTCGTCGCGGGCCAGGCGGTCGCGCGGGCGATGGGTAGGGCTGCGCCACGCGTGATCGGTGTCGGCGTCGCCGAAGGTGTGGTTGCCGGCCTTCCCGACGTGGCCGTTTTGGCCGGTGAGGTGCTTGGCGTCCTCGGGAGCCCCACGGGCGCGCGGGTCGACGACAACGATGTGGTGGTCGACGGCAGGTGGTTGGGCGCTGGGTACGCGATCCCCACCGACGCCGGCGATCGGGCCATCGAGTGGGCAGCGACGCACGGCGGTTGGCTGCTCGACCGGACCTATTCCGGCAAAGGCATGTCGGGGCTGCTCGCGATGGCCGCCGACGGTGAGTTCGACCCCGGCGATCGCGATGAAGGAGCGATCGCATTCATCCACACCGGTGGCTGGCCAGCGTTGTTCGCTCCCGGGGGCGTACCCACCGACGCCGAGTAGCGTCGGCGAAATGAGCGACCAGATCCTCGACGTCGACCTCCTCGCCTTCGAACGGGGCAGCGGCGAGCAGCGGCGCGCGGTGGTCGACGGCGTGCGACGGAGCTTGACGACCGGGTTCGTGTACACCAGCCACGACCTTTCCGACGACCTGCTCGACACCGCGTACGGCATGCTCCGCGAGTTCTTCGAACTCGAGCCGGATGTGAAACAACAGTTCTCCGCTCCGGGTGCCAACGGCCAGACCGGCTACACGGGGTTGCTCGTCGAGACCGCCGCCTCGAGTGGTACGCCCGACTGGAAAGAGATGCTCAACTGGTCGACACCGATCCCTCCTGGCCATCCGTTGAAGCGCAAGTTCGCCAACGCATACCCCGATCAAGTGATCCCCGAGGCTGCCGTTCCCGGGATCACCGAGGTGCTGTACCGCTTCCACGACACCATTGCCGACCTCCAGCGGCGGTTCTTGCGGGTGATCGCCGAAGGCATTGGCTGTCATGAGACGTTCTTCGACGACATGGTTGCTGATGGTCCCACGCTCACCCGAGCGATCCGGTATCCACCGATGGAAGGTGCTCCATCGCTTGCCCCTGACGGGAGCGTCGATCCCTACGTGTGGGCCGCCGCGCACGGGGACATCAACCTGATCACGGCGTTGCCACGCGCGACCGCGCCCGGATTGCAGGTGGCCATCGGCGACGATGTGGCCGAGGGTCCCGATAGTGCGTGGATCGATGCCACCCCGCCCGACGACGCGGTGATCATCAACACCGGCATCATGCTCGAACGCCTGACGAACGGCATCATCCCCGTTGGCTGGCACCGTGTCGTATCGGCACCGGGCTTCGAGGGTGAGCGTTACAGCGTGGTGCAGTTCTGCCACCCGCGTCCGTGGACGATCCTCTCCCCAGTGGCGTCGTGCACCACACCTGACACGCCGCAGCGATTTGCGGCGATCAGCGCCGAGGATGCCCTCGACGAAGTGCTCTACGAGATCAATCTCGTCGAAGACGCCCGCCGCGTCGACGACTGATCCCGTCCACGCCGCCACGATCGTCAGTTCTCCTGTCGAAATCCGGCGCGAGGCGCGGCGAATCGACAGGATTTGGGGTGGGGTGGGAGCGACCGGCGGTTCTCCTGTCGAAATCCGGCGCGAGGCGCGGGAGATGGACAGATTTTCGGGGAGTTGTTAGCGCAGGACGGGGGTGTGCAGCGGGGGGAGTTCGGGATCGCGGGTGGCGAGGTCGAGCCACATCGTGGTCGGCAGGTCGATCTCGGCGTCCCAGCCGTCGATCGGTTCACTCCAGCCAGCGGCGCCCGGGCCAAACGCCTCAGCGGGGGTATATGCGCATCCTTCAGTCGGGTAGGTCATCGCCGCCCAACCACTCGCAGTCACCTGACCGGTCGAGGTGATGATCCACTCCGAGTCGATGTCGCGGTTGGTGTCGGTCGTCTCGATCACCACCGGTTCGTGGTCGGCGCCGTTCGGTGGCATCGACCAGCCACCGATATCGACGGCGCACGCTTGACGGAACCCGGCCTCGATCACCGGGCCGTACGCGTCGAGCTCCGTGCCGTCGAGTTCAGCGATCGTCAGCTTGATATGAGGTGCGATCGCCGCCTCGTCGAGCTCGATCGTTGCGTCGGTCGGCACGTCGCCGCGCACGCCAGGCGGGAGCGGATCACTGTCACCCATGAACCCGAGCACCTGGCCGGCGCGCACCGTGGTGCCCACCGCCGCGAGAGCGCTCAGTCGGAGGTGTGGCGGCGCCGCGCCGTCGTCGGTGCCCGGGTTGTCGTCGTTGAACCCGCTGATCGTGAAGCTCCGTCCGTCGATGGCGGTGACCGTGACGCTGACCGGCTCGCCACGCGTGTCGTGCACGTCGGTCACGACGCCGTCGACCACCGACAGCACGGGCTGGAGCTTGACGCCGAACACGATGCCGGGTGGCGTCGCGCTGCACAGTCCGGCGACGGCCATCACACCGGCCGCCGAGTTACCGTCACCATCACCATCACCATCACCATCACCATCACCGTCACCATCAACGTTGTCAACGCCGTCGCCGTTGCCATCGCCCTCTCTATCGCAGTCCGGCGCGGCGATTCTCGATGGGCCGAGCACCGGGAAGGCGATCGACACACGGTTGTCGGTGGAGGGCGCCAGTCCCGGAGGGAGGCCGGCGCGCGACAGCGCGTCGGCCTGGGCGAGCACCGGGTCGATCGGCAAACCGGACAGGAACGAGAACACGCCCAGCCAACGCGTCTGGTACTCGCGCACGGTGAGCACGTTGCCGGCCCCGGGCTTGGGGATGCGATCCATCCAGGTGACGTCGCGCGATGCCAGGGGGAAGTACCACATCACCGGGATCATCGACACGTCGTTGTCCCACTGCTCGAGACAGCGTTGGACGTCCTCGACGGCGCGCTGGTCTTGGATGTGCGGTGGTGCCAGGTAGGCGTGGGCGTAGCCGGCGTAGTTGTTCCAGGTAGAGGCGATGAATTGGTACGCCCCCGACGCGTTGCCCCGGTTCGGCGGCAGCGTGTAGTCGCCGCGCGACTCGAGATACCGAATCGTGGCCAAGATGTGCTCGAGTTGCTCCGGGATGACCTGCACGTTGACCGGCGCCGGGGGCACGGCAAGAGGCGGCGGAACCGCCTGTTCGGGCGCAGCGGGCGCAGTCGTCGGCGGCGCTGATGGCGGATCCTCCGCCGGCGTCGCGCTCGTTGTGGTCGTTGCTGGAACGGTCGTCGTCGGGGTGGTCGTGGTCGTCGTGGTGGTCGTCGACGTACTGGTCGTGGTGGTCGTCGTCGACTCGGGCGGCAGGTCGGCAGGAATCGTCGACTCGCTCGGTGCGGCCTCGTCGGGATCCCCGGGGGCGTTGCCGGCCGGCGCCGCGGCGGTTGCCAGCAACGCGGCGGCGACGACGGCGATCGGAAGGAGACGACTGCGGGGCGATTCCATGGATGTACTGGCGGCGTGTGTTGGCCGCGGGCGCGACCGACTCAGCTCCTACGGATACATCGGCACGGTAGCGGCGACGCTCAAGATCGTTTTGTCGCGCTACCGTCCCGTCGCTTGAGCGACACCGTTACTCCCGGGAGCACTGCTGACGCAGATACTGGCATCGGTGCCGGTGCGAGCGCTGACGAGAGTGCGGCGATGACCGCCGGCGCGCCGACCGCCCCCGATGGGGACGGCGAACGCGTCGACGAGCAGGCCCGCCGTCCCGAGGCGGCCGATGTGGTGCTGGCTGTTGACGTCGACGGCGCACGATTCAGTGCCGGACTGGTCAACCCTCGCGGTGAGCTGATCGACAGGTCGCGCGTCGATGTCGACCCTGATGCCGGCCCGGAGTCGCACTACACCGGCGTCGCCGCGGTGTGCGCCGACATGCTCGACGCGGCCGAGCGTCGATCCGGCACGCGCGTCGTCGCCGTCGGCGTCGGTGTCGACGGGCCGCTCGACGATCTCAATGCCGTCAGTCCGGCGAGTCTCCCGGCGTGGCGTGAGTTCCCGCTGCGTCGTCGCTTGTCCGAACTGACGGGTGCACGCGTGTACGGCGATGTCGATGCCAGGGTCCTCGCCCTCGCCGAGGGCTGGCGCGGTGCTGCCCAGGGGCACACCAACTTCTGTGCGATCACGGTGTCGGCGACCGTCGCGGGAGGGATCGTGCTCGATGACGATCTCCTCGACGGCGGGGCCGGAAGTGGTGGCAACATCGGACACGTCGTGGTGGTCCCCGGAGGGCGGCGCTGTCGTTGTGGCGCTCAGGGGTGTCTCGACGCCGAGGCCAGCGGCCTGGCGATCGAGGCGATCACCGGGCGGCCGCCGTCGGAGCCGACCTACGAGATCATGCAACGCACCGGCAGGCTCGTCGGCCGCGCCGCAGCGAGCGTGTGCAACGCGCTCGATCTCAGCTTGGTCGTGGTCGGCGGATCGGTGGCCGCCGGCTTCGCGGCCACGTTCTTCCACGCGGCACAGACCGAGCTCGACGAACGGGCCCACCAGCCGTACAGCACCGGTGCGCGGATCACACCGTCGCGGCTGGGGGAGACGGGCCCGCTGATCGGGGCCGGGGCGATCGGTTGGCGCGGCGCACGGCGAGCGCGCCGGCGAGGGCCAGCGCGCAGAGGTGCTTAGCCACCGAGTACGCGATAGGCGCGCTCGGCGGGACCGCGGCCGAACCGCCGCTCCCATACCGCAGCCGCTGCGATCGACGACACCCAGAAGCACAGGGCGAACGTGAGCGCCACGTCGAGCCCGGCCGGTTCGATCCAGCCGAGCCAGTCGACGCAGATGTAGTACACGAGGATGTGCAGCAGGTACAGCGAGAGCGTCATCTGGCCGGCGATGCGCAGCGGGCTGGTCGCTCGTGGCAAGCGCTCGGCGCACCAGTCGAGCAGGCCGTAGGCGAGCAGCGCTGTGCCGAGTGCACTGAGCACGTAGAGGCCGCCGCGATCCAGTGGATCGGTCGAGAGCGCGACCGCCGACCAGGGGGTCGATGCGGCGTCGGAGATCACGGTGGCCATCCCGAACATCGTCGTTCCGGCGATCAGGGCGATGGGACGCCACCAGTCGGTGTGCAGCACCCGGCCGAGCACCATGCCTGCGCAGAAGAAGGCCAGCCATGGCAGGAGGGGGTGGGTGCCGTTGATCCACAAGCCGAACACGTAGTCCTGCGGCGATCCGTCCGGAGGACTGGTCAGCCAGGTGGTGCTCTCGCCCGCTTCGGCGCGATCGAAACGCCACACGCGCAGCCCCCAGCCGAGCGCGGCAGCGACCACGCCCGTGGTCACCAACCATCGGCTGCGCCAGGTGAACATCACTGCGGCGAGTACGAACATCCCGCCGTAGAACGGGATGATCGTGCCGGGCCATGCGGCGTCGAGGGCCACGCCGCCGGCGTAGAGAACGACGCCGCGCCGCACCAGTCGCCAGCGCATTGCGGTGCGCACGTTGCGTTGGTCGCGTGTGTCGTGTGCCGTCGCCGCGTCGTACCGTGTCGCTGAACTGTCCTGCCGGGCCCTGTTGGTCATGAGAGTCACACCCACGCCGGCGACGAGCACGAACGTTGCCGCGAAGCGGGTCGACAGCGGCCCGGTCCACGGGTTGAACAGATCGGCTGCCCACCCGCTGCCGGTGTCACCGCCACCATCGATCAGCAGGTACCCGTGGTAGTTCATGACGACGACGCCGATCAGCGCGACGCCGCGGACCACGTCTGGGCCCGGGAGGCGGCGACGGGTGGCGACGCTTGGTGGGTGGGTCGCTGAGTCGAGCGTCATGTCAGCGCCAGTCGAACTCGTCGACTGTCGTCATCGTCAGTGGCCGTTGCAGATCGACCCAGCCGCCGATTTCGGGGACTGGATCGCCGGAGGGCACGAACGCCATCGACGTGTGCATGTGCGGTGGTTCGATCAGCGCCAGCCGTTCTTGAGCAAAGTGAAACGGGCTGCGCCCATCGGGAAGTGGACTGACCCCGTTGGCGCTCCCTGCGCCGATCATCACGATCGTTCCGTCATCGGGCGTGGGCACGTGGCGGTACCCGACTGGCTGGCCACTCGTCGCTGACTGCCGAGCGATCACGTTGGCCTCGAGGTGCAGCGTGGACTTGTTGCCGTGCCACAGTGCGGTGCCCAGCCGCAGGCGATACTCGCGATCGTTCGGGAGCTCGGCGTAGGTGGTCGCGCCGAGATGGCTGACCCACGCGGGCAGTTCGGGATCGATGTCGTCGAGGACGGTCAGTACGTCGGCGAGGGTGTCGGCGAATGCGTCGAGTGGCGGGTGCACGCTGACGCCCACCACGTCGAGGCCAGCATCCCGGGCCTGATCGATCAGCGCCGGATCGCTGCCGTAGCGGCGCATCGACGAGCGCAGCTTGACGACGACGCTCCCCGTCCAGCCCTGCAGCGCCGCAATGTGCTCGGGTGCACCGACCGTGAGGATCGTCGACGGTCGGGTAGCCAGTGCGGTGGGGACGGTGAGTGTCGGCGTCAGCACGACCGCTCGGATGCCGTCGGGAACGTCGTTCAACTCGTGCACCGTGCCGACCGCGATCGTGTCGGCGAACTCGGCGGCGAAGTCGGCCAGCCAGCGCCGTCCGAAGCCATACCCGTTGCCTTTGACCACGGGCACGAGGCCGTTGACGTCATTGGCGATTCGGGCGACGTGGCTGCGCCACAGCGCCGTCCGAATCGTCAGCCGAATGGTCACCTGCGCAACGTAGCCCCGCGTTGCGATGGGCGGGCGCCGCGGCCGGGAAACGCCTGCAGCCGGGGGAGCAGCGGGTCGACGGTGCGGTGGGCGAGGGCGCCGCGCCAGACGCCCCAGCCATAGGCAATGTCGGACATCAGCGCGGTGCGGTGCGGCCTGACGAGCGCCGCTACCAGGGCCCAGCGTCGGGCGCGCCGCGATGCCAGCGCAGTCACAACGATGACCGGCCACCACACTCGCCAGGTGGCGTCGGCGAACTGGCGAATGCTGGCGAGGTGGCCGCGTACCGCCAGGCTGAGTGCGCGGCGCGGCGGCACCTGAGGCAGACTCGGAATCAGCGCAGCCGCGCTGCCGCCGGCGACGATCGCCGATGCCAGCGGTTGACCGCCGACAGCGAGCGCGGCTGCCGCTGCGCTCCATGGGTTGGTGTGAACCGGAGCCACTGCCCCGGGATGGCGCAGTGTCAGGGGCGCCGCTGAGGTGCCGTACGTCGCGTGTTGGACGAGGGTCGCACCCCACGACGGACGCGGCCGATGCCATACCGTGGCCGTCGGGTCGTAGCGACATCGCCAGCCGGCCTCGTCGAGACGCCACACCAGGTCGACGTCTTCGCCGACGCGCAGTTGCTCGTCGAAGCCGCCGACCTGGTCGAAGGCGGCGGCGCG
>JBCCVW010000182.1:0-10050 GCA_039194665.1 Actinomycetota bacterium
ATGCGCAACGAGGTCACCCCGCGTGAGCACTGCGCCGAACGGGGCGTTCCAGAAGTCGGGATCCCCCGGGCGGTCTGGCCCCCATGGGCCGACATAGAGGTACGGCTCCTCGGAGAATCCGTCGCCCGGTGAACCACCGAGGTTGATCCCCGCGCCGCCGGCGAGATGTACCTCGATGGCGACGTCGAAGTGCTCCGGCCACAGTCGCGGGCCGGTGAGTTGCAGCCCACGACCAGTGAGCTCGATCACTGCCTGGTCGAGCGCGCGACCCGCAACTGCGAACCACTCGGCGATCGTCTCGAGCGCGCCCGGCGCAACGTCGATGCCGCTGTCAAGCTCGCCCAGCGGCGGGGTGTCGGCCCCGGCGTCGTACGGCGCATCCAGATCGACCTGAACGAGCGCGGCGAGTTCACGCAGTGTCGAACCGACGATCGGCGCCGTGCGGACATGGCCGCCCTGGGCGGCTTCGTCCTCGACGACGAGCCATGAGCCGACGATGCGGACTCGGCGCCCCGCAGCGGAGAAGGCCGGGGTGCCAATGCCGCCTGGCAGTACGCGCAGCGAGATGTACTCGTTCGCCGCCGCGCGCGCCCGCGAGACCACATGGGTGGCCACACGATGCAGCTCCTCGCGGGCGATCGATTCATCGGACATGAGCGCTCCTCGGGCCGTCGTCGGTGTTCGAGCCGGTGCCCGACCCTACGCGTTCATCCGGTTCCGACCGACCGCTCAGCCGAGCGATTTCAGCTCGTCGATGCGTGGGCGTTCATCGGGATCGATCTCGTCGGTCTCGATGAACGCCCGCACGCATTCCACGGCCTGATCCGCGCTCAAGCGTCGCGAGCTCAAGGCGAGCACATTGGCGTCGTTCCACCGCCGAGCGTTGGTGGCGACCCACGCGTCGTGCGCCTGCGCGGCCCGAACGCCGGGCACCTTGTTGGCGGCGATCGCCGTGCCCGTCCCCGTCCAACAGATCACCACCCCCATGTCGGCCTCGCCGTCAGCGACCGCAGTGCCGAGCGCATGCGCCATGGACGGCCACGGCAGGTCGGCCTCGACGGCGACCAGGTCGTGGTGCTCATCGATCCACGAGCGGACGGCCTCGACCACCTCATTGTCGTCGTCGGCACCGAACACGATCCGTCGCGTCATCCCGTCACTCTGACACGCGAATGCGCACCGGTCGTTCAGTTGTGCGCCACCGCCGTACGGTGACTGCCGTGCAGACGCAGCGCTATCGCGACCGTCACGTCGAGTACGCCGGCGTCGTCGGGACACACCTCGAGATCGAGAGCGCCAACCCGCGGAACTTCTACGAAGCGATCAACGATCCACGCGCCTGCCCGCCGCAGTCGATCGACGCCAAGCTGTTCACCGGAGATGCCACGAGCCGGCGGCCAACGGTGATGGTCGTCCCGGGCAGCCTCGGGGTGGGGCCGAACCATGAAGCACATGCGACGACGTTGGTCGAGTCCGGCTACGCCGTCTGCGTGATGGATCCGTTCGGTCCACGCGCGGTGGCCTCGACGGTTGGCGACCAGACCCAGTACAGCTTCGCCGCCAGCGCGTGGGACGTGCTCGCCGCCTTGCGCGTGCTCGCCGCCCGACCCGAGGTCGATCCGCAGCGCATCGCTGCCCAGGGGCACAGCCGCGGCGGATCGGCGGTCACCATCGCGAGCTGTCGCCGCTTCGCTGATCCGATCGTTGGCGCCGATCTCGCGCTCGCCGCGGCGTACGCCGTGTATCCCTGGTGTGGGCAACAGTTCCTCGATCCGTCGATCGGCACGACCGCGGTGCGGGCGATCATCGGCGACCTCGACGAGTGGTGCTCGGTGCAGCAGGTCCAAGCGCAGATCCACGCGATGGCGCTGACCGATGGCGCGGCGACGATGCGCATCGTGGGCGGGGCCCACCACAGCTTCGACCGGCATGAGCCAGTGCACACGATCGAGGAGGCCAGCGTTGCCCCGAGTGCGCCAACGACAATGCTCAGCGATGACGGCGCGATGATTCCGCCGGGAGCCGACCAACCCGACCCCGCGTTGGTCGATGGTGACGTCTTCCGCGCCGCCGTCGCGGCCGGCTTCGGTCGGCTCGGCGCGGCGATCGGCGGAGCGGACGACCAGCCCGATCTGTTCCGCCGCGACATGCTGGACTTCTACGCCCGCACGATCGGACGGGAGTAGCCGACGATGCCGCTACTGGCGCTGTGGGCCACACCGCGCACCGTCTCGACTGCATTCGAGCGGATGATGATCGAACGGGGCGACCATCTCGTGCTCGACGAGCCCTGGTCACGGGCCTACTACCTCGGCCCCGAACAACGGTCGACGCGCTTTCCGATCTCGTTTCCCGAGTCGACCTACGCCGCGGTCGAGTCCAGCGTGCTCGCCATTGCACGCGACCGACCGGTGTTCGTGAAAGACATGGCGTATCACGCCGCCCCCGGCATCAGCGACGACGCGCTGGCGACGATGCGTCACACGTTTCTCGTGCGCGACCCGATGGCCGCACTCACCTCGCTGCACAAGCAGTGGCCCGACTTCACGGTCGATGAGGCGGGCTATCGCGCACAACGCATGCTGTTCGAGCGAGTGACGGCGCTGCAGGGCGAATCGCCACCGGTGATCGACAGCGACGTGTTGCGCGCCGATCCGTCCGGGATCATCGACTCGTGGTGTTCGCGGATCGGCATCGATCACCTGCCCCACTCACTCACGTGGTCGCCCGGCATGCGCGACGAGTGGCCGCTCTGGCGCGACTGGTATGAGAACGCCGCCCGCTCGACTGGTTTCGACCCGCCGCGACCGTCTGCGGCCAACCCGCCGACGGCCGACGTCGAGCACGCCGCCAACGACGCCGCGCACCACCTCGCGGCGCTGCAACCCCACGTGCTGCACTGACTCGATATCGCTCGTACCCCGACGCCCACCTAGCCTGGGCCAGCTGTGAGGAACAAGTGGTTCGAGTCGATCGCGGTCGCTCAGAAGATGGCCAAGCGGCGCCTGCCTCGTTCGGTGTACGGCGCACTGATCGCCGGGGCCGGTCGCGGGGTGACGTCGAGCGACAACATGTATGCCTTCGACGAACTGACGATGTTGCCGGTCACTGCCGGCCAACCCGCAGCGCGCGACCTGTCGACCACGGCGTTCGGCCAGCCGATCTCGATGCCGGTCATGATCTCGCCGACCGGCGTACAGGCGGTCCATCCGGACGGCGAGCTCGCGGTCGCCCGTGCGGCTGCTGCGCGCGGCATCGCGATGGGGCTCTCGTCGTTCGCCAGCAAGCCGATGGTCGACGTCATCGAGGCGAACCCGCAGACGTTCTTCCAGATCTACTGGGCGGGCGACCGCGAGTCGATCCTGGCGCGCATCGACCGCGCCCACGCACTCGGTGCCAAAGGACTCATCGTCACTCTCGACTGGTCGTTCGTCCACAGCCGCGACTGGGGCAGCCCGCCGATCCCGGAGCGCATCGATCTGCGGACGATGCTGCGTCATGCCCCAGAGGTGATGATGCGCCCGGCGTGGTTGGCGACGTGGCTGGCGCAGCGTCAACTGCCTGAGCTGAGCGTGCCGAACTTTGTCACTGGCGACGAGCAGCCGCCCGGCTTCTTCGATGCCTACGGAGTCTGGGCGGGTACACCGCCCCCAACGTGGGAGGACATCGCCTGGTTGCGCGCCCAGTGGGACGGACCGTTCATGGTGAAGGGCATCATGCGTCGCTCCGAAGCGCGCAATGCGGTCGAGGCCGGTGCCACGGCGGTGTCGGTGTCGAACCATGGCGGCAACAACGTCGACGGTGCGCCGGCGGCGATTCGCGTGCTCCCAAGCATCGCTGAAGAGGTCGGCGGTGAGGTCGATGTGATCATGGACGGCGGCGTCCGGCGCGGGAGCGACATCGTGAAGTGCCTGGCCCTGGGCGCCGACGCAGTGATGATCGGCCGTGCCTATCTGTGGGGACTGGCCGCCAACGGACAGGCGGGTGTGGAGAACGTGCTCGACGTGTTGCGCGATGGGATCGATACCACGATGCGCGCCCTGGGGCGGTCGTCGATCGACGAGTTGTCCGCCGACGACGTGTTGGTTCCCGACGGATTCACCCGCGGCTGAGCATCAGCACTGGGCGATGAGGTCACCATCCACAGGCTCAGCACCAATATCGCCACCCGGATAGAACGAGCCGGTCGCGGCGACCACCGATCCGTCGAGCGTCAAGGTGAGGGTGCCGCCGAACGTCTCGTTGAACGAGCTGGCCTCCCACAGGGTCTCGAAGGTCGATCCGTCAACGACGGTGATCACTGCCAGATCGGTCACCGTTCCCTCGTCACCGAATTGCGTGACGTCGAGGCCAGGGTCGTCGTTCGATACCACCGTGAACAGAATTTCTGAGCCAGCTGCTTCCTGCGGCTCGAGCGCGCACAACGTGGAGAACTCGAACGACTCACCGTTGGCCAAGGTGAGCGACGCGGTGCCGCTGCCGAATCCGCCACCACTGGGGGCGCCGTCGGCGTCACCAGCGTCGTCACCGCCGCCGTCATCTCCAGACTCGCCGCCGCCTGAACCCTCGTCGGCCTCGGCGCCGCTGTCTGCACCGCCGTCCGTGCCGGTCGTCGGCGGCGACGACGGCTCGTCGGTGACATCGTCGGCCTCGGTCGCTACGGGTGTCGCCGAGGTCGTGTCGGCGTCGTCGCTCGATTCGTCGTCGCCGCATGCTGCCAACACAAGCGCTGCTGTGGCGAGTAGGGCGATGGATTGGCGCATCGCCAAAGTCTTCCACAGCCCCGAGCGCCGTCGCGACGAGGCGACGCTCCGGTACGTCGCGGACGTCGTGCATTGGCTACGACAGTGCGATGCCCGATCTGCTCACTGTGCACGCCGCCGCCAATCCCGACAAAGCGGCGGTGATCGACGATCGAGGAGACGGCGACGTGCGCACGGCGTCGTACGCGCAGCTCGAGACGCGCGCCAACCAGCTCGCTCGGGTGCTCACCGACCACGGTCTGCAACGGGGCGACAAGGCGGTGTGGTGCGGCCAGAACTCGCTCGGCGTGGTCGACTTCATCAACGCTGCGCGCAAAGTGGGGGCCACCGCGGTACCGCTGAACTACCGCCTCGCTGACGACGAAGCGGCCTATGTGGTCGACCACTCGGACGCTCGAGTGGTGTTCGTCGACAGCGACTATGCGCCGCTGTTCGAGCGCATTCGCGACCGGATTCCGCAGATCGAACAGATCCTGGTGTTCGACGGCGCAGCGCCGCCGCAGATGGTCGAAGTCGACCCCCTGGTTGCGGCTGCAGACGATGCACCGATCGACAGCGACGGCGAGGCCACGGCAGGCACGATGATCTACACGTCGGGCACGACCGGAAAGCCGAAAGGGGCGCTGCGGCGCACGGCCAACGACCCAGTACAGACCGGCGCCCTGCTGCAACACATCGGCTACACCCCCGACGACGTGTACCTCACGACCGGCCCGCTGTATCACTCGGGTCCGGGCGGGTTCTTGGGCATCGCGTTGGCGATGGGCCAGACGATGGTGCTGCAGCACAAATTCGATCCAGAGGACTGGCTACGGCTGGTCGAGACGTACCGGTGTACGTCGACGTTCGCGGCGCCGACGCCAATTCGCATGATCTGCAACCTTTCCACCGAGGTGAAGGCCCGCTACGACGTGAGCTCGATGCGCGTGATGATCGCCAACGCCGCGCCGTGGAGCTTCGCACTGAAACAGGCCTACGTCGCCGACTTCCCGCCCGACTCGCTGTATGAGATCTACGGCTCGACCGAGCTCGGAGTGAACACGGTGATGCTGCCGGCCGACCAGATGCGCAAGCCAGGTTCGTGCGGCAAGGAAGCCCCGATGGTCGAGATCCGCTTGTACGACGACCTCGGCGAGATCGTCACCGGGACCGGACCGAGCGCTACCGGCGAGTTGTACGTCCGTTCGAAGGCGGTATTCAGCGACTACTACAAGCAGCACGACAAGTACGAAGAAGACCACCGCGATGGATTCCAGACGGTGGGTGACATCGCCTACCGCGATGACGACGGATTCATCTACATCTGCGATCGCAAGAAGGACATGATCATCTCGGGCGGCATGAACATCTACCCCGCCGAGATCGAGGCGGCCCTCGAAGCGCACCCCGATGTGTACGAGGCGGCGGTGTTTGGCATCCCCAACGAAGAGTGGGGCGAGTCGGTGCACGCAGTGATCGTTCGCCGCCCGGGTTCGGGTCTCGACAGCGACGCGGTCCAAGCGCACGCCCGCGACAACCTGGCCGGCTACAAGGTGCCGCGCTCGATCGACTGGATGGACGAACTCCCGAAGACCGGATCCGGCAAGATCCTCAAACGCGAGCTCCGCAAGCCGTTCTGGGACAACGCAGCCAACTAACAAGACGACGGCGCTCAGCTCGATGTGCCAGGCTCTCCGCCAGTGGGAGCGGCCGAACTGCCGAGTGGTGTCGTCACGTTCGTGATCACCGATATCGAGGGATCGACGCGGCTCCTGACATCACTCGGGAACGACTACGACGCCATTCTCGACCGGCACAACGAGTTGCTGCGCTCCATCTGGGCGGATCACGCGGGGGCCGTCGTCAACACAGAGGGCGACAGCTTCATCGTTGCGTTCGAGTCGGCAGCAAACGCCGTAACGGCATGCGCTGCG
Source organism: Actinomycetota bacterium (assembly GCA_039194665.1). GTDB lineage: Bacteria > Actinomycetota > Acidimicrobiia > Acidimicrobiales > Ilumatobacteraceae > JABSQH01. The sequence goes on from JBCCVW010000182.1 coordinate 6,677, forward strand.
GCACAAGCGGCAATCGCCAACGAAGCGTGGCCGGCAGGCCCGCTCATGATCCGCATCGGCGCCCATCGCGGTCCAGCGCTACCTCGGAACGGCGACTACATCGCACTCGCGCTGCATCAGACGGCACGCGTCTCTGCGGCCGCCAACGGCGGCCAAACCCTCGTGACAAGGGAAGTGCTCGACGCGGCACTCTCCGAACGCGACGTCGAATCCATCCCGCTCGGGAAGTACCGATTGCGCGACTTTGGCTCGCCGACAGAGCTCCACCTTGTCGTCACCGAGGGCCTCCCACCGACGACGACTCCACTGCGCGCACTCCCGGCCGACAGTCACAACCTCCCACGAGCGATCACCGCGATGGTCGACCGCGAGGACGCGTTCACCCGTCTCGGCGAGGTCGTCGTCCCTGGAACACTCACCACCGTGTGCGGCCCCGGCGGCATCGGCAAAACCCGCCTGGCTGTCGAGTTCGGTCGCGCCGAGTCGCACCGATGGACCGACGGCATCTGGATGTGCTCACTTGCTGCGCTGACCCACGGCGCCGACATTCCGGGCGCAATCGCCGAGGCGCTGAACCTGCGCGTGGCCTCGGGAGCCGACCCGCTCGAACAGCTGGGCCATCTGTTGGTCGACCGCACGATGGTTTTGGTCCTCGACAACTGTGAGGCAATCGCTCCCGACGCAGCACACGTGGTGCACCACCTGCTCGCACGCTGCCCAACGATCGCTGTGCTCAGCACCTCACGCGAGCCGCTCGGACTCACCGGCGAGCGACAGGTGCGTGTGGAGCCGCTGGTCGTGCCGCCCGACAAGAGCGCAGCGCTCGGGCCGGCGACCGAGCTGTTCTTGATGCGTGCCCGAGACGCCGGAGCCGAGCAGCTCGGTGACCTCGAAATTGTCGAGCAACTGTGTGAGCGCGTCGACGGCATCCCACTTGCGATCGAGCTCGCTGCAGCACGCACGAGCGTGATGGCGCCGCAGGAGATTCTCGACGGCCTCGACGAGCACTCGCGCGCACTGCGCACGGCGGACCCGCTGTCGCCGGAGCGACACCGCTCGATCGATGCGACGATCGACTGGAGCTACGACCTCCTCAACACGTACGAGCGTGCCGCGCTCGGACGCCTCACCGTGCTCCGGTCGAGCTTCGACATGGCCACGGCGGTGGCGGTCTGCAGCGGCGGCGACATCAACGACGACGACGTACCCGAGTTGATCTGGTCGCTCGTCGCCAAATCGGTGGTTCGGCGTTGGCCGACCGAGGGCGAAACCCGGTATCGCCTCTTTACCACTGTGAACAAGCGCGTCGGCGAACGCACTGAGCAATCCGACCAAGACGAAGCCGTGCGCCAACTGGCTGCCCACCTCGACGCCATCGTCGGGCCCGATGCGCCAAAGGACGTGCGCTGGGCCTCGCGTGTCGAAGTCGAGCGCGACAACATCCGCGGCGTGATCGAACGCGTCGGGATCGTCCCGGACGCGCTACGACTGCGCCTCTTGTGGAGTATCGGACGGGTCTACGACATCAACAACGAATTCATTCGCGGCATCGAAGAGCTCGAGCTGCGCAGCGCCGAAGCCGCCAACCGTCCTGAGCTGGTTGGCGTCCTGACGCTGCTCGCTGACCTACGCCTGCGGATTGGCGACGTCGATGGAGCCGAGCGCGTCCTCGATCGAGCCGATGCGATTGCCCAGAGCACCGGACCAGCGACGTGGGAACTCGGTGGTCTCGCCCGAACTCGTGGTGAGATCGCCCTCCGGCGTGACGACGTCGACATGTCCGAACAGATTGCGCGTGAGGCACTGGCCGAGGATGCGGCGCCGCAGCCGTCGGCCCGACTGTGGAATCTCCTCGGTTTGTCGCGAGCGTTCAAGGACGACTACCTCGGCGCCACCACAGCGTTCGAGGAGGAACTGGCCATCTGGCGCCAGATCGGCGCTGACACTTCGGTTGCGGTCACCCACGGCAACCTCGCGGAGGCCCATCTACGCCTTGGTGACCAGCGCCAGGCAGCACAGCATCAACTGGACTGCCTGCGCGGCGCCAACGAACTGGGCCGTCCCATCCTGGTCGCGTTCTCGATCATCGTGGCCGCGCATCTCGCAGCCGGCGAGGAGGATTGGGCGACGGCGCTGGAGCTGCAGGGCGCAGCTGACGCGCTCCTCGCGTCAGCCGAATACGCGCTCTACGACGCCGACGAGCAGACGCGGTCCGAGCTCGTGGAACGAGGTCACCGGGTGTTCGGCGAGTCCACTTCGTCGACTGCGCTTGATCGAGGACGTACCATGCCACTACAGGAAGTTGTCGAGCGTGCGTCAGCACTGCTCGATCTAGCTGCGCAAGATGAAACGAGCACGACGTAACGATGCTCACCGGGGACAAGGGGACGGGACCAATGCCAGAACACCTTGACGTGTCGATCGAGTGGGACCGCGGGGGCGGGTTCTTGTACGTCACGGGCGAGGTACTCGCACGTGGCGACGAGGCGCAACAGTTTATGACAGCTCGGGGCGCAGAGCGTACCGACGCCTTACTCGACGACCACGTCGTCCGGTACGCCGACAGTGACGCCCTGCAAACGATCGCCCTCGGCCGCCAACTTGGACTCGAGGTTCAGCCAAACCATGTGTTCATCGCCCACTCGTGCGGCTGCGGCGGGGGCTGCGGTAGCGACAACGACCCATGTTGTGGAACCCACCCAAGCTTGATCAACCTCGATGTTGCCTTGGAGTCAAACCCGTTCATGGCCAATCCGTTCATGGCCAATCCGTTCATGGCCAATCCGTTCATGGCCAATCCGTTCATGGCCAACCCGTTCATGGCCAACCCGTTCTGTGGGAATCCGTTCATGGCCAACCCCTTCATGGCCAACTCCGTGTACGGGACGACTGCGACGCCGCTCGATGCGAGCGAAGCACCGACGATCGATCCGGCCAGCTTGGGCACTGGCGATCCCGACATCGTGGTGCTCGACACGGGACTCGCAGAACACCCGGACCTCGTCAATTGGTTCAAGCCCGGCCACCGGGAAGAACCCGACACGCAGCCGGTCGACAACCAGGTCGACGACGTTGCAGGCCACGGCACCTTCATTGCGGGCGTCATCGCACAACGCGACCCCCACGCGACGGTCGCGGTGCGTTCGATCGTGTCTCCTCGCGGAGTGGTGAGCGAGTTCACCGTTGCGGCCACGTTGATCGATCTGGCTAGCCCATCGTCGCGCCCCAGCGTGATCAACATGTCGTTTGGCGCACCGATGTGGGATCCGGCCAGCCTGCTCCACGACGCAGTGTCCTTCGCTCGACGTAAGGGCGTGCTCCTCGTCGCCTCGGCCGGCAACGAAGCGTCATGCCGCCGCTCCTATCCCGCTGCG
>JBCCVW010000183.1:0-10001 GCA_039194665.1 Actinomycetota bacterium
CACCCGAGTTGTCTATACAAGATCGGCGTGACCCAACGCGTGAACCACCCCCACCGCCCTCGCTCTGTCAGCGTCGCGGCTGTCGCCACAACACATGCCCACGACGCCGCTGCGTGCCGCGACGACGACGACTCATCAGCGGCGGATACCGCCGGCTCGGTCGAAGAATCCGACGCTGACGTCGCCACCGACGACACCGAGGCGGCCGATGCCGCCAGCATCGACGGTGAGCGCCCGGCCGACTGGCCGACGAGCATCACCTTCGGCGCGGTGCCGGCCGAGAACGCCTCGAGCCTCGAGGCCGACTTCGACACCACCGTGGCCATCCTGAAAGACGAGCTCGGCCTCGACGAGATCGAGTTCTTCCAGGCCAGCGACTACGCGGGTGTGATCGAGGGCATCATCGCCGACCGCGTCGACGCAGCCCAGTTCGGCGGCTTCTCGTACGTGATCGCCACCAGCAACGGCGCCGATGTGAGCGTCGCCGGCGTGATGACCGACGGGCCCGACATCGAGCCCGGCTACCGCAGCTATGCCCTGACCCAAGCCGACAACGACGACATCAACACGATCGATGACTTCGCCGGCAAGAACGTCTGCTTCGTCGATCCCGGTTCCACCTCCGGATTCCTGTTCCCCTCCGAGGGGCTTCTCGCCGCTGGCATCGACCCCTCCGAGACGTCGACCGATCTCTCGCCGACATTCGCCGGCGGGCACGATGCCTCCGCGATCGCTGTCGCCAACGGCGACTGCGACGCTGGCTTCGCTTACGACTCCATGGTGACCAACCAGCTCATCGAGTCCGGTGACATCGCCGGCGTCGTTGACGCGGTCGAGGACGAGAACGTCAACGCCGACGCTGCGGATCTCAAGATCGTCTGGAAGAGCGAGACGATTTCGGGCGCACCGATGGCGATCAGCAACTCGCTACCGGCGAGCTTCGTCGAGGCCTACCAGGAAGTGATGACCACGAAGGTCAACGAGGACTGGGCGATCGCCAACGGCTACTGCAGCGGTACACCTGACGACAACGACTGTTCGTTCGCCGACGAAGAAGACACCTGGGGGTACGTCGCCAAGGACGACTCGTTCTACGACGGCATCCGCCAGGTGTGCGAAGTCACCGGTGCCTCGCGCTGCGAGCCCGGCGGCTGACCCACTCCGTTTCGTTCGCCCACCAACACAGAGAGCAGCCGACCATGACATCGCCACCGTCGAACATTCCGACCCTGAAAGGCACAGGCCGACCCGACGTGGTCAGCGTGCGCAACCTGCGCAAGGAGTTCGATGGTGGCGACGTGGTCGCGCTCGACGGCGTCAGCTTCGACGTTCCGGAGGGGCAGCTGCTCGTGATCATCGGGCTCTCGGGGTCCGGCAAGTCGACACTGCTGCGACACCTCAACGGTCTCACTCGGCCGACACACGGCGACGTCACCGTGCTCGACACCGATGTGGTCCGGGCCAAGGGACGGTCGTTGCGCACGCTGCGCCGCGACGTCGGCTTCGTCTTCCAACAGTTCAACATCGTCGGTCGGCTGACGTGCATCGAGAACGTGCTCACCGGCGCGCTCGGCGAGCTACGCGGCCCGAGGCTCGGTGCACGGATGTACCCGAAGTCGTTGCGCCGCAGGGCAATCGAGCAGCTCGATCGGGTCGGTCTTGCCGACCGGGCGTGGCAACGGACCGACACCCTGTCGGGCGGACAGCAACAGCGCGTGGCGATCGCCCGATCGCTGATGCAGCAGCCGCGAATTGTCCTTGCCGATGAACCGGTCGCCTCGCTCGACCCGGAGATCTCCGGACAGGTCATGGACGCGCTGTTCCAGTGTTGTGTCGAAGACAACATCACCGTGCTGTGCAGCCTCCACCAGGTCGACCTGGCGATCGACTGGGCACACCGACTGATCGGACTGCGCGACGGACAGCTGGTGCTGGACACACCCGTGGACGGCACGCTCGACACCGACGACGTGATGCAGGTGTACCGACGACTCGATCCCACGGGCGAGAAGGCCGAAGAGTACGCCGACACGCCTGCGCCCGCGCTCGCCGGCTGAGCGATGGCGGTTCTCGAACGAGACGATGTCGAGGCGTCGGCCTCGTCGAACGGCCCGCGCGAGTCGGTTCGCCTCTCACCGCCGTGGACTCGCCGCAGGGCGATCCTCACTGCACTGGCGGTGGCGTTCCTCGTCGGCTCGGTCTGGGGTCTCCGGCGCGTCGAGATGACGCTGTTCCCGCTCATCGAGGGGTGGCCGGAGACGTGGGATCTCCTGCAGCGGATGTGGCCGCCGTTCATCCCCGCAGAGGATCGCTCCGAGGTGCTGCAGCTGTTGGTCGACACGTTCTTCATGGCGTTCCTCGCCACGGTGATCGGCGTCGCGCTGTCGATCCCGCTCGGCCTACTCGCCTCGCGCAACGTGGTGTCGAACCCGATCATCCGGACCGCCGCCAAGCTGGTCATCGCGTTCGCTCGTGCCGTGCCATCGCTGATCTTGGCCCTCGTGTTCGTGCGTGTGTTCGGCATCGGTCCGATCGCCGGGATCCTGGCGATCGGCCTGCACTCGATCGGGTTCTGCGGGAAACTGTTTTCGGCTGCGGCCGACAACATCGACCTTGGCCAGCGCGACGGTGTTGCCGCCACCGGCGCCTCGCGCAGCCAGGAGTTGCTCACCGGCGTGTGGTCGCAGATGGTGCCGTCGGTGATCGCCACGGCGCTGTATCGCGTGGAGATCAACTTTCGCGAGGGCACGCTGATCGGCCTCGTTGGTGGCGGTGGCATCGGTCTGTACATCAGGGGCGTGCAGGGCAACCTCCGCTACCAAGAACTCTTGGGCGTGACGGTGGTGATCATCGTTGCCGTCATCGTGATGGAGCTGCTGTCGCAGGCGGCACGGCGCACCATTCTCGGGCCGACCGATCCGCTCTCGGATCGGGCCCAGTTGCGCGCCGTTGGTGGAGGGATCTTCGGCTTCTCCATCACCGAGCGGTCGTCGACGCGCCTCGTCCAACGCCGCCGGGCGGCGATCGAGGTTCAACGTCGCCGGGCGGAGATCGAGCGCGACCGCGCGCAGACGCCAGCCATCGACGGGGGTGATCAGGGGCAGGCCTCGCCAGTCGAGGTGAGCGACATCGAGCTGACGCCGCCGTGGACCGCTGACCGCATCAAGTTGACCGGGTTGGCGATCGGAGTCGCGGTCTGCACCGTCCTGTCGTTCGCCGTTCCCGACATCGATGTCGGGCGGTTCTTCTCCTCGCTGGCCGACGTGCCGGCAACGTTGTGGCGCCTGGTGCCGAGCAACCTCGACTGGTGGACCGAAGCCGTCCGCAGCGACCTCATCGAGACGATCGCGATTGGCTTTGCGGCCACGTTCATGGCGATGATCGTGGCGCTCCCGGTGTCGTTTCTCGCCGCCTCGAACGTCGCGCCGAATCGGTTGGTGTTCCGGTCAACGCGGCTGTTCACCATCCTCGTGCGGGCGACGCCTGAGTTGGTGCTCGCGGTGATCTTCGTCGCGGCGATTGGTCTGGGGCCCCGAACCGGCACGATCGCGCTGGCTATTGGCATGTTCGGCTTCTCCACGCGACTCTTCGCTGACGCCATCGAGGAGGCCGGCGCTGGTCCCCGCGAGGGCGTGATCTCGTCCGGCTCCACGCGTCTGCAAGAGACGACGTCGGGCGTGTTCCCTCAGGTGTGGCCGGCGCTGCTCAGTCAGGGGCTCTACGTGTTCGATGTGAGCTTGCGCGCGTCAACCGTGCTCGGAATCGTCGGCGCCGGTGGTATTGGCTTCCTGCTGAGCAATGCGATGCGGACACTCAACTTCGAGGTCGCTGGCGGGATCATCTTCTGCATCTTCGTCATCGTCGGCGGGATCGAGTTGATCAGCAGCTGGGTCAACCGCCAGATCACTTAACTGCTCGTTCCGTCACGCGCCGACGCGCCGCGACCGGGCGGGAGCAGGCATCGGCTACAGCGCCGTGATCATCGACTCGATCGTCGCCGTCAGGTCGCGATCGTCCGCAGCGGTGGCCAGCGAGGCGAGGGCGGCCTCGGCGAGCAGCGCGTTGACCAAGAGCGCAGCGGCGCGCGTCGAGGGCGGTGAGATCTCGCCGGCCCGAGTGGCGGCGCGGATGCCCGCTTCGGTCACGTGCAAGCTCGTCGCTTGTTCCAGCGCGCGGCAGCGTTCCCACCCCAGCGCCGTTGGGCCGTCGATCAACAGCACCTGAGCGACGTCGGGCCGGCGCACGATCGACAACCAGGCGCGGCACCCCGCAAGAAACGATGTGAGGGGCGTCTGTCCCGGTCTGGCCGCCGCATTGGCGTGCGCCACGGCGTCGGCGGAGACGTCGCTGAACACCGCGGCGAACACGTCCTCTTTGCTGTCGAAGTGGTGGTAGAGCGCGCCGCGGCTGACGCCCGCATCGTCGAGGATCTCGGCAATCGAGGTTGCCTCCCAGCCATCGCGGGTGAACCGAGCTTGTGCGGCGTCGAGGATCGCACGCCGCGTTCTGGTGCGCCGTTCCTCCTGCGTCGCCACGGCTCGCCACGATATCCGGGTTTACAGACTCATGGTCGGTATATAGGATACCGACCATGAGTCTGTTTACGAGCCCTCTGTCTTCAAACCCGCTGTTTCCAAACCAGGCCTTTGCTGACTACTTCGCGATGTGGAACGAGCTCGATCCAGCCCGCGTGCGGCAGCTGCTCGACGCGGCGGTGACCGAGGACGTGATCTTCTGCGACCCGGCGAACGATCACGTCGGGCGCGATGCGCTCGCCGCCAACGCGATCGCTCTGCACGCGGCGAAGCCCGAGTACGAGTACCAGGTCGTGTCCGGCTTCGATCATCACCACGACCGCTATCGCTATGCGTGGCGCATCGTCGAGCGCGGCGCCGTCGTCATGGAGGGTATGGACGTCACCACGGTCGACGAGCACGGCAAGCTGGCGCGTATCGACGGTTTCTTCGGACCGCTTCCCGATCTCCCCGACGTCGCGCCCTCTGCGAGCTAGCGACCTACGCTGCCGCCGTGTCCAAGGTGCTCGTGCAAATCGGCGAACGATCGAACTCGCAACGCAACTCCGTTGCGCTGTCCACGGCGGCTGCCCTCGTGCGGTCGGGTCACGAGGTGACCTTGTGTCTGTTCGCCGACGGTGCGTACCTCGCCGACCCCGGGACGTACGCGACCGGGCCAGCGGTCCACGGATTTCCGAAGATCGCCGAACTCCTCGACACCCTCTCGGCGGTCCCCACGCTCGTGTCGGCGCCATGTGCGGAAGTCCGCCGCATCGAGCCGTCGGGCGCTCAACGCGTCGTGTCGTTCGACGAGATCGCCGCAGCCGTCGTCGCCGCTGATCAGGTGCTCACCTACTGAACGCCAGCCGCGGGCGTCCGCGCCGCCATCACGGATCTCCTCAGTTGTGCCCGGTGACCCGGAACAGCGTCCACACTCCGTCGATGCCCTTCAGCGACCGCGGCGTGAGCGCTTCGAGATGAACAGCGCTCCCGAGCGCGGCTTCGGCGGCGGTCGACGACAGCACAGTGTCACCGTCCGCCGCGGCATCCATCACTCGCGCCGCAAGATTGACCGCCACGCCCGAGACGTCACTTCCCCGTTCGTCGACGTCGCCGACGTGGATGCCGGCACGAATCTGTAAACCGGTGTCCGCGATGCGCGCATGCAGTGCCCGGGCTGCCGCCACCGCATCGGTGACCGACGTCAAGATCGCCAGCGCGCCGTCGCCGGTGTACTTCACCACCCGACCGCCGCGCCGTGCCACCTCGGCACGAACCGCCACATCGTGCTCGTCGATGATCGCTCGCCATCGAGCATCGCCTTCCCGGCTGGTCGTGGCTGTCGAGCCGACGACGTCCACGAAGAGCACCGCCGCCAATCGTCGCTCCCGCTCGATCGTGACGGCACCACCGCCAAGGAACCCGGTCATCGCATCGACCAGCGCATCGACATCGCCGGCGATCGGATACGCGTCGTCACCGAGTACATCGATGATTGTTGCGGTGTCGATCGCAGCGGCCACGGCCTCCACTCGGTGGCGCGGGTTCATACCGCCCGTGTGAATGACCAGCGTGGGTACGGCGATGCCGGGCGGCGTGAGATCCCGCGGCTCGGTGGTGCGTTGCCACATCCGTGCCGCCAGCGTGGGGCTCGCGCCCAGCCGCCCCGCCCGTTCGAGCCACTGCCGGAAGTGCGGGTCTCCGATACGCGACGGAAAGGCGATCTCTTCGACAGTGCGAGTTTCGAGGAGCTCGTCATCGGCGGGTTGGAAGTGTTCCCGGATGGCACTCGGGTCCTGGGCCGGGTTGACGAGCACCAATCGATCGATGGCCGCGGGATCCATCAATGCGAGCGCGCGTCCGACGCCGAGCGGCTCCCACGACACGACCGCCGGACGTTCCAGCGCACTTGCATCGATCACGTTGTGGGCGTCTTGGGCCCACTGTTGGTGGAGCGGCGTGTCCCAGTCGCTGATCGGGTCCGACATCCCGACGCCGCGCTTGTCGAACACGACGACGTCGCCGAGGCGTCGGAGGTCATCGAGGAACCGCGTGGCGACCCGATCCTCGAGGAGCGCCTCGAACGGGAAGAACGCACCCGCGATCACCAGGATCTGCGCCGCACGTTCCCCGTCCAGCCTGCGGTACGCCACTCGCTGGCCGTCGGGCCCGGCGTAGCGAACGTCGCTCACCCCTCCACTGTTGCACGGGTGTTCCGGCACGCTCGGCCTGGCTCGCCCGGGAGCCGAGTAGCGCCCCATACGTGATCGCCGTGATCGTCACCGCGAACCCCGCCATCTGGACCCGGCTGAGGGACTCGCCGAGGACGATCCATCCGAGCGTGGCGCCGGTGATCGGCGCAGCGAGACCAAGCAACGGTGGTGCGGGAGCTGGGAGACGGGGGATGCCGCGGTACCACAGCACGAATGCCACACCGGTGGCGATCACGCCGAGATAGACCGCGCCGGCGACGTGTCGCGCCTCGAGGGCGGTCGGTGCTCCCTCAACGATCAGCGCCAAGGGCACGAGCAGCAGCGATGCGATGAGCATCTGCCATCCGGTCCCTCCGATCAGGTGGGGGTGTGTCGTATCGCGCTTGGCGAGCACAACCCCGATGGCGAACGAGACGTTGGCCAAGAGCGCCGCGCCCACGCCGATCGCGTCGATTTCGGCGCCGGGGCGGATGACCACCATCGCCACGCCGCCCGCCGCAGCGACGCCGACGAGGAGGTCGCGTCGCCGAGGGCGCTGCCGGTCGACGGCGCCGCCGATGATCGCGACGAGCAACGGCTGCACGCCGCCAGCGGCAGCAGCAATGCCGCCGGGCAGCCGATACGCGGCGACGATGAGCAACGGAAAGAACACGGCGAACGTCGCCGCCGACCGGGCGACCAGCATTGGTAGTTGGTGCCGGGTGGGCCGCCAACGGTCGGTGTGCCAGGCCAGTGCGGCGAGCAGCAGCCCCGCCGGAAGCACCCGGGTGGCCGCAATGTTCACGGGTCGATCGGCGGGGAGGAACTCGGTGACCGTGATGTAGGTCGTGCCCCACAACACGGGTGCCAGGAGCGTTCCGGCGACGATCTTCCCGTTCATGGAAAGTATCTTAAGATCAAAATAAACAATGTCAAGATAAATTGCAGCGATTGGGGGACCACGTACCGTTGCCACTGATGGACTACGACTTCGACCGTTTCCTGCGGTACGACGAGCTCACGGCGTGGATCGACGACCTTGCGGGGAGGCATCCCGATCTCGTCGGCGTGGAGACCTACGGCGAGTCCCACGAGGGCCTGCCACTTCGGTTGGTCACCGTGACCGACTCGTCGACGGGTACCCACGAGCGAAAGCCAGCTCACTGGATCGATGCCAGCATTCACGCCGTCGAGTTGACCGCCACCGTGGCCGCCTGTCGCCTGCTGCAATGGTTGGTCGACGGGTACGCCACCGGCGACGAGCGCATTCGTCGCGCGCTGGCGACACGAACGTTCTATGTGGTGCCCCGGGTCAACCCCGATGGAGCCGAGTGGGCGCTCGCCGACCACCCCCGGTTTCGACGCTCGTCGACCCGGCCGTGGCCGCGCAACGACGACCGACGGTGGCCTGGCCACCACGCCGAGGACATCGACGGCGACGGCCGGATCCTCGAAATGCGCGTCAGCGACCCGCACGGCCCATGGATGCCGCACGGCGATGATCCGCGGGCACTCATCCCGGTGCCGCCCGATGGTGCACCGAGCGGTGTTCCGACATACCGGCTGTTCAGTGAAGGTCTCATCGAGGAGTACGACGGCTTCACCGTCCCGGCGCCACGCCCTCCCGAAGGGCTCGATCTCAACCGCAACTTTCCGGCGGGCTGGGCGACGACCGTGCCGGGGTCGGGCGATCATCCACTGAGCGAGCCCGAGATCGAGGCGCTCGTCCGGGCGATTCGCGCTCGCCCGAACATCTGCGGCTACAACGCCTTCCACACCGCCGGTGGATTTCTGTTGCGCCCGAGCTCGACGCGCAGCGACTCCGACTTGCCGCCAGACGACGTATGGGTGTGGAAACAGCTCGCGCAGCGCGGCACCGAGCTCACCGGCTACCCGGCGCACTCGGTGTTCGAGGACCTCACATGGGACCGCACCGAAACGCAGTCCGGTGCCGCCGACGACTGGGCCTACGAGCACCTCGGTGTGTACAGCTGGACCACCGAGTTCTGGGACCTCGTCCATGCGGCCACCGGCGAACGCATCGGTACCGACTTCTGGTTCGTCGGCCCAACCGACGACCAGGTCCTCGCTGCGCTGCGCTGGATCGACACGCTGCCCGCTCCCGCCGACTCGCGCGACTTGAGCTTCGTCGACTGGTATCCGTTCGACCACCCGCAGCTCGGCCCGGTTGAACTCGGTGGTTGGAACGCGCTGCGGTCGTGGGTCAACCCACCGTCGAGTCGTTTGCGCGATGAGGTCGAGGGTCATGCAGAGTTCGCCCTCGTGCAGGCGTTGGCCGCGCCGTGCCTCGAAATTGCCCATGTCGCGGCGACGCGCATCGGTGACGGCCCCGACGGCACTGATGGGGCGGCGGTGTGGCGCCTGGACGTCGGTGTGCTCAACAGTGGCTGGCTGCCGAGCGACGTCACGGCGCTCGCCCGCCGCGACCGGCTGGTACTCCCGGTCGAAGTGGAGCTGGACGGTGTCGAACCCTCCGCCGTGCTCGACGGTGCACCACGGCGACAGCTCGGCCAGCTGGCGGGCGCCATCTCCGCCCGCTTCGAGCAGGGCGGGGGCGGTTCACCGGAGCGTGACATGGTGACGTTCACCGTGCGTGCGGCCGAGGGCACCACGATCAATATCGAAGCGCGTCACCAACGCGCCGGCCGACGGACGACGTCTGTCGTCCTCGGCGCTCGTTGAGGCACGGCGACGACCTACGGTGCAGCTATGGCGCGCGACGTCGTCGATGACATCGTTGACGAGTGGGCAGCATTGCGCCCCGACCTCGACGCATCGCCCATCGGTGCCGTCGGTCGCATCTCCCGCCTGTCGCGGTTGATCGACAAGCGGCTCGCCGAGAACTTCCAGCGGTTCGGTATCGAAGACTGGATGTACGACGTGCTGGCGACGCTGTACCGCAGCGGGCCGCCGTACGAGGCAACCCCTGGCGAACTGGTTCGGCGCACGATGGTGACCACGGGAGCGATCACCAACCGCGTCGACCGCCTCGTCGATCTGGGCTTTGTCGATCGGCGTCCGAGCGACACCGATCGGCGCAGCAATGTCGTGCGCCTCACCTCGGCCGGCGTGGCCAAGGTCGAGGAGGTCGCGCCGGCGCATCTGGCGACCGAACGTGACGTTCTGCGCTCGCTGTCTCCCAGCGCGCAGCAGGCCCTGGTGGGTTCGTTGCGACGAGTGTTGGTTGGGCTCGGCGACACGACCGAGGAGTCCAAGACGTAAACGGCAGCGGGCCCGGAACTCCCGGAGAAGCACATGACCGGCACCGATGTCG
>JBCCVW010000184.1:0-9996 GCA_039194665.1 Actinomycetota bacterium
CGCATCCGCGGCGATGTGACACCCCGTCGTCATCATGGTGGACATGACCTTCGTGGCGATCCTTCTGGGCATCGTGTGCATCGCGCTGCTGGCGGCGGTGGCCGCGCTCGTCACCACGCGGCGGGCCGACGAGCGGGGCGAGTTGGCCCGCCAGCTCGATCAGCAATCGATGCAAGAGGCGGTCGATCACGCGGTGCAGGCGGCGATCGTCGAGGCGCGCGAGCAGGCGGTCGGCGAACGCGATGCTGCTATCGCTGCCGCGCTCGAACAGAGCGCCGTGCTGCAGCGCGAACAACTCGGCGCCACCGCCGTCCAGGCGCAGCAGCACGCCACGGCCGAGTTGACGGCGAAGAAGGACGTGATCGACGCACGCCTCGAGCAGGTCCACGAAGAGATGCGCAATGAACTGGGCCGACTCGGCGAGTTGGTCTCGTCGATCGGCAAGTCGAGCGCTGAGAGCTTCGGGCAGGTGTCCACTTCGCTCCAGGCCCACGCCGAGGTGGCCAACGCGCTGGCCGACTCCACTCATGCGCTCAAGGAAGCATTGGCCCACCCGCAAACACGTGGGCAATGGGGCGAGCGCATCGCCGATGACGTGCTCCGGCTCGCCGGCTTCCAGGAGAACGTGAACTTCACTCGCCAATCGGTGATCGAGGGTGGTACCGGGCGTCCCGACTACACCTTCCCGATGCCGAAGGGCCACGAGCTCTACATGGATGTGAAGTTCCCGATGGCCTCGTATCTGCGATACCTCGAGGCGCGTACCGACGCCGAACGCGAAGCGCATCTCAAGCGCTTCCTGAGCGACGTTCGGCTGCGCGTGCGGGAGCTGGCGAAACGCGACTACGCCGCGGAGAGCGCCGGCAAGAGCGTGGAGTACGTGCTGTTGTTCCTGCCCAACGAGCAACTCACCGGCTTCATCCACGAGCACGATCCCGCACTGCTCGACGAGGCGATGCGCCAGAACGTGGTGATGTGTTCGCCACTCACGCTGTTCGCCTTCCTCGGCGTCATCCGCCAAGCCTTCGACAACTTCATGATCGAGCAGACGAGCGACGAGATCCTCAAGTTGTTGGGTCAGTTCGGTGTGCAGTGGCGCAAATACGTCGGCCAGGTCGACACGGTGAAGAAACGATTCGAGTCGGTCGACAAGGCATTCGATCAACTGGCTGGGACGCGTCGACGCCAGTTGGAGAAGCCGCTGCTCCAGCTCGAGGCGCTTCGCCTCCAGAAGGGACTGCCGGTCGACGGTGAACTGTTCGCGGTCGACGACACACCCGGCGACGGCATCGACCCCACCGATGGCGACGGCACCGTGCGATCGCTCGGTGCGTGACAAGCGCACGAACCGCCGTCGTGCGGTGATTGAATCGGTGCCGTGAGCCAGCCGGCGTTCGACTTCGGGGAAGAGCCGCTCGACGACGAAGCCAACCCGACGCTCACCGTCGCCGAGTTGGCCGACGCGATCAACGGGTCGTTGCGCCGCTCGTTCTACGACGGGGTCTGGGTACGCGGCGAAATCGCCGGCTGGAACGATCGCGGCAATCACGCCTATTTCACCCTCGCCGACCCCGATCCCGAGCCCGAGCCCGCTCGTGGTGGTCGTCGTGGCGGCCCGGGCCAGCGAGCAGTGATCCACGTGCAGTTCTTCGCCAACACGCGACTGCGTCTGCGGCCGATGCTGCGCAAGCACCGGCTGGAACTGGCCGACGGGCTGAAGGTACGGATCTTCGGTTACCTCGATTTCTATGCGCCCGGTGGTCGGCTCGGCTTGAAGATGTCGGGCATCGACCCGCGCTACACACTCGGCGAGATCGCGCAGTCGCGCGAAGAAGTGCTGCGCCGACTCTCGGCGGCGGGATTGCTCGACGCCAACGCTCGCCGCCCACTCCCGCTCGCCCCGCAGCGCATCGGCGTGGTCACCAGTATGGGCACGGCGGCGTGGCACGACTTCCACGACGAGCTCAGCACGAGTGGCTTCGGCTTCCACCTGCACGTCGCCGACACCAGAGTCCAAGGAGATGGTGCGATCGAGCAGGTGGCCACGGCCGTCGACATGCTCGGTACACACCAACTCGACGCGATCGTGGTCATCCGCGGCGGCGGGGCGCGCACCGAACTCGCCGTGTTCGACGCCGAACCGATCGCTCAGGCCATTGCTTCGGCCCCCGTCCCGGTGCTCACCGGACTCGGGCACGAGATCGATCGCAGCATCGCCGACGAGGTGGCGCACACCGCACTCAAGACGCCAACCGCATGCGCAGCAGCGTTGATCGAGCGGGTCAACACCGTCCGGCAGGCGATCAACGATCGGTCGGCGGCAATCGGGCGCTCGAGCGAGCGGGCCCTGCACACTGCGACTACTCGACTCGATGCCCACGCCGAGCGCGTCGCTGAGCGGACACGCGCCGCGGTCGACCGGGCCGACCAACGACTCGCCGGGCGCGTCACCGCGATCGCCACCCGCACGCCGTTGGTGCTCGATCGGGCCGACCTCCACCTCGACGCATGCGCCGCACGCCTCGGCCGTCGGCCGAACGAGTTGCTCGAGCAGCAGGCGGCGCGCCTCGATCTGCTCGACGCCCGCAGAGCGGCGGTCGACCCCGCCGTGCAGCTCGCCCGCGGATGGACCATCACCCGACGCGCCGACGGTCGTGTCGTCCGCTCGACCGACGACACGGCACTCGGGGTCGAGCTCCACACATCGACGATCGACGGCACGGTGCACAGCACCGTCACGTCCACGACCCCGAGCGCCGCGCCGCGCCGGCCCGACCCGAAAGCAGCATCTTGATGTCCGACGACGCCGACTACGACACCAGCAGCACCACCGACGGCAACACCATCAGCTACCGGGATGCACTCGACGAGCTCGATGAGATCCTGGCCCGGCTGGAACAGACCGACGTCGACGTCGATCACCTCGCCGACCAGGTGGCCCGAGCGTCGGAGCTGATCGCATTGTGCCGAGCGCGTATCAACGACGCCCGGGTGCGCATCACCGACGTCACGTCCGGGCTCGAGGCCGACGACCGATAACCCGCTCCGACCCGCTGGTCGCACATGTCACGGGCGGCGATCGAGAGCACGTAGAGGCGGGCACCGAACCGCCGCCGATACGCTCCTCCTCGTGTCGTCGACGACTACACAACAACCGCCACGCAATGCCCCGCCAACCCTGGCCGTCATCGCGTCGCGCGTCGATCAACGACTCGACGAGCTGCTGATCGCCGAGCGTGAGCGGTGGGCCGCATTCGACGCCGACCTGGCGCAACCGATCGATGAGATTCGGCGGCTGGTGATGTCGGGCGGCAAGCGGCTGCGACCGGCGTTTTGCCATTGGGGTTACATCGCCGCCGGCGGCGCCACCACCGATGCAGCGGCCGTCGATGCCGGCGCAGCGTTCGAGCTGATGCATGCGTTTGCCCTGTTCCACGACGACGTGATGGACGATGCCGAAACCCGTCGTGGGCAGCCGACGACGCACGCCGTGGCGCGCGACGAGCATGCGGCCGCCGCATGGGCCGGCGAATCACGGCGTTATGGCGAAGGCGTGGCGATCCTGGTCGGCGACTTGGCGTTCGTCTACGCCGATCGCCTCCTCGAAGGTGCCCCGCTCGAAGCGATTCGGGTGTGGAACGAGTTGCGAATCGAACTCAACATCGGCCAGTTCCTCGACATCGCTGGGTCGGTCCGCGGCGAACGCCGCGTGCACAAGGCCGACCGCATCTGCCGCTACAAGTCGGGCAAGTACACGATCGAACGACCATTACATCTCGGTGCCCTGCTGGCCGCCCCGGAACGCTCCGACGTGCTGCTTCCCGCACTCAGCGCATACGGGCTGCCGCTCGGTGACGCGTTCCAGATGCGCGACGACGTGATGGGCGCGTTCGGTGATGCGGCTGCCACTGGCAAGCCGGTCGGCAGCGATCTGCGCGAGGGCAAGCCGACGCCGCTGTTGGCGCGGGCGGTCGCTGCGGCGAACGACACACAACGCGCTGCGCTGGACATGGTCGGTGACCCCGGTCTCGACGACGCCGGCGTCGCCGCGATTCAGCAGGCGATCATCGACACCGGTGCCCTCGACGAGCTCGAGTCGCACATCGCCGAGCTCACTGCGACCGCGATCTCAGCGATCGAGTCCGCACCGATCGAAGGCGAGGCCGCCGCCGAGCTGATCGAGCTGGCGAGCTACGTGAGTTGGAGGTCGACATGAACACGATCGTCATCGGCGCCGGACTCGCCGGGCTCTCGGCGGCAGCTCATCTGCGCGGAGCGGGCCACGGCGTCACGATTCTCGAGCGCGAGTCGATCCCCGGAGGACGCGCCGGACTGATCGAACACGACGGGTTCCGCCTCGACAACGGACCGACCGTGCTGACCATGCCCGGCCTGCTCGCCGACGCGTTCGCCGCCGCTGGCGCGTCAATGGACGACTTCATCACGGTCAAGCCGGTCGACCCGATGTACCGAGCCGTGTACGCCGACGGTTCCGAGCTGTTCGTACGGCACGGGCGTGAGGCGATGGCATCCGAGATCGAGCAGTTCGCCAACCGGCACGAAGCCGACGCGTTCCTCCGCTTCTGCGACTGGCTCGAGCAGCTGTACACCGCCGAGCTCGACGCGTTCATCGACGCCAACTTCAATTCGCCCCTCGACCTCCTGAAGCCGTGGCGCGCAGGCCTCTCGTTGGTGCGTCTCGGTGGGTTCGGCAAGCTCGGGCGCAAGGTGGCCTCGTTCTTCGACGACGAGCGGCTACAACGCATCTTCAGCTTCCAGTCGATGTATGCCGGCCTCGCGCCCTACGAGGCACTCGCCCTCTACGCCGTGATCACGTACATGGACTCGGTCGAAGGCGTGTTCGTGCCAGAGGGCGGGATGCACATGATGGCCGCGGGCCTCGCCTCAGCCGTGGAGAAGGCCGGCGTCGAGATCCGCTACGACACCGACGTTGCCGCAATTCACCGCGCCAGCGATGGACGGGTGACCGGGGTTGGGCTGGCCGACGGTACGTCGATCGAAGCCGAAGCCGTGGTGTGCAACCCCGATCTGCCGGTCGCCTACCGCGAACTGCTCCCCGATGTGCGAGCACCGCGTGCGGCGCGCAACGGCAAGTACTCACCGTCGTGCCTGCTGTGGGTCGCAGGCGTACGCGGCCTGCCGCCGACCGGTGCTGCGCATCACAACATCCACTTCGGGCGCGACTGGAACGCCTCGTTCAAGGCGCTGATCGACGACGGCGTACGGATGCCCGATCCATCGATCCTTGTCACGCTGCACAGCCTCGACGACCCGTCCTTGGCGCCGGAAGGGTGCAGCAGCTTGTACGTACTCGAGCCGACGCCGAATCTGAGCGGCACGATCGATTGGCTGCGCGAACGAGACCGCATCACCGGTGAACTGCGGGCGCGCACCGCGGCACTCGGCTACCCGACCGACGTCGTGGTCGACGAGGTGTACGACCCCGCCGATTGGGAGCGCATGGGAATGGAGCAGGGCACGCCGTTCGGGCTGGCCCACACGTTCTTCCAGACCGGACCGTTCCGCCCGAACAACGTCAACCGCAAGGTCCCTGGGCTGGTGTTCACCGGGTCATCGACGCTGCCTGGCGTGGGCGTCCCGATGGTGTTGATCTCGGGCAAGCTCGCCGCGGAGCGCGTCGCCGAGTACGCCGACCAGCGGTAGTGGCGCACCGATGAGCATCTCGCTGCGTCGGCGACCACCCATACCGACCACCCAGTTGTTGCCTGAGGGCCCGGTCACGCTCGACGCCAGTTATGCGCTGTGCCGCGAGTTCAACAAGCGACATGGCACCACCTACTACTGGTCGACCAAGGTGCTTCCCAAGGTGAAGCAGCACCATGTGCACGCGTTGTACGCGTTCGCTCGCTATGCCGACGACATCGTCGACGAGATTCCCTCCCAGGGCGGTCGCGATGTGCCCACTCACGTGCGCGCCGACGCCCTGGCCGATTTCGGCCGACGGTTCTTCGCCGACCTCGACGCCGGACGATCCGACGATCCGGTGTTGAAGGCCGTGGTCCACACGGTGCGCGCCTTCGACATCGCACCAAAGGCATTCGAGCGATTCCTGCGGTCGATGACCATGGACCTCACCGTCGACTCGTACCAGACCTGGGACGACCTCCTCGACTACATGGACGGCTCGGCGGCCGTCATCGGCGAGATGATGCTGCCGATCCTCGAACCCGACGATCTCGACGCAGCCACGCCGCACGCCAGAGACCTCGGCAACGCCTTCCAGCTGACGAACTTCTTGCGCGACATCGACGAAGACCTCGATCGCGGCCGCCAGTACATACCACTCGACGACACCGAGCGGTTCGGCGTCGAACTGACGACGCGCGCCGTGTCGCCGGAGTTCGTCGATTTGATGCAGTTCGAGATCGACCGTTGCCGAGCCCTGTACGCATCGGCTGATCTCGGCATCGCCATGCTGCCCGACCGCTCGGCGCGATGCGTGCGTGCGGCGCACACGCTGTACGGCCTGATCCTCGACGAGATCGAAGGTCGCCAGTACGACGTGTTCTCCGGCCGTGCCTCGGTGTCGACGTTCACCAAGGCGCGCGTTGCGGCGCGCATGATGTTGCCGTGACGCGGCTGTGACCACGGCGACGCGGGCGACCGCAGCGACACGCCTCGCTGCGGTCGCCGGCGGCCTCACGGCGGCCGCGATGATTGCCACACCGCTGTGTGCGCGAGGTGGCCGGGCGCGGCGGGTGTTGTCCACCGTCGTGGTCGCCGGCTCGTTCACCACGACCCTGGCCAACACTGCCGACCGATGGGGTTGGCGTCGAGCGGGCGGCGCTGCGGCGGCCACCACCATCGCGACCACGGCCGTCGAACGGGTCGGCTCCACCACCGGCTGGCCATTCGGGCGGTATCGCTACACCGGTCGGCTGCGACCGACGATCGGCGGCGTCCCCGCCATCGTGCCGATGGCCTGGTTCGCACTCGGAGTCCCGGCGCGCGAGGTCGCCAGCGCAGTGACGCAGCAACCGGCAGGCCGTGTCACGGTTGGCGCCGCCGCGCTCACCGCGTGGGATGCGTTCCTCGATCCACAGATGGTCGGCGAGGGGTACTGGCAGTGGCAGCGGGTCGGCCGATATCGCGGCATTCCGGCGTCGAACTATGTGGGGTGGTTGGCGACGAGCGCCGCGCTGATGACCCTGTTCGAGGCCCTCTTGCCGGTACGACATCGACCCTCTGCGCCATTGGTTGGTGAATACACCTTCATGGCGGTGATGGAGACGCTCGGCTTCGCTGCATTCTTCCGCGACCGCGCGGTCGCAGCGGTGGGTGGTGCGGCGATGCTGCCGTTCGCCGCCGCAGCGGTGGGGAAGCTCACTCGTGACTGATCGGCTCGCGGCTGATCGACGTACAGCGCGCCGGGTGGTGATCGTCGGCGGTGGAGTCGGCGGATTGGCGACGGCGATCCGACTCCGTGCGGCTGGCCACTCAGTGCAAGTGATCGAGCGCAACGGCGTGCTCGGCGGCAAGCTCGCCACGCTCCAGCGCGACGGGTTCACATTCGACGTCGGTCCGTCGTTGGTGACCTGGCCGGCGGTGCTCGACGAGCTGTTCGCTGTGGCTGGCACGTCTGTCGAAGAGCAACTGTCGCTGGTGCGGCTCGACCCCCAGTTCCACTACTTCTGGCCGGACGGTTCCGCGCTGACCGTCCACGACGATGCCACACGTACTGCCGCGGCCTTCGACGCCGTTGCCGACGGGGCTGGGCACGGGTGGCGACGCTTCGACGAACGGGGCCGACGAATCTGGAGTGTCGCCGAGCGCACGTTCTTCGCCGGCCCGATGAACAACCCCGCCCAGCTCGCTGGGCGGATGCGCACGCCGTTCGACCTGACGGCCATCGATCCACTGCGTACGCTCGACGCTGCGGCGCGCCGCTGCTTCGACGACCCCCGATTGGTGCAATGGGCTGGTCGGTACGCCACGTATTCGGGTTCGTCGCCGTACCGCGCTCCGGCGACGTTGGCGTGTATCCCCCACCTCGAATCGGCGTTCGGCTGCTGGTACCCGCTGGGCGGACTCGACGCGATTCGTCGTGCCCTCGAGTCGACCGCGCAGACGATGGGTGTGGAGCTGCGCGTGGGCACGGAAGTCTCCCAGGTCGTCGCCGGGCCGTCGCGCGTCACGGGCGTGACGCTGCTCGGTGGCGAACAGGTGCCCGCCGACATCGTGATCGCCAACGTCGATGCCGAGCATCTGTACCGCGACCTCCTGCCGAACACGGTTGCGCTGCGCCGCGTCCGCCGGGCACCGCGTTCCACGAGCGGGTTCGTCGTGTGTGTCGGCGTACCGCACGACGAACGCCGAGGCGTCGGCCATCACAACGTGTGGTTCTCCAGCGATGAGCGCCGCGAGTTCGATGCGCTCGAAGCGGGGCGGCTGGCCGATGAGCCAACCGTGTATGCGTGCGTGTCGTCGCTCACCGATCCGAGCCAGGCACCCGACGGCTTCGAGAACTGGTTTCTCCTCGTCAACACCCCACCGGGCGCAGCGGTCGATCGCGAGCGCTACTCGTCATTGATCTTCGAGCAGCTTGCGGCGCGCGGCGTCGACCTCACGGGCGGCGCTCGATTCGTCGAGACGATGACACCGCACGACATCGCCGAGCGCTATCGCTCCCCCGGTGGCGCGATCTATGGCACATCGTCGAACGGGGCACGAGCAGCATTCCTCCGTCCGGCGAACCGTGGAGCGCGCGACGGCCTGTACCTCGTCGGCGGGTCGAGCCATCCGGGCGGCGGATTGCCCCTGGTGATGACCAGCGCACGCATCGTTGCCGACATGGTCGCCGCCGACGCATGACCGCACGACAGTTACTCTCGATCGCGGTGCGTGCAGCAGTCGGCGCGGTTGCGCTGACCCGCATCGCCGGTACCGCACGCGCGGCTCCGCCAATCGAGCGTACGGCCAGTGTCCGCGCCCAGTCGACCGTGAGCATCGTCATCCCGGCACGTAACGAGGCGGCGCGGATCGGCCCCCTGCTCACAGCGATCGTCGGCGCTCCCGGCGTCGCCGAAGTGCTCGTTGTCGACGACGAGTCGACCGATGCCACTGCGTCGCTCGCCGCCGAGTCTGGCGCGCAGGTAATCACCGGCACTCCGTTGCCCGACGGATGGGCGGGAAAGGCCTGGGCGCTGCAACAAGGGATCGAGGTGGCGTCGAGCGAGTGGGTGGTCACGTTGGACGCCGACACGCGCCCCGACACGGCGCTCCCAACGTCGGTGGTCGATCGAGCGCAGGCTGATGCGTTCGACTTCCTCACCATCGGCGGACGGTTCGACTGCCCCACAGCGGGTGCACGCTGGCTGCACCCTGCGATGTTGACCACGCTGGTGTACCGGTACGGCCCACCAGGGGTCGACGTCGTCGCCAACCGCACGATGGCCAACGGCCAGTGCATGGTGATCCGCCGGTCGCCGTTCCTCGCCGCTGGCGGACTCGAACCGGTGCGCAGCGAGGTGGTCGAGGACATTGCGTTGGCCCGCAATCTGGCATCACTCGGATGGCGGGTGGGATTCCTCGACGGCGCCGACGTCCTGACGGTGCGCATGTTCGAGTCGTTCGGCGACACGTGGCGCGGTTGGGGACGTTCGATCGCACTTCCCGGCGTCGAGTCACCAGCCCGCCAGCTCGGAGGGCTCGCTGTGGTGGGGCTCACCCAGACCCTGCCGCTGTGGCGGGTCGTCACCGGTCGAGCCGACCTGCTCGACGCGCTCCTTCTCGCCGTGCGTGTCGGAACGCTGGTCGGCACTCGCGGGGCCTACGCCGAGCGTGGGTTGGCCTTTTGGCTGAGCCCGCTCGCCGACGGCGTCGCCACGATTGCGCTCGCCCTCGGGATCGCCCGGCGGGGCCCCCACCGTTGGCGCGGTCGTTCATACACCGGACTTGTAACGGTGGTGGGGGGGACCCAGTAAACGGGCGCGCGGGGAACGGGGTGAGGCGCCC
>JBCCVW010000185.1:0-9920 GCA_039194665.1 Actinomycetota bacterium
GACGAGGCGATCAACGCCGCCCTCATCGGTCACGTCCGTCGTGTCGTGTACGACACCCAGGGTGTGGTCACCGATCTGGGGCGACGGGCGCGGTTGTTCACCGGCGCCGCCCGCGAAGCCGTCATGCTGCTCGAAACCGAATGCGCCTGGGCCGGTTGTGACCGGCCCGTCGCCTGGTGCGACGCCGACCACTCACAGAGCTGGGCCGCCCACGGCGCCACCGTCCCCCGCAACGGAGCACCACTGTGCCGAGCACACAACCTGCACAAAGAACGCGGCTACCGCGTCCACCGCGACCCCGACGGCAACTGGCACACCCACCACCCCGACGGCACCGAAATCAACTGACCGAGCCCCGGACAGCGGGCCGCGAGCGCTGCTGCCCGGAGCCACGGGCGGTGTGGAGGCGACGCCGGGAATCGAACCCGGGTAGACGGCTTTGCAGGCCGTTGCCTAAGCCACTCGGCCACGTCGCCAGGGCGGAGACTTTACTGCGCTTCAGGCCACTCCGGACAGCCGGCGGTGAACCAGTCGCCGAGTCGGTCGAGCCCGTCGTCGATCGAGACGCGTGCCCGCCAACCCAGGTCGGTGGCGGCGGGTCCAGGGTCGAACCAGTGCGCGGTGCCGAGCTGCTCGGCGACGAACGCCGTGATCGGCGGCTCGGCGTGTGGCGCCACCGTCGCCCACAACCGCTCGACCAGCGCGCCCGCTGGTCGAGCGACCCGCAACGGGACACGCCGTGGGGCGAACGGGGCCCCGGCGGCCGCACAGATTCCGGCGATCAGCTCGATGATCGGTCGCGGCTCGCCATTGGCGATCACGTACGCCCGCCCGACGCAGTCGGCGTCGGGCTCCAATGCATCCAGTGCAGCCACGAGCGCATCGACCGCATTGTCGACGTAGGTCGTATCGACCAGCGCCGCCCCGGTGCCGACCACGGCGAGGCGACCCGCTCGTGCGCGTTCGACGATCCGCCCGACGAGTTGCTCGTCGCCAGGCCCCCACACCAAGTGCGGACGGACCGCAACAACCCTCGTCGCTGACGACGAAGGGGCCATCACCAGCTGCTCGGCGAGCGCCTTCGACTCGGGGTAGAACGCCCGTCGTCGGCCAGTGACCGGTGGGCCCGCCCCCTCCCCCACCAATGAGTCGCCCTCGTGGGCCACCGATGGCGACGACACGTGCACGAACCGTTGCACATCGGCCCGTCGTGCTGCGTCGAGCACCACCGCGGTGCCGTCGACGTTCACCGAGTGGAAGTCGTCCCAGCTGCCGACCACACCGACGCGGGCGGCGAGATGGATCACCCCGTCACAGCCATCGATCGCCTCGGCGACACGATCGGCGTCGCGGATGTCACCGGCGACCTGGCGGACGTCGAGTGCCTCGAGAGCGGGTACCGGGCGGCGCTGCAGTGTGACCACCTCGTCGCCACGGCCACGCAGCGCCGCAACCACACCGAGCCCGATCCGACTCGACGAACCGGTCACCAGCGTGCGCATCGACACTCCGACCCGACCTCAGTGTCGGCGCAGCGGTCGGACGCGCCGGCCCGCGAGAACGCGTTCGGCCCAGCGGGCCACGGCAGCACGGTCGATCTTGGCTTCGTGACGGATGTCGACGGGAATCTCAGCGACCGCCAGTACGGCGGCGACGTCGATGTCCAACGGTTCCACGGCGCTGCGCACCACGCGGGCGATGTCGGTGCTGGCGAGTCCGTTGGCCCCGCGCTGTTCGATCACCACGGCGAGCTGTTGGCGTCCGGCAGGACCGATGCCGACAGCAGCGACGCGCGTTCCTCTCAGCCGCCGCTCCACCGCACGCTCGACAGGTACCGGGGTGATCGGCTCCACTGCCGTGATCACGTGCACGCTGCGCCCTTCGACCCACAACCGGCCCGCCGCGTCCAGGTGTCCGACGTCGCCAGTGCGGTGCCACCGTCGTCCCTCCGTGTCCAACGGTCGGGCCGCGGTCTGCGTCGCCCACAGGCCGTCGTAGCCGGCGCTGGTCCATGGCGATCGAACGAGGATCTCACCCATCAGCCCCGCGGCCAACTCACCAACGGGCTGTCGAGCATCGAAGCCGAACGGCACGATCAGCACCTCGGCACCCTCCACCGGGGCACCGACGCACACGCCGCCGTGCGGATCGTCGGCATCGGCAGCGTCGATCACCGTCAGCTCGACGTCTGCGACCGGAAGCGACTCGGTCATGCCGTACGGCGTGTGCAAGGTGGCGCTCGGCGTGAGCTGGGCAACGTCGTGCAGCAGCTCAGAGGGCACCGGCGCACCAGCACTCATCAGCACCCGCAATCCGCGCAGCCCATCGACGTTGCCGGCCTGATCGCCGCTCCCCGCCGTGCGCACCACGTTGGCCAGCGCGGCAGGGGAGGCAAAAGCCATCGTTGCGTCGATCTCTGCGCATGCCGCCGACAAGTCCGCTGCAGAAAGGGTGCCAGGCCGAGTCACGTCGCTATCGGGCAACGCGGTGGTGATGCCCAACCCGGGTCCGTACAGCGCGAACGGCGCAAACGCTGCGACGAGGCGGTCGTCAGCGGTGATCGCGTAGGTCGTCTCGAGTGCGTCGCGTTGCGCGGCCAGCTGCGCGTGGGTGTAGCGCACTCCCTTGGCCGGGCCGGTCGCTCCCGAGGTGAACAGCACCGCCGCCAGATCGTCGGGGCCCGGTACGGGCAACTCGCCGGCTTCCGGACCGTCCCGCAGTTCGCCTGGGTCGAGCATCGTCGCACCGGGCGCCCAGCGCAGCACTCGAGCGGCGCCGCGCGCCTGCCGCGGACCCACAACGAACTTGGGTCGAGACGAACGCACCGCCGTGCGCAATCCAGACAGCCCCAAGCCACGATCGGCGACCACTGCGACACCCCCGGCACGCACGATCGCGTAGGCGACGACGAGTGCGTCGACACCGGGCGGCGTGAGCATGGCGACTCGATCCCCGGTCGTCATGCCACTGGCGCGCAACGCTCGCGCCCCACGCTCGATGCGCTCGCTCAGCTCCGACCACGTCACCGTGTCGCCGCTGGCCATGTCGACCACGGCGCGGTCGGCGCGGCGCACGGGGTCGGCGGTGATCTCGTCGATCGGCGCCCACAGCGGTCGATGAGCGCCGACCCTCTGCATCGACTCCTCGTTCACCTGGTGAGCCGTTGTCGCGCCGTTCTCCGTCGTGTTGTGATCGAGCCAGCCGGCGATCACGTCAGCAGCCGAGGGTGCACCGATGTCCTCCAGGGGCAGGAGGTGGCCGCCACGCGGGAACCGGTGACGGTCGGCGTGCGGCATCCGCTTCGCCAAGTCGTCGAGAAAGTCGTCGTTGAACACCGGGTCATCGGGGCCCCAGGCCAGCAGCACCGGCGCGCTGATGTCAGACAACTCGGCGGCGACGGCGTCGAGAACGTCGGCGCTGGGTGCGTCGTCGCGCAACGGGATGTCGTCGACGAAGTCGGCGACGGCAGCCCGCTGCGGCGCACCTCGATACGGCGCATCGAGCGCCTCGCGCTCGACCTTGCTCAGGCGACCACGCGACAGTCGAGCGGCACCGCGGACAAAGATCGGGGTGCCGCGGCATACCGCGTCGAGCAGGAACGGCGACGCGGCGAGGCGGATGATCGCCGGCGCAGACCGACCATCCGGAACGGCGATACCGGTATTGCACAACACGAGCGCGGCGAGGTCGTCGCCGTGGGCGACCGCCCAGCCCATCGCAATCGCGCCACCCCAGTCGTGACCGACCACCACGATCGGGCCGTCGGCGGTGAGATCGAGTGCATCGACCACGTCGGCCAGATCCGCCACTCGGTCGGCGTACCGGCGCCTGGGGGTGCGCTCGCTGTACCCCATTCCCAGCTGGTCGACCGCCACCACCCGATGGCGTGCGGCCAATGCATGCGCAACGCGTGACCACACGAAGGCCCACGTGGGGTTTCCGTGCACGCACAACACGGTCGGTGCGGTCTCGCCGCCGGTCGTCGCAGCGTCGGGCGGACCGGTATCGAGTACGTGCCAGCGACGAGGCGCTCCGCCGCGCTCGGGTACGTCGACGAGTCGCGACCACTCGGCGGGCACGCCCCACCGCGCCCACTCCGCGGCCGTGGGGAGCGCGACGGTCACCAGACGAGTTCGGTGATGCTCGTGTTCAGTCCCGAACCGATGCCCATGCACAACACGCGGTCGCCTCGCTCGATCTGATCGGCGACGCTCACCAGCGTGATCGGGATAGCAGCTGGACCGACGTTCCCGTAGCGCGGGAACGTGAGCGGCACGCGATCGAGGTCGACCCCGAGTCGATCGGTGATCATCTTCGTGTGCACCTGGCTCACGTGGTGGATCATGTACCAGTCGACGCCGAGCTCCCAATCGAACTCGTGGCCGGCGTACTTCCATGCCGCCTCGGCCAGATCGAGACCAGCCACGAGCAAACCGTGCGTATCCGTGGTCATGCGGTCGAGGTCACCAACGCACAGCTGATGGTGTTCGGTGCCGGCGCGCGCGATTCCACCGACGAAGCGGTGCGCCTCGGGGTGCTCGGAGGCCCGGCACATGATCGCCGCCGCTGCGCCGGATCCGAGGGTCAGCGAGGCAAACTCGGCGAACACGTCCGCCGCCGTGGTCTCGGCCCGCTGCAGCCGCTCGATTGTGGCCAACTGGGTGTGCCGGCTGCCCTCGCCGTCGACGATGATCGCATAGTCGATCATGCCGGAATCGATCGACGCTGCGGCGATCTGCATCCCGTTGATGAACCCGAGACAGGCGTTACCCACATCGAAGTTGAGACAGCTCGGCGACAGCTCGAGCTGATGATGCACCGCGCACGACACCGACGGCTCCAGATGGTGTTTGCACACGGACGTGGAGATGAGCATGCCGATCCGCTCCGGGTCGATCCCCGTCGAATCGATCACCTTCCGGCCGGCCATGGCGGCGGCCTGGTCGAAGGTGACGTCTTCGGGCCACCACCGCCGTTCCTCGATGCCGGCGAGATCGGAGAGCGTGCCGGCCTGCAGGCCGGTGCGCTCGTAGGTTGCGGCGAGTTGCTCGTCGATCCACGCCGATGTGACCACCTCGGGAGCCTCGACGGCTTCCACTCCGAGGACGGCGACGTCACGTGGACGGAAGACGGAGTTCCCGGTCATCGCGGTTCCTTTCGCATGCGTGCCCCGGAGCCTACGCCGGAATCCGGCCTGAGGTAGCGTCCCAGCAGGGGGATCTACCGAAAGGGCGCATCACATGGAGCTGGGCACGGACACCGTCGTGGTCATCACCGGAGCCGGAAGCGGAATCGGTTTGGCGATGGCCAACGCATTCGCCGCCGCCGGCTGCAAGCTGGTGCTCGCCGACATCAATGAGGACGATCTGACCACCGCCGACGGCGAAGTGCGGGCCGCGCACGGCGTCGAGACGATGACCTCGGTCACCGATGTGAGCCAAGCCGAGCAGGTCGAGGCGCTGGCGACGGCGACCGTCGAGCGGTTCGGTGCCGTCCACGTGGTCTGCAACAACGCCGGAGTGACTGGCAAAGGCGACCCGTGGATCGGACCGATCGAGACGTGGACATGGACCATGGGGGTCAACTTCTGGGGAGTGGTTCACGGCGTGCGCGCGTTCTTGCCGCGGATTCTGGAATCCGGCGGCGGACACATCGTCAACACGGCGTCGATCGCCGGTCTGTTTCCTGGTTTCGGGGCGGCCTACGACGCCAGCAAGCACGCCGTCATCGCCGTCACCGAAGACCTCTACACCTCGATGGAGATGTCGCCGGTGCCCATCGGTGTGAGCTGCGTGTGCCCTGGATTCGTACGCACCGGCATCCTCGATGCCGACCGCAACTGGCCAGACGAGCTGGGCAACAAACCCGAGTACGACACGGCCCAGACCGTGCTGTTCAAGCACGCACGCACCGCCATCGCCGAGGGCATCCAACCCGCCGTCGTCGCCGATCTGGTGATCAACGCCGTACGTGAGAACCGATTCTGGGTGTTCCCCCATGCCGACTGGCTCGAGCTGGTGAGGGATCGCTTTGGCGCGATCGGCGAGGGCATCAATCCGCAGCAACCCGAGCAGTCCCCAGGCATGCCACCACGCGAGCAACTCATGGGCGAAGCGATGGCCGCCGTGCTGGCCGAACTCGAAGCACAATAGACGCGCACGCACCCGCGTCGTTGGGCGATCGAGGCCGCGACGTCAGTCGAGGCAACGCACCACCGTGAGCCGGTCGACATCGGTGCCGAGGAGCGCGCTCAAGGTGTGGTTCGGACCGACGTCGACGATCTCGAATCCCAGTCGGGCAAGCGCCCGGCTGCGGCGGCCGCGGCGCTCGTTCATCTCTCCGTACCACCGACGTTCGCCGGCGAGGCAGCAACGTCGATCGATGTGCTCCACCAACGCCAGCGTGGTGGAACCGCTGCGGCGGCCGACACGCACGTTGAGATGGGCGTGTACCGCTGCAGGTGGATGCCGGTGGCGGCGGGCCAAGGTCCACGCGTCGCGCACACGCAACCGATAGAACGCTCGGCTCGCCACATCGAGACGACCGCGGGCAGCGAGGAGGCCGAGCCGGCCGACCAGCGCAAGCGCCGCGCGGCGCTCACGGCGACTCGCCGACCGCTGGTCGGCGCACACCAAGGCATACCCGCTCACCTCACCCTCGAGGCGGGCGACGCCCACGTCGCCGCGGCCCTCGCCCAGGTACCACCCGAGGCACATGTCGCGGTAATCGTCGAATCCGGCCAGCGGCTGCGCCGACGGCGTCCCGAGCAGCACGGTGTCGTCGAACAGCCGCTCGATCTCAGCAACGTCCTCGTGGCCCAGCGCATCGACAGCAACGGCGACCGTCGCCGCGGGCAGCGCCATCGCTAACCCGCCCAGCGCGCCGCCCGCGCGGCGACGACCTCGCGGAACAGCGACACCATTGCGTCGACCGTGCGCTCCCATGGGAAGTCCTCCGCCCGCGCCCGTGACACCACGCGCTGCCGAGCACGATCGCCGTCGAGCAGCCGTACAGATGCCGCGGCAAGCGCGTTGCCGCCACCACTACCGGTTGCCCCGGCGCCAGGCACGACAATCTCGGCCACCGCACCCCCCGCAACGGCGACCACCGGCGTACCCGCAGCCATCGCCTCCAGCGCAGCGAGACCGAATGTTTCGTTGGGCGATGGCGCAATCGCCACGTCGGCGTCGGCGATCAGCGTGGCAATCATCCGACGATCGACGATGTGACCAAGAAACGTCACGGGGGAGGGCGCCGCCATCAGTTCGAGCTCGCTGCGCAACGGACCACCGCCGGCGATGACGAGTTCGACAGCTCGTCCCGTCTCGAGTACCCGCTGCACCGCTTCGATGGCGTCACCCGGGCGCTTTTCCGGCGACAGACGTCCGACGTAGACGAAGCGGCGCACGCCGGGGAGCCGAGGCGGCAGCTGCGCCAAGGCCGAACGATCGTGGCGCGCCTCCGGTGTGAATCGCTGGAGGTCGACGCCAAGCGGGATCAGTCGCACCGGCGGGACACGGCGAGCATTGCGCGCCGCCGCCATACGATCGAACTCGCTCGAGGCGAAACGTGACGCGCACACAAGCGCGTCTGCGCCATACAGGGCTCGACGCGTCCACCGATCGGTCAGGCTGGCGATGCGACCAGCTGCCGCAGACGGTACGGGGACGTGTTGGGCAACGACTCGATCGAGACGCTCGTGGGAAATCACCACCACCGGTGGACGATCGGGCATCGCCGCGATCGCCCGGGCAAGCGTGGTCTTGTCCGATAGTTCGATCACGTCGGGAGCGAGTCGTCGCACCGCCTCATGGACCGAACGCTGGCCGACAATCGTGCGGTAGCCACCCGAGCGTGGCACACGCGGTGCGCGCACGGTCACCACGGTGCGATCGTCGATGCGCCGCAGGTCACGGCCTGCCCCCGGGACGAGGAGCGAGACGTCGTGCCCCTCGGTGGCATACCCCCGGGCGAGCGCATCGATCGCAGTGCGCAGGCCACCCGAGCGCGGGTGGTAGAAGTTCGCCAACTGCAGGATCTTCATCGGGTGCCTCCCGTGCGTTGTGACCGATCGGTCTGCTCTGGGCGAGCGGTCCCCAACCGGTGCAACTCCCCGGCATCGGGGTCGTGAATCGGCCCGACGGGGAGGTCCGCCAGCAGTTCGGCGTCGGCGCTGGCGATCCCGTCCAGCCGGTCGCGATGCGCAGCAATCAGTCGGTCGTACGTCATGAGGGCCAAGGTCGACGCGCCGATGAGGTCGACCAGCTGCTCTGTCGCGGTTGCCAAGCGCACGTCGAGCACGTCGGGCGGGTGCAACGCAAGCCGCACCGGGTCACCAAGTCGACACCGATGGGCGCCGATGGCAGTGATCGTACGGGCGGTAACGCCGGCAAGCGGGCTCCTGGAGCGGTGGGACAGCGCCGGAATCTCGACGCGTCGGTTGCGGACGAGATCGATCACTGCCGTGCGTGTCGTGGTGTATTCGAAACCGATTGCTGCGAGCGCTCGCTCGGCATCACGCGAGGCGAGCCAACCGGGGGGCGTGAAGCCGATCGGCGAGACCCCCAGCCCGGTGAGGGCCGAAAGCCCTGCAGCGCTGCGACGCAACGCCTCGTCGCGCCCGAGCGCACCAAACTCCGCGCAGCCGCGGGCGATGAGCCGATCGCCAATCCGGCGCGTCAGACGGGTGCGGCCAGCCGGATCGTGGAACGCCCGATGCTCCCAGCCATGCACCACGATCTCGTGGCCGCGCGCCTCCGCACTGCGGAGCCAGGGCCCGAAGTGCGCGCTGTCGTCGATCGACGGTTCCCGCCACGGCCCAGCCACGACGAGGAGCGACGCGGTGGCCTCGATCGTCTCGACGAGATCGAGCAGCCGCTGGGATGCCGGCAACGTCGCTGGTGCAACGTCGTGGATCGAGATGACGGCGATCGTCATGCCGCCCGCCGCCTGCGAATCGACGGGACAGCACCCACCGACCGGTAGTGGTCGATCAGCTCGTCGGCCAGGCGCGACCACGGCCGAGCTTCGACCGAGCCGCGTGCCGCAGCGCCGAGTCGTCGACGAAGCGCCGGATGACCAACCAGCTCCGAGATCGCTTCCGAGAACGATGCGGGGTCCGCCGGATTCCACAGGTAGCCGTTCTGACCGTGACGGACCAGGTCGAGTGGGCCTCCCGACGCCGGTGCCACGACCGGGAGCCCGGAGGCGAGGGCTTCTTGCACCGCCTGACAGAACGTCTCGTCGAGCCCGGCGTGGGCGAACACGTCGAACGATGCGTACAACTCGCCGAGTTCGGCACCGTGGCGCACCCCGAGGAACCGGGCCCGTGGCATTGCTGTTTCCAGACGCGCCCGTTCCGGACCGTCCCCGATCACGACCACACGCACACCGGGTCGGGCTGACGTCGCGACCAGGCGATCGACTTGCTTCTCGGGCGCGAGACGACCGACGAAACCGACGATGGTCTCGCCGTCGGGCGCAAGCGCGTATCGCCACGCGTCGGAGCGGTGTCGCGGATGGAATCGTTGGAGATCAACGCCACGAGCCCACAGGGCCACGTCGCGCACGCCGTGGCTGCGCAGTGCCCAGACCGCCGAGGTCGACGGTGCCAGCGTCAGGTCGGCGCGCTGGTGGACCCAGGCGGTCCACTTCCACAGCGGGCGGTGGGCCATGCCGAGCCGCTGCCGACGGGCGAAGCCAGCGAGATCCGTTTGGTACACCGCGACGGACGGCACGCCGACGCGTCGGGCCGCGAGCGCACCGGCGGCGCCGAGCACCGCCGGTGCGGCGAGATGCACCACGTCGGGCGCGATGCGCTTGAACATCGCTGCCAGCCGAGCGGTCGGCAGCCCAACACGCAGGTCGCCGTAACGCGGGAGGTCGAAGGAACGCACCCGCACGACCGGTGTGCCCTCGAC
>JBCCVW010000186.1:0-9890 GCA_039194665.1 Actinomycetota bacterium
GATGTGCTGACGGACCCGCTCGGCATCGTCGACTACATCGAGACCGGCGACCCGTGCCGACCCGGAGTCGGGCCGCAGCAAGGTGGACAACACGTTGATCGTCGTCGTCTTGCCGGCGCCGTTGGGGCCGAGCAGTCCGAGTACTTCGCCGGCGTCGACGTTGAACGTCACACCGTCGAGGGCGCGGGTGTCACCGAAGGTCTTGACGATGGCGTCGACTTCGATCGCTGCACTCACTTGGTTGCTCCTGTCAGCCGCCAGCCAGCGGCACGCGTTCGTTCGTTCCAGAAGTCGGCGTACCGACCACCCTGGGCGAGAAGGTCGGCATGTGTTCCCGACTCGGCAATCGCGCCCTGATCGAGCACGATGATGTGGTCGGCGTTGACCACGGTTTGTAGGCGGTGGGCGATGACGACGATGGTCCGCTGACCGCGCAATTCGTCGAGCGCGTTTTGGATGGCGACCTCGTTGGCCGGGTCGATCGCAGCAGTCGCTTCGTCGAGCAACACGATCGGCGCATCTTTCAACAACGCTCTGGCGATCGACACCCGTTGACGTTCCCCGCCCGACAAACGCGAGCCGCCTTCGCCGACGTCGGACTGCCAACCATCGGGGAGGCGTTCGACCATTTCATCGAGCCGCGCCAATGCCGCCACACGATCGAGCTGCTCGTCGGTGGCGTCGGCATTGGCGAGACGGAGGTTGTCGGCGACGGACCCGGTGAACAGGTAGGTGTCCTGGAATACGATCGCCAACTGTGCCATCAACGCTTCGGTCGTGCTGTCGCGGACGTCCCCGCCACCGATGCGCACCGCCCCCTCGTCGACGTCCCAGAATCTGGCGATCAGCCGGGCGATCGTCGTCTTGCCGGAACCCGACGGACCGACGATGGCCAGCATCGAACCGCTCGGCACCTCGACCGAGACGTCGCGCAGTACCGGCTCGTCTGCCTGGTATCCGAAGCTGACCCCGTCGAGCTCGATCGAGTGGTCGCTCATCGCTTCGGCACCGCCAGCGGCGGGCTCCTCGAGCGTCGCTGTGGCCAGGAGTTCGTCCATCCGGGTCAACGAGTTGTCGGCCATTTTCAATGCGCCACCAACATCTGCTGCCGCGATGAGCGGTTCGATCGACCGAACCGTGAGCACCAACAACGCAACCAACTCAGCACCATCGATCGAGCCGCCGACGGCCAGGTTGACGCCGACGACGAGCACGATGACGAATGCCACCTGCAACACCGCAGCGAACCCGATCAGTCCGGGTACCGCCTTGATCAACAGACTGCGACCGGTGTTGCGGTACCCGAGCAGCGAGGCGTCGAGAATCTCGTTGCCCTCGACCGTGCGACCATACGCCCGCAACACCGCCTGCGACTGGGCGAACTCGACAAGTCGGCCGCCGGCCTCGGCCGCAGCAGCGTCGTTGGCGTGATCGGCCTCGCGCACCAAGCTTCCCGACCAGCGGAACACAATCCACGCGAGGGGCCCAGTGACCGCCGCGGCCAGCGCGAGACGCCAATCGAAGAAGAACATGATGGCGATGACGGTGATCGGCGTGACGAAGGCGGTGATGATCGGCCGCAACATGTGCGCCGGGGTGCCCATCACGTCGATCACCCCCTTACTCGTCAATCGGCCGATGGAACCGACACGTTCGCTGCCGAACCACCCGAGCGGCAGATCGGCGATTTTGTCGCCAAGCCGCATGAACAACCCGCGCGAGAGGCCGACAGCGGCGCGGTAGGACATCATCTGCGCGACGTAGCGGGCGATCGCGTACACCACGAGCACGCCGAACATCGCCAACGTCCACCACCATGCAGCGCTGGTGTCACCGTCGAACAACGCCCGCAGAATCGGCACGAGCAGGACGAAGCCGATGCCCTGCAACACGCCGACGGCAATCCATGATGCGACGCAGGTGCGGAGTGCTCCGTCGTCGTTGACGACGGTCATCAACCGGCGGATCATTGCGCCACCTCCTGGGTGCGGTGGGTTGTACTGTCGATCGTGGGCTCGGCTCGCTGGTCTGCCGCCCACTGCCCGGCATACAGGCCATCGAGATCGAGGAGATCGCCATGCCGGCCGAGCTCGACCACATGGCCCTGATCGACGACGGCGATCTGATCGGCTTCGACGATCGTCGAGAGCCGATGGGCGATCACGAGCAGCGTGCGACCCACGGCAAGGTTCGACAGTGCGTCCTGGATGGCGGCCTCCGACTCGGGGTCGGCAAATGCGGTTGCCTCGTCGAGCACGAGGATCGGTGCATCGGCGAGCAACGCCCGAGCGATCGACACGCGTTGCGCCTCGCCGCCCGACAACTTTGCGCCCTCGTCGACAACGGTGTCGTAGCCATCCGCAAACTGTTCGATGCGGTCGTGAATCTGCGCCGCACGCGCTGCGGCGATCACCTCGTCACGACTGGCGCCCGGGCGACCCAAGGCGATGTTCTCGGCGATGGACGCACGCAGCAGCTGCACGTCCTGGAACACGAACCCCACGTGGCGGTAGAGCTCGTCCGAAGCGATGTTGCGGAGATCGACGCCGCCGATCCGTACGGCACCGCCGGTCGGGTCCCAAAAGCGACAGAGCAACTTGGCGAGTGTCGACTTGCCAGAACCCGACGGGCCGACGAGCGCCGTGACCGTCCCCGGTTCGAGACGAAGCGCAACCCCGTCGAGCACGTTGCGGCGGCCGTCGTAGCTGAACGAAACCTCGTCGAACTCGACGGCGTTGCCCTCGGGTCGGCGGGGTTCGGCAACCTCGCTGAGCGTGGGAGTCGCGAGCAGCGTTCCGACACGACCCGCAGCATCCGAGGCCGTCTGCAAGTCGTTCATCGCGTAGCCGAGCTGCAAGATCGGTGCAGTCATGACCAGACCGAGCAGGAAGAACAACACGAGGTCG
The DNA here is from genome assembly GCA_039194665.1 of Actinomycetota bacterium. GTDB lineage: Bacteria > Actinomycetota > Acidimicrobiia > Acidimicrobiales > Ilumatobacteraceae > JABSQH01. The sequence continues at coordinate 2,907 of JBCCVW010000186.1, forward strand.
ACGGCACTGATCCAGTCACTCGAGACGAACCACGTGCCCGCAGCAGCGATCACGGTCAGCGTCATGAGCGGCGACAGCACGATGTCTGATGTCGATGAGATCCGCAGCATCCCTGACACCCAGTTCCAGAAGTAGTCGACGAACTCGTTGGCGGCCTTCGAGAACCGTCGATGCGCGCGCCCCGACTCGCCGAACGTCTTGACCACTGAGATTCCTTGCACGAACTCGACCGAGGCGACGTTGATCTCTTCGAGCGAGCGGTTGTAGTCCTCCATCTTGTCGCGGTACCCAGCGAACTGTCGGGCGTAGAGGGCGACGCCGATCAGGAACGGGACGAGCACGATCAACGACAGCCGCCAGTCGATGGTGAACAGGTAGGCCATGGCGGCGATCGGCGTGACGATCGCTGCCGTGATGTCGGTGAAGGTGTGTCCGACGACGTGATGCATCGCACCGACGTCGTCGACCACCGCTTTCTTGATGTCGCCGCCGTCACGGTCGTCGAACCATCCGAGTGGAGCTCGTCCGAGCCGATCGGCGAGGCGCCGGCGGAGATCGAGCTGCAGGTCATTGTCGGCAAAGTGCGTAATCGATGCGGCGATGAACAACAGGACGATTCGGGCGGCGACGCCGGCGATGGCCACCCACGCGATCGCCCACAGGCGCCCATCGTCGACCGGTTGGTCGCCCAGGAGCTCGCGACCCAGTTCGGCCACCGCGATGAACGGCACGAGCGCCGCCAGCGCGGCGAAGGCCTGCACGATGCAGGCCGCCACGAGCTTGCCGCGAATCGGTCGGATCAGCTCGCCAAAGCCAACCGGTGTGGCCGCCTCTTGCTCGTCGACGTGATCGTCGACGGCTCGCTTTGTGTTAGCCATACCTGCCATACTTATGTCAGTGGCTGACATCAGTCAAGAGTACTTTGGCATTGGTCCCAGCGACGCTCCGTTACGGTGCGATCGATGACGGGGGCAACCACAGCCGCGTTGCGGCGCATCGAAACACGCCAGCGGTTGATCGAGGTCGGACTCGAGCTGTTTGCCGAGCGCGGCTACGACGATGTCACCACCGAGGAGATTGCTGCCGCTGCTGGCGTCACCCAGCGAACCCTGTTCCGGCACTTCGCCTCCAAGCTCGACCTGTTGTTCGCCGATGCCGACGTCGCCACCGATCAGTTCACCGAAATGCTCTATCGCCAGCCGCCCGGACCGATCACCGACGCAGTGCTCGCCGCGATCGCCGAACAGGAGCGGTCGGTGCCGCTCGACGAGAATGCAGCTGTCGTCGCTCGGATCGTCAGCGAGACCCCTTCGCTCGAGGAGGCGCGGCGCGGCTACGAGAGCCGGTTCGAACAAACGCTCGCCGAGTGGATCGCCCAGCGGCATGCCGTGGAGCCCGACAACTTCGATGTGCGGGTGCTCGCTGCGGTGCTCGTCGCGGCTCGTCGAGCGTGCGTGAACGAGTGGCAGGCCTCGCCGGGGGTCGGCTCCGTCGTGCCGCTCGCCGAACGTGCCCTCGCCGCAATCGACGACGAGGCGCTGTCGTTCTCGTCGACGACCGACTGACCCGCGGCGACCATCACCTGCTGGGAATGCATCTTGATAACGCTTGTTTAGCGTAGTTAACATCTGCGCGTGACCGCTGTTTCGTTTCGTGGCGACGACCATCCGGGCGGCGTCCTCGCCGCGATCTCCAAGGCCGCTGTGATGGCCCACTGGATGCCGGGCGTTGGATTGTGCCTGCATCAACCGCAACAACCGTCGATCCGTGTCGCCGCATTCGGCGACGACATCGACTTCGATGGCGTGCACCTCGACCCGTGTTCTTTTCGCGCCCACGTCCGCGAGTGGATCGTCCGCGACGGAATCGGCCTCGGGCATCTCGACCAACCGCTTGGCGACGTCACGCTCGACCTCTTTACCGACGGAGCAACCGAGCTCCATGCGGCCGGGTTCGCCGAGCGCCGCCTCGACGACGACCACTCCGTGATGGCCTTCCCGATACTGTCGTTGACCAACCCCCAGGCGCAGGCACGGCGGCTGCGTACCGACGCGCAGGGTCAACCCGAACGACGCCCGATCCTCATCAGTGTCTCCGACGACATCGACCTTGCGGTGAGCTTCGTGCATTGCACGTTCAACCACCGTCACGCGACCGAGCGGACGCACGTCGCAGACGGATTGCTCGACGTGATGGCACTGTGCAGCGCTGACGAGGTCGAAGGGGTTCTCGCCAGTTAGCGCCGCCACGCTGCGGTCGTCCACGATCGGGCGACGTCCTCAGCGCGCTCCGCGGCGCGCAACAACCGGCACTGCCGACCGTCGACGCCAACGATCGGCGGCATGCCTCGGCTGCAGTGCCTCGACCACATCGAATACGTGTACGCACCAACATCGTGGATGATGATCCAATCGCCGACGTCGACATCGCCGAGGGGCACATCACTCCCGATGACATCGCCGGCAAAGCACAGCGGACCCGCAACGGTGCAGCGCTGCGCGGCGTCACGCTTGGGTCGCCCGTCGGCGTCGAGAAGCGAGAACCGATACGGCCATGAGTCGGGTTGGTAGGCCGCCCGCAACAGGAAGTCGGCTCCCAAGTGAATCACGACGACATCGTCGCCGTCGACGTGCTTGACGTACTCGACGCGACTGAGCGCGACCCCACACCCCGCCAAGAGCGAGCGCCCGAACTCGGTGATCAGGTGAACGTTGCCGTCGAACAGCTCTGGCACCGCTATGCGCAGCGCTTCGGCGTAGTCGCCGATCGTCGGCGCAGCTGCGTCGATGCCGTAGTCCGTCGGCAGTCCGCCACCGACGTCGACGAACTCGATCGACTGTGTTCCGTGGAGTGCATCGACCGCGGCGCGCACACGCTGCAGCTCCAGGGCACCGCCGACCAACTGCTCGAGCGTGCACCCTTGGCTCCCGACATGTGCATGCAGACCGGTGACGGGCACGCCCTCGGAGCGCACTGCCAGGTGGGCCAGGAGCGCATCAGCCGGGATGCCGAAGCGGGAACCGCGCCCGCCGACGCTCGTCGCCTGAATTGTTCCGTCGCCGACGGCTGGGTTGATGCGTACGCCGATCGCCGAGCGGGAGTCGAGCGCAAGCGCGTCGATCCGGTCGAGCTCGTCGAGGTTGTCCACGTTGATCGTCACGTTGCGTTCCAAGGCGAAGCGCAACTCCTCGTTCGTCTTGGCTGGCGAGTCGAAGACGATGCGTCGGGGTTCACATCCAGCCAGCAGGGCGATGTGCAGTTCCTCCAACGACGCCACCTCGCATCCAGCACCGTCGACAACGAACGGGCGGAGTACTTCGACGAGCGGGTTCGCTTTGACCGCGATGCCGTGGAGCGCACTGTCGGGGAACGCCGCACGAAGCTCATCGAATCGTCGGCGCTGGAGATCGAGATCGTGCACGACGACCGACGTCGCTGAGCCCACGTCGACCTCGCTGTTGCGCACCGCCGCCCACATGTCGGCGATCGCGTCGAGATCTGGACGCTCGGTCCACGCTGCGCTCATTCCACGATCATCTCAACATCGAGGTCGGGTGGCGAGGCGCCGTGGCGGACATCACCGGGCACCGCGCGGCGCCAGCCGGACCTCGATGCCCGCCAGCACGAGGTCGAGCTTGCGCTCGAACCATTGATGCGCAGGCCCGTCGGCGACGACGTCGTGACCGTGGGTGGGCGCCCGAATCGCCACGTCGACCGGGAGGTCGATGACCGTATCGACGGCGAGAATCGCATCGTCCACGGTGAACCCCACGTCGACGAGACGACGCACGAGTTGTTCGACGCGGCCGCCCGCACTCGGGCCGGGGTCGGTCGCCCCGACGCTGGCGCGCGCCAACCCTGGATGGGCCACCAACAGGGCCCACATCGATTGACTCACGGCCGCCAGGTCCGTCTGCCACGCTCCGGTCGGCGCGGGCCACGGGTGCGCGGCGACGGCGCGATCGACCGCCAACCCGAGTAGCGCGTCGCGGTTCTCGACGTGGTGATACAGGGTGCTGTGCGTCACGCCCAAGTGTGCGGCGACCGCCTCGACGGTGAGGTCGGGAAAACCGACGGCGAGCGCCGCAGCGGCAATCTGCTCACGATCGGTCTTCCGCCGCCGGGTTCGGCGGGGCGACGCGGATGGTGTGGTCGCAGGGCTGATCGGGAGATCCTGACACACTCACCTTAATCGACAACTTGTCGAATAAGCGTCGGCGTGCCTACGATCGGCCGTCATGCTCACCCGACGCACCGTCTTGGGTCTCTCGGCTGCGCTGGCGATGATGTCGGCGGCGTGCGGATCCAGCGATGGTGTGTCCGAGCCGTCGGCGACGAGCGCAACGACCACAACGATCGTGCGATCCACATCGCCGGCCACATCGTCGCCCGCCAACACGACGGCACCGCAGACGTCGGGCGATGAACCGCCGACCACAACCACAACACCGCCTCCGTACCCCCGGACCGTGACCGACGTCGACGGCGACGTCGAAATCCCCAGCCGACCCGAGCGGATCATCGCCACCGGGTCACAGGTCGACCTCGACTCGCTACTCGTGCTCGACATCGCACCGGTCGCCGCGGGCACCTTCTTCGGCGAGCCACCGTCCTGGGTCGGCGACGCGCTCGACGGCGCAGTGCTGTTCGACGTCAACGACACCAACCTGGAGCAGGTCGCCGGGCTCGCACCCGACCTGATCATCGGCCCAGCCGATGTGCTCGAACCGCTCGCCGACCCACTCCGCCAAATCGCGCCGACGCTGCTGATCGACACCGCTGCTCCGTGGCGCGAGAACCTCGACCTGATCGCCCGCGCCACGGGACGCGAAGAACGTGCAGCAGCGTTTCTCGCAACGCTCGATGACACGGTCGACGAGGCGCTCATCGACAACGAGCTGTATCGGGACCTCGAAGTGTCTGGCGTCACTGTCGGGCCTGACGGCGGTGTATTGGTCCTCGCCGGACGCTCAGCGCTCGGTGAGGCGCTCCGCCTCGTCGGTGTCCCCCGAGTGGCCGGCCAAGACGCTGACGCCGAGTTCATTCCCGTGAGCGAGGAACTGCTCGGGGAGCTCGACGGCGATGTCATCGTCGTGTGGCACAGCCCGTTTCTGGAGGCACAGTGGCAAGATCTCTCCGCATCGCCGGTGTGGCAGTCGCTCCCTGCGGTCGCCGAAGGACGTGTGGTCGTCACGACCGATGCGCAGTGGTTCTTCGCCACACCCGAGTCGGTCCGCCTCGCCGTCGCCGGCGTCGCCGACCTCCTCGCTACGGCGCTCGACGATGCCAGCTGAGCTCGACGAGACGCGGCACCCGGTGGTCGTGCTGCGCACGGGTTCGATCGACAACGACGACGCCGTCGAGTCGTTGATCAACGCGTTCGAGCGGCTCTTTGCGATCGGGCCGGTCGGCTTGGTGATCGAGTGGGGCCGAGTTGGCCGCGTGGCACGGCGGCGGATCGCCGAGTACCGCGAGACACACGCTGAACGGTTCGCTGCAGCTGTTCGATGCACCGCGTCGGTGGTCGCCGAGGCGACCGTCGACGCAAATCGAGCCAAGGCCGCAGCCGACCCAACGCGCGCGGCACGAGCCTGGTACGCCGGCACCGAGGACGAAGCCGTGCGGTGGGTCGCGTCGTGGCTGGAGAAGCACCCACGCCGCGCCGCCGAGGGCATCAATCGCGTGTGACGCGCTCCATCACTTCGAAGGCCAACAGCTCGGCGTTGATCGCCACCGGGCCGCCATGCCCATGCCCGGCCTGAGTCTCGTCGCCTTCGGTGGTGTGTGGATGACCATGGGCAACGGCCTGCGCATCCTCGGCAACGTGGGCATGTGCTGCCGCGAAGTCACTGCTCTGCAGCCACGCCTGGAACGCCGTTTCGGACTCCCAGCGCGTGAACACGAAGAACCGGCGATGCTCATCGGTGGGTCGAAGGAGCAGAAATTCCTCGAACCCCGGCTGATCCTCGACCGATCCGGCACGTTTCGCGAATCGGTCGATGAACTCCGAACCCATGCCATCGGGTACTTCGACGGCATTGATCTTGACGACGCTCATGGTGTTGCCCTCCGTGACGTGGTAGGTGGTTGACGTGTTGGTTCTGATACGACCGATGCGCGTTGGTCAGTTGATCACGACGGGACCCGATGCGGTATCGAGATGTGCAGCCATTGCCGGTGCCCCCGCCTCGAGCACGATCGTCGGGTCGTCGACCAGCCCGAGGTGGGCGTGCACCGAACGCACCTCGTCGAGTTGCTCCGAGCGCACGACGATGCGATCGAGCCGGGCGCCCTGCACCAAGTTCTCGTCCATCCCCATGCGGTCGTGCCATTCGATCAACCGCGGCACGGCGGGCTCGAACATGTGGTCGCTGAACTGCGCGTTGCGGAACGACGGCGCGGTCGTTCGCTCCCACTCGTCGATCATCGGCGCCACTGTGTGGCCGAGCCGGCTGAGCTCCGTCGTGACCGCCGGCAGATCGATCACCCGAGCGAACCACGTCAACAGCCGGGGCGCCGGCAGCGACGTCAGCAGCGTGTGGAACGTGTGCGGCGCGCCGCGGTAGGCGGGGTTGGGCCCGTACACCTCGAAGAACGCGCCGCCTCCGAGACCGATCGACGCGCTGCGCGTCGGGTACAACTCGTCGGTCGGCATGCGGCCGATCGACGGCTGGACGCCGGTGAGTTCGTGCAGCGTCTCGAGCCCGTCGTCGGTATCGGGCACCCCCCACACGATGTGATCGACATGGCTGCCGCCATCGAGACCAGCGGCGAGCGGTCTTGGGTCGCCCGACATGTCTAGCGCCGCCAGTAGCCAGTCATCGCCACCTGGTCGGGAGCCATGCCGACGTCGTGGCGAAGGTGTTTGCGCACGGCGGTGACCTCGCGGGACTCGGCAGCACCGAGCGCGTACAGTCCAGGCACATCGAGCGCACGGCGACCGACGGCCTCGATCAACAGACCTGTGGTGCCAGGGGCCGCTCC
>JBCCVW010000187.1:0-9807 GCA_039194665.1 Actinomycetota bacterium
GGGTGTACACGCACAGCGTGCCGCTCGCCGAGAGCGCAACCGTCGCCGCATTGGCGATCGTCTGCCCGGCCTGATGGTTGATCGTCGACGCTTCAGGTCGCGGCTGATCGCAGGGATATGCGACGGCGAATCCTTGGCCGGATGGTGCGACGATGCCGACGTTGACGATCGCGGCGTCGACGTGCTGACCGATCCCGACGCGGCCGGTGACCTGCACTTCGGTGATCTGACCAGCCGAACGCCGGCCGATGCCCTGTTGCTCGCCGTCGGCGGTGGGACGACCCGGACGAGTCTCAACCAGCCGCGCTGGACGGAACGTGTCGACGCCGACCGGATCCGGGAGGAAACCCATGCCGAGGTCGATGCGCGGCAACTCGTCGCCCATCTCGTTGGGCGCGTTGCCACGATGCGAGACGTCGCCGACGCCGAGTTGGCCCGTCAGGTTGTATCCCCAGCACTTCACGAGGTTGTTGTCGAGAACCGCACACGTATGGCGGGCGCCAGCCACCACAGCGATCGCCACTCGGTCGGCGCCAAGATCGATCGACGAGAGGTTGTCACCCATCTCGCCAGGTCCCGATCCGCGCTGGACGATGTCGCCCTGGCCGAGCTGACCGTGCTCGTTCACGCCCCAGCACTTGAGCGATCGATCGTCGAGCTGCGCGCAGGCGTGGAAGCCGACGCCGGTGACGGAGTGCGCGTGCCTGCCAGTACCGAGCTTGACGACGGGGAGCGCGTCGCCCATCTCGCCCGGGTTGTCACCGCGCCGCAGCAAGCTTTCGTTGCCCAGCTGGCCGCCGGCGGCGTCACCCCAGCACTTCACCGACGCGTCGTCGAGCAGCGCGCAGGTGCCGTAGGTCATCGCTTGGACGGCGACTGCTGAACGACCGGTGCCGAGGTCGATACGCGGCAAGTTGTCGCCCATCTCGCCCGGCGCCTCACCGCGGGTGCTGGTGTCACCGAGTCCAAGCTGCCCGAAGATGTTCAAGCCCCAGCACTTCAACAGGTGGTTGTCGAGCAGTGCGCAGGTGTGGGCATTGCCTGCGGACATCGCCACGGCGGCGACGTCGGTTCCGAGATCGATTGCCGGCAAGTTGTCGCCCATGTCGCCGGGAGCGGTCCCGCGCTCGACGGTGTCTCCGAGGCCCAGCGCACCTGTTGGATTGCCGCCCCAGCACTTCATCTCGTGGTTGTCGAGCAGTGCGCAGGTGTGCAGCGAGCCAGCGGCGATGGCGGTAGCCGTCCGCCCCGTGCCGAGGTCGACCGTCGGCAGGTTGTCACCCATCTCACCGGGATCGTCTCCCCGGTGCATGGTGTCGCCGATTCCGAGCGTGCCAGCGAGGTTGAATCCCCAGCACTTGACGTCGCCGGTATCGAGCAGTGCGCAGCTGTGTCCCTCACCGACGGCAATGGCGGTCGCCGTGCGGCCGGTCCCGAGATCGACGGCCGGTAGGTTGTCGCCCATCTCGCCGGGGTTGTCTCCACGGTCGGTGGTGTCGCCGTAACCGAGTCGACCGAACAGGCCGAGGCCCCAACACTTCACCTCGCCCTGGGCGCTCAGTGCACAGGTGTGTTCGGTACCGAGGGCGAGCTCCACCCACTCCGAGTGGGTACCAGTGTTGCCGCTGGCGCTTGCGGGCGAGCCTGCGGTTGGCGAGCCGGCCGTGACCGCAGTCAGGGCGAGCGCAACAGCGGCGACCGCCAACATCGATCGCCACCACCGACGCGGTTGGCGCGACTGACGACGGCGAGCGATCTCGACGAACTTGCGGGGATACATCGTGCACATTTGGGAGGCTCCTGGCGGATTCGGGGCGCGGCTGCGCTCACCGGTCCTGACGGGCCACCCGCCGATCACTTACGCGGCGATCAGCGAAAATTCTCGAAGTAGCGGCTCGGGGTTGGTCCCCGTTGACCGTGGTACTTCGACCCCAACACGCTTGCGCCGTACGGCTCGTCCGCCGGCGTCGTCATCTGCATGAAGCTGATCTGGCCGATCTTCATCTCCGGATAGAGCGTGATCGGCAGGCTGGCCACGTTGGCGAGCTCCAGGGTGATGTGCCCATCGAAGCCGGGATCGACAAACCCGGCGGTGGAGTGAATGAGCAGGCCGAGGCGTCCGAGCGAGCTCTTGCCGTCGACCCGCCCGACGATGTCGTCGGGCATCCCGATGCGCTCCAGCGTGGAACCGAGCACGAACTCACCGGGATGGAGGATGAACGGTTCGTCGCTATCCGGATCGAGTTCGACCAACTCGGTCAGATCGGCCATGTCCTGCTTCACATCGATGACGCCACGGGTGTGGTTGCGGAACACCCGAAACAACGGCGAGATGCGGACGTCGATCGACGACGGCTGAATGAGCGCATCGTCGAACGGTTCAATCACGATCCGGCCAGCAGCGAGCTGCTCACGCATTGTGCGGTCCGACAAGATCACAGCAGCTTCACCGCTCGTGACGTTAGCGATCGCCCACCGAACCGCGTTGACGAACCCGGTGCTTCTCGGGGGCCCTGCGGACTAAACCAGGTGTCGGCCGTTAATATTAATCGGTAACCCCTCAACGAAGAAGGAACAGCATTCGACATGGCAGTGACAGCACTCATGGTGTGGATCGACCAGGACTTGTGCACGGGCGACGGCATCTGTTCAGAGATCTGTCCCGACGTGTTCACCCCGCGCGACGACGGGCTGTGGGTGGTCAAAGAAGAGGCTGAGCACTTCGGTGAGTCGATCGTGTTCGACGGCGCCGACGGTCCCGGTCATGGGCCTGACATGGGCAAGGGCGTGGCGCGCATCCCCGACTCGTTGATCGACACGGCAGTCGAGGCGGCCGAGGAGTGCCCCGGCGAGTGCATCATGATCGAACCGTACGATCAAGAAGCGATCAACAACCGCGGCGCCTAGCTCCGGCGCTGCGCCGCTCAGCCGTCGCCCAGTTGGCGACGGAGTACCTTGCCGGTTGCCGTGCGCGGCAGGACATCGACGAATTCAATCGTGCGTGGCACCTTGAACCGGCTGAGGCGCGCCGCCACCATCGACTTCAACGTTGCTTCGTCGATCTCGCTGTTCTCGGTGCGTACGACATACGCAACGAGGCGCTCGCCGAACGCCTCGTCGGCGACTCCCACCACCACCGCATCGGCCACACCCGGGTCCGTCAACAGCAGCTCTTCGATCTCCAACGGGTACACGTTCTCGCCGCCGCTGACGATCATGTCGTCGGCGCGACCCGTCACAAACAGCCGTCCCTCGTCGTCGAGGTACCCGACGTCGCCGGTGGCCATGAGTCCATCGACGACATCTTTCGATCCGCCGCCGGTATAGCCCTGGAAGTTTGAGCCGCTACCGACGAAGATCGCCCCCTGTTGGCCTGCTCGAACGGCCGCGCCAGCAGGATCGAGAATCGCCAACCGCGTCCCGGAAATCGCGCGGCCAACCGTGCCTGGCGCATGCCGCAGGTCGTCGGGGGTGGCAAGAGTGGCCTGCCCAACTTCGGTCGAGCCGTACAGGTTGTAGAGGTTGTCGCCGACTCGGTCGAGCCACGCGTTCGCGGTGGCCGTTGGCAGGGCCGAGCCGCTCGATGCGACGACCCGCAACGAGGAGAGATCGGCCTGGTCGAGTGATGACGACTGCAGGAGCCGCTGCAAGATGGTGGGCACGACCACGAGCACATCCGCCCGATGCGCATCGAGCATCGTGATCGTGACGTCCGGGTCGAATCGAGTGCTCACCACCACCGTGCCACCGAGCACGGCAGTCGTGAGGGCCTGGGCGAATCCCCATGCGTGGAACAGCGGGCAGGCGATGACGACCGTGTCGCCGGTCTGGATCGGGATGCGTTCGAGCATGCCGATCGCAGGTCGAGGATCGGCAGCGAGTGAACGACGCGCACCCTTTGGTGTTCCGGTGGTGCCCGATGTCAACAGGATCGGCACGACCGGATCGCGCAGACTCTGACGGGGAAGCGACGGTGCTTGGCCGGCCGGCGGTGATGTCGCGTGGTGATGATCGAGGATCACGCCATCGAATCCGGCAGCCGCGACGACGTCGGCAGTCGACTCGTCGTGGACCAACCCGACAACACCTTCGCGGCGGAGCACACCAGCGAGCTGCTCTGGCGCGAACTCCGTGTTGAGCAGCACCGGCACCAGCCCACACTTCGACGTCGCCACCAGCGCGGTCAAGAAGAGCGACCCGTTGCGCGCCATCAACCCGACTGCGTCGCCCGCGGTCAAGCCGGCTGCGCTCATCTCCCCGGCAAGCTGGGTCGAACGCTGGTCGAGCGTGCTGTAGCTCACGGTCTCGTGATCATCGATCACCGCTGCACGCTGCGGAAACCGGCCAGCGGCGGCCGCGTACGGCACGGCGAGCGAGGCACCCCACCGGGAGACTGCTATCGCGTTCGCTCCGAACTGCCGTGGATCGAGCACCCCGGCCCGTCGTGCTGCGTCCGCCAACGAACCGAGCCGGCCAAACACCATCAGCGATGCTCCGGCGCGTCGATGCTGGTGTCCAAACGACGCTCGGCGCCGTCGAGCAAGAGGGCGAGCGCATCGTCGGTGAGCTGTTCCGGGGTGGTGCCGAACAGGAGCGGCGCCACGGCCGTGATGTTCGGCATCTCGTCGGCGCCGTCGATGATCGCTTGGGAAGCGCCCTCATACTGCGCTGACTCGGCTGGTGCGTCGCCGAAGACGTGTTCTTGTCGCACCCGCGTGCACAACAACGCGATGGCGGTCAACCAGAACGTGGTGGCGTCGGCATCCCGAAAGCCGGCCCGCCGGAGCACGCCGAACCCCACGTCGGTCATCACCCAGGCGTCGCGGCTGTGGTTGCCGTCTCGCTCGAGATGATCTGCCATGCCCGGGTACCGGCGAAGTACGCCGAGAATCGACGTCGCCATCTCCTCGAACCACGTCCGCCACGACAGGTCGGGGTCAGGGAGTTGTAACTCGGACAACGCGCCGTCGAGCACGAGCTGCACCAAGCGCTGCTTGTCGGGCACGTGGTGGTACACCGCGGTGGGCCACACGTTCAACGTCGTCGCCAATCGGCGCATCGAGAGCGCGGCAAGACCATCGACGCTGACGATGTCGAGCGCGGCCGACTGGATCTCCCCGACGGTCAGCGGATCGGAACGGTGCGCAGTCGTGTTCACAGCTTGCCCCAGCACGGTCACCGTACTGCTCGCCACGCGCTCGGTGGATGGCGAGCGCACGCTCCCAGCAGGATGCCGAGCGGCGATCCGACCTTGCCCTCTCCGTCCATTCACACCCGTCGTCGCTCACCAGTCCGTGCCCGCGTGCCTTGCCCCGCCCGTCCTGTACGCCGTACAGTCAGGCCCTGTACGGCGTACAGCCAGCCTTCCTCATCTGGTGTGGAAGGTGTTCCTACCCCGCTCGCCCGCAGGAGACATCAACGGTCATGACACACCGCACGACATCGGCCATCGCACTCGCAGTCGCCCTCATCGCAGTCAGCTGCTCCGACTCGTCGGAGGACAACTCGACGGCCACCACACCAGCGCCGGTCGACACCGAGTCGTCGGCGAACGACACCATTGATCCAGCGACCACAGAACCAACGACCACAGATGGAACCGCCGACACGACCGTGGCCTCGACGGACCCAATCGACAGCACCAGCACCACTGCGGCGAGCGAAGCGAGCGTCGACGACCTCCGGATTGTCGACTTGTCGGACTCGTTGTTCGAGTTCGCCGCGCTGGGTGTTGCACCGGTCGGCAACTTCTACGAACCCGAACTCCTCGCCGGCACATTCGACAACATCGACGCCGATCCCGACATCGTCGACGCGATCGTCGGGGGTACAAACGTGGCTCCGGACTTCGCCCTCGATCTCGAGGGCATCGCCGCGCTCGAGCCCGACCTCGTCATCACGAGCGACGGATTCGCGCCGTTCTTCGGCAACGGCATCGACGAGATCGACGCCGGCATCGCCCCAGTCGTCGTGATCTCGACAGAGGGCGATTGGCAACAACGCACTCGCGCCGTCGCCGAAGCTGTCGGCCTGGACGCCGAAGCCGACGATCGGATCGCCTCGATCGAAGACGAGCTCAATGCGCTCCGCGCGGAGCTTGAGGACGCGGGCCTGTCTGGGTCGGTGGTATCAGCAGTTCGTCAGGGACCGACGCCGGGCGAGGTCTACGCGTTCGTGCCACCATCACAGGTCTCGACCGTGCTCGATGACCTCGGTCTCGTTCAGCCCGCCGCCCAGTCCGACGCCGGCCTCGCCGAGGCGGTGTTCCCGCCGCCCGCCGCCCAGTATCGGCTCTCCGAAGAGTTGCTCCTCGAACACGACGGCGACACGATCCTGTTCGGCGAAGTGGCGCCGGGCGACCTCGATGCCTTCACGTCGGGCCCATTGGCCAGCGCGCTGTCCGGCGTGCAGAGCGGCAACGTCGCCGGCGTTTCCTACTTCGTGTGGGCGCTGCCCACCGCTGTGGGCGTCGAGGAGATCTTGCGCGACATCAGGTTGCACGTGCTCGAGGGATAATCCGCAGCCCATCACTTTCCGGCAGACTGACCCGGTGACACATCCGGGGGTCATCGCTGCCGGCCACCGGCTCACCGCTGAGGCAGGCGCCCGGGTGCTGCGCGATGGCGGGAATGCCGTCGACGCAGCCATCGCGGCCGTTGCCATGGCCTGCGTCTGCGAGCCGGTGCTGTGTTCGCCCGGAGGCGGATCATTTGCGATGGTGCGCGACCCCGCCGACGAGTCAGTGACGCTGCTCGACGCGTTCGCTCACACCCCGCGCCGTCGCGCCGACCTGCCAGCCGAGAGCGTGCGGACGGTTCATGCCGACTTCGGTACGACGCACCAGGAGTTTCGCATCGGCCCAGGAACGACCGCCGCGCCCGGGTTGTTCGATGGGCTCGCTGCACTTGCAGCGCAGTACGGCACCGAGCCGATCGCCCATCTCGTCACTGACGCCGTGCGAGCCGCACGAGACGGCGTCGAGATCACACCGTTTCAGCACGATCTATTCGACGTGGTGAGAGCAATTACGACCGCAACGCCGAGTGCCCGCGAGCTGTACCTGATCGATGGTCACCTGATGCCGGTCGGCGCAACGCTGCGCAATCCGGGACTGGCCGACGCGCTCGAGTTGTTGGCGCGCGACGGGTTCGCCGGCAGCGACGTGGGTGCCGCTGCGCTCGAACAACAGCAGCGAGGACACCTCACCCCCGACGACATCGCATCGTTCACGGTGATCGAGCGGACACCGCTCGAGGTGCGCGTCAACAACGACCGGGTGCTCCTCAACCCGCCGCCGGCGGTTGGGGGAGCGCTCATCGCGCACACGCTGCGGCAACTGGCGACGACGTCGTGGGTCGAGCTGGCACGTGCGATCAACGCAACCGGCGCGCTCTTGCGCGAAAGCAACGGCGACCTCGATCTACTCGCCGCGTTGGCGGGATCACCGGTGCGTCAACGCGGCACGACCCACATCTCCGTCGTCGATGCCGACGGCATGGCGTGCGCAGTGACCACATCGAATGGTGAAGGCAACGGGGAGATCGTCGACGGCTTCGGATTCATGTTGAACAACGTTCTCGGCGAGGACGACGTCAATCCGTTGGGCGACGAGTGGCCGGTCGACACGAGATTGTCGTCGATGATGTGCCCGACCCTGATCGAGCACCACGATGGGCGCATCACCGCCATGGGCTCGGGCGGATCCAGTCGCATCCGTTCGGCGATCAGCCAAGTGGCCGCACGACTGTGCCTCGACAATTCCAGCCTGCGCACGGCCGTCGACGCGCCTCGCATGCACGCCGACGGACGTCATCTCGACGTCGAGCCGATCGACGATCCGACCGTCCTCGACGAACTCCTCAGAACGTTTCCCGATCACCGGCTGTGGCAAGCGCCTGCTCTGTACTTCGGCGGCGTGCACGCGGTGCGGTTGGAATCCGATGGCTCGTTTGTCGGAGTTGGCGACCAACGCCGAGATGGTGAGGCGATCGTCGTCCCCGACTGACGCGCCGCGGTCGATCCACATCGGAGGTCGTTTCACGCTGCTTTTACGCCGTGCCGCGACCGTACGGGCATGACATCACGCACCAATCCCGACAATGCCAACACCGACAACACCACGTCGCGCGACAGCGGTGCCTCGCGCCGGCTTGCCTGGACGGCTGCAGCCCTTACGGCGATCGCGGTCGGCGCAGCGGGTGCGTATGCAGCCGTGGCAGACGATGCCACTGGCGTACCCGTCGATGCGGTTGACGGACCGACGGATCTCGGTCTCGATCAGGTCGATCGAGAGATCGAACTCGAGTCGCCGTGGGAGTACGAGCTCGATCGCGACTGCGTGCTCCCCGATCCACCGCTGCCAACCGCCGAGATCGACCGTGGGTTTGCGGTAGACGACGATGCGCCCCTGCTGTTCTTCGTCGCCGAGTTCGACACCGGGGAGAACGCTCACGACGCGATGAGCGTCGCCGGGCACTGCTACGTCTCGTACACAGAATCACTCGCCGCCGAGCTCGGCTTCTCGCCAGCGGAAAGTGACTTGCAACGGCTCCAGGAACTGTTCATCCGCGGCGGCCAGCAGTTGGAGACGTTGGCGTTCCCGCCGTCGTTTGGAGACCCGACTCCGGTGGCGTTCACGGCCCGCAGCAATGCCCACGTGGCAGTGGTCATCGATCTCACCAACACATTCGACCAAGCGGGCGGCGCCCGGCTCGCGACGGACCTCGTGCTCGCCAGCTCGTAGGTGACGGTCGGCGCTGCGGGGCGCCTGGATCGCCCTCGAGCAGCTAACGTTTGCGCTCTTCGCGGATGTAGTTCAATGGTAGAACATCAGCTTCCCAAGCTGAGAACGCGGGTTCGATTCCCGTCATCCGCTCTCTTGACCGAGCCGGCAAAGAGCCTGCTCAGTGCCGTATTGGGGATCAACCGCTCGGCGATGGTGGCGCTCGACGTTCCCCGTCAATGAGCCGGCGCAACGCAGCGCTCTGATCGCCGACGTCGTCCAACTCGACGCCTGGTCCACGCAAGCGACACCTCCCGAAGGCCGATGACGCTCTACGCAGACGCCTGGCACCAGCGAGACAACGCTTGCCTGCTGACACAATCGAGGCGGCACGCACCGTGATCCGTGCACACCACGCGACAGCCGCGCTGTATCCCAGGGTCCTCAGGTTCCTAGTCGAGGCGACTTGGCCCCTGACGAACCGAGCTACGCACACTTCCGATCAGCTCCCCGGAGCGGTGTTCGCAATCCAAGAAACGGACCGGCGCGGCGCGAGGTTCAACTTCACCGTGGGATCGTCGACCGTCGGCCGGTGATCGCGCGCGATGTTCAGGCTTGTTCAGAGTTGGCGCGTCGCTGGCAAAAACCCGCATTGGCCGACTACTTTTGCCAAGGCGACGTGCACTGACCGGATGGAGAGCGTTGTGCGGTCTCGAGTTGGAGTCTCGGTGGGGCTCGTAGCGGTGTTCGCTGCGTTGGGCGCGGCGGCGACGGACACTGCGGCTTCCCCGGTCGACGCTTCGCCGCCCGCAACCACGACGGAGTCGGCCCCCGAGCCGCGAACGACCTCAGCGTTCGGAGTCGTGCCGGACCTGAACGCCGTGGCGCCGGCTCGCTTTCTCGAGACTCGCGCTGGGCTCGAGACCGTCGACGGACAATTCGCGGGGATCGGACAGCGCCGATCCGGCCAGGTGACCCGACTCCAAGTGGCAGGCCGCGGGCCGATCCCCGACAGCGGCGTCGACGCCGTGATGATGAACGTCACCGCCGTCGATGCCGCCAACCCCGGCTACGCCGTCGTCTAC
>JBCCVW010000188.1:0-9539 GCA_039194665.1 Actinomycetota bacterium
GACAGGCAGGGCGAACACCACGAGCAACAGTGCCGTTCCGGGCACTGCTGCTGCAATAGCCCGCCACCCTCGAAGTCTCCGTGGCGTAATCGCATCGCCGCGACCGAGTTGCTGGTGATACCGGGCGCGACCGCGAAGGAGCCGTTCGATCGCCACGAGGGTGAGGGCCAACCCGATCAACACGGTCGCCAGTTGCAGCGCAGCGGCCTCGTTGAAGGCCCCGAACCACAGTCGATAGATCTCTGCAGTCATCGCCTGCACGCCCAGGAGGTTGACCGCGCCGAAGTCGGCGAGCGCTTCCATCACGGCGAGAACGACGCCGGCCGCAAGCGACGGGCGGGCGAGTGGTACCGCGACGCGCCACAGCGCTCGACCGTATGAGCATCCGAGGCTGCGGGCGGCCTCGATCGACTGTCGGGACTGCCCCATGAACGCGCTGCGCCCGAGGATGTACACGTACGGGTAGAGCACCATCGACAGGATCACGACGGCACCGAGCGGTGTGCGCACGCCCGGGATCTGGAGGCCGTCGCCGAGCAGATTGGACTGGAGCGGTGTGGCGATGCCGTACTGCGCGAGCACGACGAACACGAGGACGTACGCCGGCATCGCCAACGGCAGGACCAACGCCCAATCGAGCGTGTTGCGGCCCGGGAAGTCGTAGAACGAGACCAGGATCGCCAGCCCGGTGCCGACAACGAACGTGCAGACGCCGACACCGAGCCCGAGCAGGATGCTCGTTCGTAACCCAACAGGCAGCACCGTGCGAGCCAGTGGCTCGAGCAGCGAGTCGCCGCCGACGAAACTGAGCGGAAGCGCGAGTAACGGTCCAGCGACGACTGTCGCAATGACGATTCCGACGATCGTCCAGCCGGGGACCCGCCGGCGCCCGGCCGTCGGTAGATGGTCTGGTGGTGGCCGCGTCTGCTCGTCGAGTTCGGCTACCGCCATCCGACCTCGGCCATCAGCGCGATCGCGTCCTCGAACAACGTGCCGGCCTCGTTCGATGCTGGATCGATCACGACGTCGGCCCATTCGCTGATGTGCTCAGCGGGCGGCACGTCGGGGTTCGCGGCGAACTCGCTGTTCTGATCGACGATCACGGATTGCGCGCCGGTCGAGGTGAGGAACTCGATCAGCGCGATCGCGTCTTCTTCGTCGTTGGTGCCATTGACCACGGCAACCCCGGAGATGTTGGCGTGCGCTCCGGCACCGTCCTGGTCCGGCCAGGCCGGAGCGACCGGGAAGTCGGCGTTCTCGTCGAGTGCACGTCCCAGGTAGTAGTGGTTGGTGAGGCCCACGTCGCATCCGCCACCGGCCATCACGGCGAGCAGCTCACCGTCGGAGTTGAGGATCTCGGGATCATTGGCCATCCACGAGCGCAGGAGTGCTTCGGTCTCCTCGTAGCCACGCTTGGCGATCATGTCGGCCACGAGCGACTGGTTGTACTCGTTGTTCGAGGTTCGCAGACACGTGCGTCCGGCGTACTCGGGGTTGCCCAGGTCCTCGTATGAGGTGATTGCACCGGCGTCGACGCGTTCGGTGGAGATCACCGGGACGCGAAGGCGTGTGCTGAGCGGCCACCAGGTGCCCGCCTCGTCGGCCAGTTCCGGAGAAACGTTGTCGACCAAGGCAGGCGTCGACACCTGCTGCAGGAGACCAGCCTGTTGGGCGCGCCACAGGCTGGGCAGGTCGGTGGTGACGAACACGTCGGCCGAGGTGTCGTCGCCCTCGCGGCGCAGGCGCTCGAACAGCTCCGGTGATGTGCCGCCGCGAATCTCTACCTCGATCCCGGTCGCGTCTTCGAAGTCGCGGAAGATCTGCTCGTCTCCGTAGTGCGATCGACCGTTGTAGATCACCAGGGCATCGGAATCGTCCCGACTGACCGCGAGCACGACCACGATGGCGATCGGGACGACGAGGATCAGGATGATCAGCCAGAGACGGCGGGTGAAGAATCCGATGGTCTTGGAGGGCATGTGTAGCGGTCGTTGTCGGGGCCGGGCGCCGCGATCCCGGAGCGTGTCTACGCTGTTGGTGAGCCAAAATCTAGTTGTGAGGCAGACCAAACGAAACGCCAGGACTCCGCCGCTGACCGGGCGCGCCGACCGGTAGCGTCTCGGCGGTGGGCGTCCCGCCTGCGGCGATCGCCGCCGATCATGTCGTCAAGCGATTTGGACAGACCGTCGCGGTCGACGGTGCCTCGATCGAGGTCGCCGCGGGGGAGATCGTCGCCCTGCTGGGTCCCAGCGGGTCCGGCAAGACCACCTTGTTGCGGCTCGTGGCCGGATTCGAGCAGCCCGATGACGGTGTGGTGTCGATCGGAGGCCAGGAGGTGGCTGGGCCGAGGGCATGGGTCGAGCCCGATCAACGTCGCGTCGGCATGGTGTTCCAGGACGGAGCGTTGTTTCCCCACCTGAGCGTTTTGGAAAACGTCGAGTTCGGTAAACCACGCGACGGTGTCGCGGATCGGTGCTTGCAGCTCGTCGGGCTGGCCGACCGGGCGCGCGCCCATCCACACGAGCTGTCCGGTTGTGAGCGGCAGCGAATCGCCTTGGCACGGGCGCTGGCGATCGAGCCAGCGGTGGTGCTCCTCGACGAGCCCTTCGCCTCTCTCGACGCGGCGCTCAGAGTCAGCCTGCGCACCGACGTGGCCGACATCCTGCGCGCCGCGGGGACGAGCGCTCTGCTGGTGACTCACGATCAAGACGAAGCCTTCGCCGTGGCCGACCGCATCGTCGTGATGCACGACGGAACGGTCGAGCAGAGCGGCGCACCTGAAGAGATCTACGACACGCCGACGACCCGTTGGGTTGCGGAGTTCCTTGGCGCGGCCAACGTGGTGCCCGGGGCCGTGTCAAACGGACACGTCGAGTGCGAATTCGGGCGGCTCCCGGTTCGGCCGCCTGTGGGTGCGTCGGCCGACGACCTGAGCGGAGCCGTCGACGTGATCGTGCGCCCCGAAGCGATCAGGCCAGCAAGCAGCGCAGATGCCGACGCAGCGGGCAGCCCTGCACGCGTCGTGTCACGCTCGTTTCAGGGTGGCGACGTGTTGCTCGGAGTCGAGCTCCCCAGTGGCGCACACGTCGCAGTGCGCGCCGCCGGCCGGACGCGTTGGGCAGAAGGCGACGAGGTGCACGTGCGCGTCGACGGAGATGTGGCCGTGGTTCCCCTCGATTGATCGGCGCTGCTAGTAGGGCTGCTTACTGGACTGCAACCAGCGTGCTTCATTAACGTCCCGAGCCGATGTCCGTGGTGCCCCCCACCCGACCGGATCCGCCGTTGCGCTTGTCCGTGATCATTCCCGCCACCGATCAGCCGGCGACGCTCCCGTCGTGCCGCGCGGCGATTGCTGCATCGAGCGTGACCCCCCACGAAGTCATCGTCGTCGACACGCCCGCGCGGATGTCGCCCGCAGCGGCGCGCAACCGCGGCGCACAACGGGCCACCGGGGACGTGTTCGTGTTCGTTGATGCCGACGTGGTGGTCGATGCGTGCGCCCTCGAGCGGCTCGGTCGAGCCTTTGTGCTCGATCCCGATCTCGATGCCGTATTCGGCGCCTACGACGACCAGCCGGCGCACGGCAGCCACGTGTCGTCCTTCCGCAATCTGTTGCACCACCACACCCACCATCGCGCTGAGGGTCCGGCAGAGACGTTCTGGACCGGACTCGGAGCGGTTCGCCGTGAACGCTTCGATCAACTCGGTGGATTCGACGAACAGCGGTACCGCTGGCCGTCGATCGAAGACATCGAGTTCGGCGTCCGGCTGTGTCATGCCGGCGGAACGATCCGCCTCGATCCGACGATCCAAGGCACACATCTCAAGCGTTGGACCTTGCGCTCGATGGTCGTCACCGACTTCCGCCATCGCGGCGTTCCATGGGTCGCATTACAGGTGCGCCAGCGACGGGTGTCATCGGCGCTCAACCTCGACGCACGCAACAAGCTGAGTGCGCTGCTCACTGCCGCTGCAGCCGTTGCAGTGGTCGCCCGGCGGCCGCACGTCGCGCTGACCGCGATCGTCGCTCTGGCGGTCGTGAACCGGCGGCTCTACGCGCTCGCCGCACAACGCCATGGGTGGCGCGGTGCGGCGACCGGGCTCGGTCTGCACGCGGTACACCATCTGACCGCAATCGCCTCGGTGCCGGTTGGTGTCGGGGCGGCGCTCGTGGCGGGCGACCATCGACGCAACGATCTGCGGTCGGCCGCGTGACATCGGCCAGAGTCCGTCTCGGACTCGTCGGATGCGGTCGGCTCGCCGAGCTCGGTTATGCGCAAGCCGCGGCTGCGAGCGAGCGCGTCGAAATCGTGGCGGTTGCCGACCCGTCGACGGAGCGGACCGCAGCGGTGCGACGGGCCGCGATCGAGGCGACAGCCGGGCGTGTTGAGCCTGTGGCGTTCGGCGGTCACGACGAGATGGTGAACGCTGCCGAACTCGATGCCGTGGTGGTGGCCAGCCCGGTCGACACCCACGCCCCGATCGTGGAGGCGGTCACAGCGGCTCGGCATCCAGTCTTGGTCGAGAAGCCGCCGGCGCGCGACGGCGACGGTGCTCGGCGCTTGGCCGCCCTCGGCGGCACGGTGTGGGTCGGGTTCAATCGGCGCTTCGTCCCCGCACTTGCGGCGATGCGCAATCGTGTGGCGGGTATCGACGGATATCGCAGCGAACTCCTGATCTCGTACCGCCGTGCGAGTTGGTCGCCGATCACGGTGACCGACGATGCGCTGCTCGACGTTGGGCCGCACCTGATCGATCTGGCGAGATGGCTGCACACCGACGACGTTGTCGAGATCGTCGACGTGACGGTGCAACCAGCGTATGCGAGCTTCCAACTTCGCCTGCGGCGGGGACGTGCGTCGATCGAAGTCGTCACCGACGGCGTGTATCGCGAACGCGTTGCCGTCACCGACGACACCGGGCGTTCTATGGCGGAGTACCAGGTCGGAGGTGCTGCCGCCGCCGTCGCGGGCCGCCTCGCTGGTCGCTCCGGCGGCGACGTGCTCGCCGGTTCACTGCTGGTCCAGCTCGACGCGTTTGCTGCAGCAGTCGCCGACTCGCAGCGTGCGAACTACGGCCTTGGCACCGTCGCCGATGGCATCGCCGTGATGGATGTCGTCGACGCCGTACGTGCCCACGCGAGCAACGAGAGGATCCCCACCTGATGCTCACCGTTCTGCAGTTCGACGCGGCGAGCGCCTCCACACTGGAGCGCCTGGCTGCTGATGGTCGCCTGCCCAATCTCACCGCACTGCGCGCCCGCGGTGTCGAGCACCGTCTCGACGCCCCGGCGACGCAGTTCGCGGCCGGCGCGCAGTACACCCTGTACAGCGGTGTGCCGATCGAGGAGCACGGCCTGTTCTACCCATTCCAATGGGATCCGGCCGACCAACGGGTGCACTACATGGAGCACTTCGACGCGCCGCCCACCATTTGGGAGCAACTCGGACACCAGGGCGTCCGCACGTTGGCGGTCGACCCGTACGAGAGCCGCCCGCCGACGGTGACGCCGCCCGGCACGCTGGTGTGCGGCTGGCAGCTCAACGACCGGGTCGTATTGCGCAGCTGGGATCGGCCGACCGGGTCGCTGCGCCGACTGCAGAAGGTGTTCGGCGCACCCGAGCCCGTCGATGAGGTGTTCGGACTGCATCGCGCGGGGGAGATGTTGCGTTTGCGGCGGCGCTTGCTCGCCGCTCCCGGTCGGGTGGCCGACGCAACGACACTGCTGCTCGGCGACGAGGAGGTCGATCTGGCCTGGAGCACGTTCTGCGCGGCCCACGTCGCCGGGCATCAGTTCTGGGATCTCTCACAGATCGACCCCACGGGCCTCGACGATGATGCAGCGCGCGTGCTCGGTACGGCCCTCGACGACGTGTACGCGGAGGTCGATCGGGCGATCGGTCGGATCGTCGGTGCACTGCCCGCTGGCTCCGACCTGATGGTGATCTGCCCGGTCGGCATGGAGATCAACACCAGCCGGGCCGACATGCTCCCGGAAATGCTCGATGTCATCCTCAGCCCCGAGCGGGAGCGCTCGGAGTCGTCGTCGATCTGGTGGCTGCGGGCTGCCGTGCCACCGGGATTCCGAGCCGCAGTGGCGGGTGCCCTCCCTGCCGAGGTCGCGCTCAATCTGACCGCTCGTTTGGAGATGCGCGGCGTCGACTGGTCGACCACTCGGGCCTTCGCCCACCCGGCAGAGAATCAGGGGTACATCCGCCTGAATCTGCGTGGCCGCGAGCGCGACGGCATCGTGGATCCGGGCGATGCCCCAGCGCTGATGGACGAGATCACCGAGGGGCTCATGACGTTTCGCGATCTCGACGGTGGTGAAGCCGTCGCCGGTGTGGCGCGGGTCGGGGAGCACTTCGGCCACGGCAGTCGAGCAGATCTCCTACCAGACCTCGTTGTTCGGTGGACCGACACGCCGGCGACCAATCTCGAGGGTGTGCACTCGGAGCGATACGGCACGGTGAAGCGCCGTGGAGTGGGCAGTGGCCGGTCGGGGAACCACACCGAAGGCGATGCCTGGGCGCTCGTCGTGCCCGGTTCGTCGCGCCATGCCGATCTCCGTCGCCCACCCCAGCTCGAAGACGTTGCGGCCACCGTGGCCGCGGTCACCGGAGGCGATCGCTCCGAGATGGTGGGCGAACCGCTGCTCGTGCCCTAGCTCGGGGTGCGCACCGACTCGCGGACGAGGCCGTACGTGGTTGCCACTTGTGCGGCGACGACGAGGACCCCGCAGCGCAGGCCGCCGGCAAATCCGGCGCGTACCAGGTCGACATAGAAGCGGGCTGGTTGCCAATTCGGATCGTGGGTGCGTCGGCGTCGCCAGTGTGCCGCGCCGCGTCCGTAGCGCACTTGTTGACGCCAGAAGGAGCGAAGCGTGAGTTCGGGTTGGTGGGCGACGGTCGCCACAGGGGTATAGACGATGGCGATCCCGGCCTCCGTGACGCGGTCACACCACTCGCGGTCCTCGCCAGCTGCGAGAGGAAACGACTCGTCGAACGGAAACGACGCGGCGGTACCGGCGGTCAGCGCCAGGTTGCACGTCGGGGCGAAGGTCACGGTGGCCCTGGTATCACCCATCGAGGCGGTAAGGAGCTGATTGGTGATGACCTGGGACGCGCAGGTGACGATGGCGCCCGGCGGCGACGCGTCCGTTCGACCGGCCACGACCGCTGCGCCCGCCGTGACGCACTCGACCAGAGCGGCGAGCCAATTCGAGTCTGGCCGGCAGTCGTCGTCGGTCAGGCACACGACATCGCCGAGCGCTTCGCCGACGCCCAGGTTGCGTGCTGCTGCAGGACCGTCGCCACGGCCGCGAACGAGGCGCGCGCCGCCAACGCTGCTGACGACTGCATCGATCGCCGCCGAATCGCGTGATGCGTCGTCGACCACGATGATCTCCATTGGCCGCCGGGTCTGCGCGGTGAGCGCAGCCAAACATGCGGCGAGCTGTCGCGGTCGGTCGCGCGTCGGTACCACCACGGAGATCGAGTAGCCGTCGCTCACGTCCCGATCACCCCGGCGACGACCGTTGCGGCGACGCCGCCACACGTGGCGATCACTTGCGTGATCGAGGCCATCGCCGGAAGCCGGACGAGCGCCACGACGACCGCTGCGGCGGAACCGGCCAGCGCCGCAGCCGTTCCGCCGACGGCCGCCCACTGCGACGTGGTGGCGGCGGCGACGAAGGTGAACACCAGGGCCGCCACGATGCCGCACTCGAGCGCGACGCGCGGGCGGTAGCGGATCGCAGCGACCTGCACGTACAGCGAGTATAAGGGCGCCAGCGCTACGAGTGCCATCGCTGGCACGAATGCCGTTGCTGCGCCGTCGAAGTCGGCGCCGAAGATCGGCGTCACCAGCTGATCGAGCAAGAGCGCGCCAACGATGAGTGGAGGGGCGAGCACCGCGGTCGCAATCAGCGCCAGTCGGCGCAGCGGTGCCTCGGCGCGTTCGATGCCGTGTTGATCGAGCTGGCGATCGAGGTCTTGCGAGGTCAGGTGGGGGAGTGAGACCGTGAAGATCTGCAACACGGCGTATGTCGCCCCGAGGGCCAGCCCGATCGCCAAGGCGGCGTAGCCGGTCTCGACTGACGAGCCGGCGAGTATGGCGACCGCGAGTACGCCGGCCCGATGCGTGTACTGCATCAAGGCTGCTCCGCCGGCCTGGAGGGCGCCGAATCGCAACGCGCCGTCGGGGATGTGTACGTCGGGCGATCGGGGAGCGCGCAAGACCGGCGCGGCGACAAGCAGCGCAGCCGCGGCCGTGATCGTCGCCGCGATCAACACTGCGAAGATGGCCGCGCTGACGCCGCCGATCGGATACAACACCAGCGCACCAACCACCAGCACCGCGTTGTGGAAGGGAAACCGCGCCGCCCACGCGGCGGTTCCGCCGAGCCCGAGCAGCACGAGCAGCGCAATTGTCGTCACGACGTGTAGCGCAGTGGCGAACACCGCGATCGCCGTATCGGCCACCGACAGCGGCGTCACTCCGGCCACCACCAGGGCGGCACACCCGACGACGACCACGGTCGCCGCACGGGTGAACAGCAGTCGCCGGCCGAGCGCCAATGCCAACGACACACGCTCGTCGGGTGGCGCAGCAGGCACGAACCGGGTCATCAGCGTCGGACCACCGAGGGTGAGCGCGAGCGACACCATCGTCACGATGGTCAGCACCACAGCGAATCGTCCGTAGTCCGCTGGTCCGAGCACCCGCGGCACCACGGTTGCGAGCGCGACGAGCGTGACCAACTCGACGACCTTGCCAACCGAGCTGGAGATGATCGATGTGCGCATCGAGCCCGCGATCGCGCCATCGGTCGACGGCGTGACCGAGCCTCCCAACATGGCCCGTGAGGTCGACCTGAGACTCACGGGTCGGCAGCGTATGCGACTACGCTCATCACCGGCCGGGACGCGCAGATGTGTCCCCGCCCGGACCGATGAGCGACGACACGACGCGGGATCCCCCAAGTTCCGACGCCGTCCGTGACGGTCACCGCGACCGACCGCCCGTCGAGGACGGATCGCCACGCGTCGGCGCGCCAAAAGCGTGGGCATCGGGTTTGCCTGCGGTGATCTCGACGGCGAAGCACGTCGCACGTGACAGCGGCCCGATCCGCGGCGTGCGCGCCCTGAAGCTGCTGAATCAACCCGACGGCTTCGACTGCCCGTCCTGTGCGTGGCCGGACCCCGATGGGCACCGATCGTTCGCCGAATTCTGCGAGAACGGGGCCAAGGCCGCCGCCTCCGAGGCGATGCACCAGACCATCGGAGCGGAGTTCTTCGCGGCGCACAGCGTGGCCGATCTCGCGACGCAGAGCGATCACTGGCACGACCGGCAGGGCCGTCTGGCCGAGCCGATGCTGCTTGAGGTCGGCGACGACCACTATCGGCCGATCTCGTGGAACGACGCGTTCACGCTGATCGCTGGCGAGCTGCAGCAGCTTGCAGATCCCAACGATGCGATCTTCTACACCTCGGGTCGGACGTCGAACGAGGCGGCATTTCTGTACCAGCTGTTCGTGC
>JBCCVW010000189.1:0-9483 GCA_039194665.1 Actinomycetota bacterium
CATCGATACGCCGCGCCGTCGACGATCCGATGCTGGCGTTCTCGCTGTCGGCTGCTCCACCCGCCTGGACGTTGAACAACCACGACACGCAGCGCATCGTCACCCGACTCGGGCGCGCCGAGGCGACCGATCCAGACACCTGGACCGACCTCAACCTGATGCTGTCGCCAGCACCAGGAGACGACGCGCTCGGCACTCGGCGAGCGCGGGCGGCGATCGTGTTCATCGCGGCGTTACCCGGCAGCTTGTACCTGTACCAGGGAGAAGAGCTCGGACTTCCTGAGGTGCTCGACCTACCGCTCGAGGCGCGTCAAGACCCCGTCGTCGAACGGACCGGCGGGGCCACGCTCGGCCGCGACGGATGTCGCGTCCCCTTGCCCTGGCGTAGCCATCCCGGTGACAACTTCGGCTTCTCCCCGCCCGGCAGCGCCGCATCGCCCTGGTTGCCGCAACCCGCAGGCTGGGGCGAACGCTCCGTCGACGCCGAGGCGGCCGACCCGAACTCGATGCTGCGCCTGTACCGGGCGATGGCCGCCGCCCGCCGCGACCTGCGCACCGAGGCGCACCACATCGACATGCTCGACATCGGGGTAGGCGCGATCGGATTCAAACGTGGCCCGTGGACGGTGGTGCTCAACGTGTCCGATGCAGCGACCGACGTGTACCGGTTCGTGGACGCTGGGGCGACCGTTGCGCTTTCGTCGACCACCGACCCGGTCGACCACGCGGTCGTGCCCGCCAATAGCTGCGTATGGTGGCGCACATACTGACCCGCGGGAATGGTCATGACGGCGAGCCGTTAGGCCGCTGGGTGGTGGCGGTCGATGGTTGATGCGGTCCAGAACTCGGTGCCGTCGGGTCTACTCCAGGTGGCGACACGGTCGGGAGCCATGGTGAGTCGCCAGCCGCCTTCATGGACTTGGTGTGATGGTGTCCGCACAGCGGGATCACGGTGTTCAACCTGTTGTGGGTGCTCCGTATGTGCCGAGGTAGGGCGGGGTACCAGCGGGCAGTCGGCGCGCGTGGCTATTGAGCGGCTCGATGTAGAACTGCGCCGGACATCGGTGGACTGCTCAGCGTCGATCTGGGCGCTGAGGCGATCGAGTTCAACGGACTCATCAGGCACGGTATGCCGGTATCGAGCGGGCTGTGGGACACAAGGACTGCATGATTTGGCGGTGCGTGGCCCTGCGGGATCCTGCGCACGCTGTGCTCACAGACTCGGACCTTGGAGTCGACTGGATCCTCGCATCGCTAGCTGTTCGAAGGTTCGTCCTCACCAACCGGTCGAGGCCGGATGAGCGCATGAGAGGGTGCCGGCTGTTCGTCAATGAGTTCCAGGATCGCACTCCAGCCGTTGTCTTCGGGCGGTTCAATCAGATGGTCGGCAGCTGCAACAGCCCGTTCGGTCCCGCCGCGGACCGCAACGCCGATGCCCGCCCGTTGGAGCATGTCGACGTCATTGTCACCGTCGCCGACCGCGAGCACATCAGCTGCCGCGACGCCTCGGCTACGGCAGTACGCGCTCACACCCGCCCACTTCGTCACCAACGGCGGAGCGACCACCACTCCCCACCCTCCGAAACTCTGCTCTCGGAACATGTGCGCCTCGGCGCCGACCGCTGACAACGCCGTAGCGACGTCCACCAAGTCGCGATGCGGCAGGCCAATGACCGAAAAGCCGTACACACGTGTCGAGGTCACGGTGCCGTCGAGTTCGCCAACACGTGCAAGCGATCCCAGATAGTCCACGTGCGCCGCGCAGGTCGACGGCACCGCCGGCAGGACGACGTCGTACTCCTGCTCATCGACGTAGATGCAGGGCTCCAAGCCATGAGCTCGGAACGATCGCAGCACGTCGACCGCCGACGTCACAGAAAACGAAGCGTCGTGGAAGCGAGTGCCGTCACGTAGATCGATGCCCAGCGCGCCGTCGAGCACCACCGCAGGCGCAAGCAGCCCCGCCTGCCCCAAGTACTTGGCCACCACTCGATGCCGACGAGAAGTCGCAACAGCCACCTCTACATTGCGATCACGCAAGGCCGACGCCGCATCAAGATGCGACGGCGGAACCTGTAGATCCGAGTCCCAGAACGTCCCATCAAGGTCGGTGACCACGAGCCGAACCACTGCTCGAGCCTGCCACACGTCGGCGACGACCTGGCGGAGCGAGTCCGCGCACTTGGTGAGCGCAACGGTGCCGATACGGGTGGTTTGGCCGGGTCAA
Source organism: Actinomycetota bacterium (assembly GCA_039194665.1). GTDB lineage: Bacteria > Actinomycetota > Acidimicrobiia > Acidimicrobiales > Ilumatobacteraceae > JABSQH01. The sequence continues at coordinate 2,228 of JBCCVW010000189.1, forward strand.
CGATTGATCGCGGTTCCGAATCGACCGCCTCAGCGCGAGAATGCCCCGTGGCTCCGCTGAGTGGTTCGCTTGTCGAGGAGACGTTCGACTTCGACGGCGGCCGCAGCGTGACCGCGTACGTTCCCCCTGGATCACCCGAATCGGTCATCTACGCCGCCGATGGCGGATGGCACACCGAACGGCTTGCTCGCACGCTTGAGGCTTCGCCGGAGGATCCGTCGACGGTGGTGGTCGGAGTTCACGGTCTCACCGACGACGATGGGCGCCTCCACGAGTACGTCGAGTCGTTCGGAGGTGAGCGCTTCGAGGCGTTCGAACAGTTCTTCGTCGAGGAGGTGTTCGGGTGGGCGACGTCTCGGTTTGGTGTTCAGCTGCCAGCGGAGTGCACTGCCGTCTGGGGCGCCTCGATGGGTGGTGAGTTCGCGCTGGCCATGGGGTTGCGCCACCCTGCGAAGTTCGGCATCGTTCTGTGTGCCTCGCCCGGTGGTGGATTCACACCGGCTGGTCGTGAGCTGCCGCGTGAGGTTCCCCGCACCTATCTGGTTGGCGGGACGCAGGAACAATGGTTCTTCGACAACGCGAGCAGGTGGGCGAACGCACTCAGCGATGCCGGTGCGGACGTCGTCCTCGAACAGCGCGACGGTGAGCACGGCGGCGAGTTCTGGTACGACGAGATCCCCCGGATGATTTCCTGGGCGTTCACGCGCTGATGTCAACCAGAAGCGACGTCGGCAGCGGAAAATCTGTCGGCGCCGAGAAGGCCGAGTTGCTGTGGGCGGCCCTTGCGCGTTCAGGTCTGACGTCGTTATTACGCGATCCTCCACGGCTGCCTCCGACGCCACAACCCCCCACGACGAATACACCGCCTGGGCACACCGACTCATGGCCGCAGCTTGACGACATCGACGCGTGGGATCTCTAGATCGGGTCGATCCGGCCGATCCCGACGAAGAACCGGAACTTGTCCCAGTCGACCCAGCTCTCGGCGATCCGGTCGCCGTCGTGGCGGTCGATCTGAATCCCCGTCCACGTCGCGCGACGCCCTGACGGGGGATGCCCGAGGTACTCGCCGGTGTTCGTCGCCGTGAACTCCCAGCGGGTGGCGACGAGGTTGTCCTCGGCGATCTGGAGGAGGATCGCCACCTCCGAGTCCGAGAAGCCCCGTCGATAGCCGTCGAGCAGCTCCCTGTAGCCGTCCAGGCTGCGTGTGGTGGCGCCGCCCGACACATCGGGCTCCTGATGGTTGACGTAGGTCCCGACAAAGATGTCCTCCGGTCGGTCCGCGGTGTCGCTTCCCCACAGTCCAACCGCCCTCCTCGACCGCTCCTTCCGTCCCTCGGCGTCCGTTTCATTGCCCATCTGCGCGACCGTAGCGGCGTTGTGCCTTCGAGTCAGGCGACTGTGCGTCTCGCTGTGCCAGCGCCCGAGCGGCGATCGTCGACGCTGTCCAACCGATCGCTCGCCCTCGGTTACCGGGCGTGAGTTGCAGAGGAACGGCAAACGGCGCTGGCGAGTCCGGCGTCGGCGAATCGCCTGGTGGCGCCGTAGCAACCACGGATCCAAGGTGGTTATCCGGGCGCGTGTCGATCAGTCGGTGCGCTCGGTGACGATGGTGGCGGTGGCGGCGAGGGTGAAGGCCGCGAGGTTGGCGACGGTGCGAACCGTGTTCCAGCGGTTCCACGGCGTCTCGTAGCTGGCCCGACGCTCGTCGATCTGGCCGCCGGTGGCGCTGCTCAGTTCGAAGGCGTCGAGGGCGTCGTTCAGCGGGACGTTGCGCGCGGCTGTTACCCCGAATACGCCGACGAGGTAGGTCATGGCGCTGGCGCTGATGATCAGCCCGCGTCGATGGTCGCCAGCGCGGAACTGCATGATCGCCGACGCGCCGAGGATGAGTGGGATGCCGACGAAGGGCACCAGGAACCGCGGGGTGAGGATCTCGCGGTTGACGAGCTGCATGAGGTGCACGTAGTCGGGACTGCCGAGCCGGCGTGTGCCGGGGATCACCGACACCGACCAGCCGTAGAACAGGCCGGCCATCAGCCCGGTCGACACGACACCGCCGATGAGGAGTAGTTGCTTGAGGTCCATCGCTCGTCACCTCAGCCCGAGACTGACAGGGTCTCGTAGGTCAGGTTCTGGTCGGCCACGACGTGGCTGACGGTGCGGCCGACGACGGTGCGGGGAATCTTCATCTCGCGTGTTTCGCCGGTGGTCGACCAGAACGCGTCTGGGCCATCGAGTTCATCGCTGAGGTGGACCGGTTGGATGAGCGTCCAGTCGAGTCCGCTTGCCCGCACGAGCTGCTCCTGCTTCTCGGTGTCGGCCATCTGCTTCTTCACGAGTGTGGCGAAGAACAGCCGGTCGCCGAGCCCGAGGTGCTGGCGGGTCGGGCCGATCCCGTACGACGACTGGACAACGAGCCGACCGACGCCATGAGCGTGCATTGCGTCGATCACGTTGCGGGTGCCGGCTGATCGGATGTCGGGTGGCGTCGTCTTGGGGCCGAATAGTTGGACGCGGATCGGGTTTTCGGTGATGCCGAGTGCCACGACGATGGCGTCGTGGCCGGCGACTGCGTGGTCGACATCGTCACGGTCCATGGCGTTGCCGTTGACCGTCGCGATGCCGTCGATGTGCGTGGCGAGTCGATCTGCGTGGCGGGAGAATGCGGTGACGTGGTGGCCGCCTGCGGCGAGGGCGGCCACGATGGCTCGGCCGGATCCGCCGGTGGCGCCGACCACCAACACCTTCCTGGCATCGGTACGGGTTGGTGTGTTGCCGTTTGTGGTCATGTCAGTTGTTCCTTTGTTGGTGGCGGGTGGACACGTTCGAACGTACGAAGAGCGGCCGGCCTGGTTCTTGGCCCCTCCCGCCGATCGATTGACACCTCCCGCCACACTCGGCCCACGCAGAGGAATGACCTTCACCTCGATCGGATCGGACCCCGGCTACCGTCGTCGCCGTGGCCGTGATGTCGTCGGTCCCCGCTCGGGCGATGATCGCGGCCTCGGGGCGCCTCGACATGGCGTCGCTGTTCGCACGGGTCGGCCTCGGGCCCGAGCCGGACCCGCCGACCCTGATCGATGCCGACTCGTTCTATGACGTGGTCGAGACGATCGTGGTCGACGGCGACGATGATCTCCCGTTCCGCTACGCAACCTCGCTCGACATCGACGACTTCGGCGTCGTCGGGCTGGCGTTCAAGACAGCCACGACAATCCACGTAGCGCTGGAACGGGCAGAACGCTACGTTGCGCTTCTCGGCGACGCGGTGCGCTACGACCTTCGACTCGATGCAGAAGGCGGGGCCACGTTCGTGGTTGCGGGCCGACCTGCCCATCGACTCGGCGTTGCCGTCGCCAACGAGGGTGCTATTGCGGCGCTGGTGGCGGTCTGCCGCCAAGCAGCCGGGCCCGATGTCGACCTTGTGCCCACCGACGTGTCGTTCGCCCATCGCCCGCCCGAGTCGATTGAGGCAGCCCGCGAGTTCTTCGGCTGCCCGGTTCGCTACGGGCAGGACGTTGACGCGTTCCGCCTCGACGACACGGCGCTCGACACGCCGACTCGACTCGGCGACGACGCGATCTCGCAGTACGTGGTGGGGCATCTCGAGGAGGAGCTGCGCGTTGCGGTCGCCGAGCGCGGGCTCGAGGCTCGAGTTCGACACGTGATCGGCAATGGGCTGGCTGACGGTGTCCCGCCGATGCGGGTCGTCGCCAACCGGCTCGGCATGAGCGAGCGAACCCTCCACCGGCGACTGGCGGACGACGACCTCCGCTACCAGGACCTCGTGGTCGACGTTCGTCGGACACTCGCGACAGCGATGCTCACCACCACCGACCACACGCTCGTCGACATCGCATTCATGACCGGCTTCTCGGACCAGAGCGCGTTTCAACGAGCGTTCAAACGCTGGACCGGCCGAACACCTCTGTCGGTGCGGCGCGGCTGACGGTTCGCTCACCGACCGGCAGGAATTGTCAGCGGTGTTGGCACTCGGCGTCGAGCCGGTGGCGTGGGGGCAGGTCTCCGGCAAGTCGGGCTCGCGATGGATCTGAGCGCAGCAGGTTGTTGAGGTCGGTGGGTCCGAGCTCCCTGGTCCACCAGTTGAGATGGTGGACGCGGCACGCCGGCACCTCAGCGCAGCCGCTTCACCAGCACATGCTCGTCGTAGACGATGCCGTGCTCGGCGGCACGAATGACCTGGTCAGTCATCGCCCATCCGGCCCGCAGATAGAACGCAATCGCCGCTGCGTTCTCGACGCGCACGTGCAACTCGTACTCGTCGTGGCCACCCTGGGCCATCGTCGCCTCAGCCATCGCCAGCAGCTGACCGCCGATGCCCGAGCGTTGGTGCGCTGGGTCGACGAACAGATGAACGAGCCGATTGCCACTGACCGAGCAATGGGCGATCGGAGTGCCATCGCGTTCGACGATCTGGGTCTCGACATCTGAATCAGTCTCGAACCAGCTGCGAAACTGCGCCCGCATGCCCGCGCGATCTGGTGGGCGCAACTCACCTGCGGCGAGCTGGGTGGCGTACGTCCGCTCGAAGCAGCGCGCGTGATAGTCCTCGACGACGTCGGCATCGCGCGGCGTCGCCGAGCGAGTTGCGACGTGCCCTCGTCGGGCATGTCCAACGACAGACGTCTTCGTTGTCGCCACCCACACCAGGCCGGTCCACTGTCCGACCGCCTCGAAATGCCGGGTGAAGTCGAGTTCCGGACGGCGTTCCAGACCGAGCCGTTCCATGACGGCTTGCGACCTCGTGTTGTCGGGCGCCGTGCAGGCGAACACCTCGGTCACGCCGGCACGGGTGAACACGTCGGTGAGCGCGGCGGTGGCGGCCTCGGTGGCGTAGCCGCGGCCCCACGCTGACCGGATCAACCGCCAGCCGACGTCGTGGTGCCGCCCGAGTGCGTGCTCGACCGGCTGCGGAATGGTCCCGCAGTAGCCGAGGAAGCGACCGGCTTGGTCGGTCACCACCCACCGAGTGATGCCGTGGGCATCGAACGTTCCCGCGTAGGCCCGCAGTCTGCCGTCGCTCGCCGCACGCGACAGCGGCCCACCGAGGTCGGCCATCACCTCGGCGTCGGCGTTCATCCGTGCGAAGTCGTCGGCATCCGAATCCCGCCACGAACGAAGCACGAGACGCTCAGTGGTGATCGACATCGCATCCACAGCAGTGATCCTTTCAGGCGCGTTGCGGCGGTGCGACGCTCGCCTGACGGGTAGCGTCAGAGACGCATGGTCGCCAGCATCATCAGCGACGTCACCGACTGGATCGAGAGCGTCTCGGCGAACTGGTGGTTCTTGTTGGTCATCTTCACCGTCGCCTTCCTCGATTCGGTGTTCCCCGTCGTGCCCGGTGAAACGACGGTGATCATCGGCGGCGTCGCCGCCGGCACCGGTAACCAGACGCTGATCCTGGTGATCTTCGCCGGCGCACTCGGCGCATTCCTCGGCGACAACCTGGCCTACCTCATCGGTCGGCGCTTCGAGGGTCCGGTCCGCCGGTGGGCGGGACGCAAGCCGGCGCGACTCGACCGCCTCGATGCCGCCGGGCGGCAGATCAAGAAACGCGGCGGCATGCTCCTGATCACTGCCCGCTTCATCCCTGGCGGCCGCACCATTCTCACCATCTCGTCAGGCATCACCCACCAGCCCCGAGCGTGGTTCGCCGGCTGGGTGGCCATCGCCGGCACGATCTGGGCCACCTACGCAGCGGGGCTCGGCTTCCTGTTCGGGCAAGCCTTCGAAGACGACCATGCCCTCGCCTTTTGGCTGGCCTTCGGCACCGCGTTGGCGATCACCGGACTGGTCGAGGTGATTCGCTGGGTCCGCGACCGCCGTAAGGCAAGCACCGAACCCACCGAACCATCGACGCCAGCCCCGAGTAGCTGACCATGCGGCTCGGCGAAGCGACGTGGACCGACGTCGAACACGCCCGCGGGCACACCGCCGACGGGACGCTGCGCCCCGTCGTGCTGATCCCCACTGGATCGATCGAGCAACACGGCCCGCACCTGCCGCTCAACACCGACACACTGATCGCCCAGGAGTTGGCCGCCCGCGCCCTATCGCGCACCGATGGACTTGCCCTCGGCCCGACGATCGCCATCGGTGCCTCCGGTGAACATGCCGGCTTCGCGGGCACGTTGTCGATCGGCACCCCCGCGCTGACCACCGTGGCAGTGGAACTCTGCCGGAGCGCCGATTGGGCGGCCGGCGTGGTGTTCGTCAATGCCCACGGCGGCAACCACGAAGCGCTGCACAACGCGATCGACCTCGTCACCGACGAGGGTCGGCGGGCCACCGTGTGGTCGCCGCGCTGGCCGCAGCGAGCAGACGGCGGCCCGCCGGATCTCCACGCCGGACGGATCGAGACCTCGCTCATGCTGGCCATCGATCCCGGCTTGGTCCGCCTCGAGCACGCCGCAGCTGGTGCCGCAACGACCATCGACGAACTGCGAGAACGAGGCGTCGCCGCGGTGAGCCCGAGTGGCGTGCTCGGTGATCCAACCGGGGCGAGCGGCGGCGAAGGCGACGAGTTCATCGCGGCGTTCGTCGACGACTTGTTGTTGCACGTCGAGCGGTGGCGACCGGTCACCCTGAACCCCGAGTGACGGCGCCACGTGACGGTGACCCCCAACTCCCGATGACGACCTCGGCGGGCGGCTCGTTGCGCACCTATGTCGTCGACCCGACCTGGGAGCGCCTCGGCGGGCACCCACGGCCGGCGGCCGACCAAGCCGAGGGGATCACGGTGCTCGGCGGCTCGCCACTCGGTGTCTTCACGTTCACCACGGCGGCCCGCCCCCTGCTCGAACAGCTCGAGGCTGGACACCGCCTCGCGCCGACAGACGCAGAACGGCGGGTGATCGATCGGCTGCTCGATTGCGGGGCGATTCACCCGGTCGCCGACCACGACGTCGGCCCGCGTCCGGGCGACGTCACCGTGGTCACACCGCAACTGAACGGGACGGCACGCGACGATCAGCGCATCACGGTCGACGACGGCTCGCCGGTCCCGATCGCTGGCGCACAGCTGCGGCTCTCGACAAACCGCGGCCCCGCGGCGGCGCGGAACGCCGGCCGAGGACTGGTCACCACACCGTTCATCGCCTTCGTCGACCGCGACGTCAGCGCGCCACACGGATGGATCGAGCGGTTGCTCCCACACTTCGACGATCCAGCCGTCGCGCTCGTCGCGCCGCGCGTGCGCAGCGAGCACAGCTCGCCCCTCGATCTCGGAC
>JBCCVW010000190.1:0-9312 GCA_039194665.1 Actinomycetota bacterium
GCCGGCATCCGCAGCCCGACGAGGTCATCGAGCGGCTCTCTGAGCCCGGCGCTCTCACCGCAGCGCTGAATTGGTACCGAGCGAACTCCCGGCCTGAGACGATGCTCGCTCCCGGCCGACCGCTCCCACACTTCACACAACCGACCTTGGGGATCTGGGGCAGCGACGACCCCCACCTCGTCGAGGAGTTCGTGACCCATACCGCCGACTACGTGGACAACACCTGGCGCTACGAACGGATCGAACAGGCAGGGCACTGGATCCAACTCGACCAACCGGAAGCACTCTCAAGCCTCCTCATCGACTACCTCCGAAGCCACCAGCCCACGGGGTCGTGACGGGATCCCGCAGTGCCGGTGGCGGCGGTGATGGGGGATCCGCTCGCGGGTCGCACATTTCTGAGCGGTACCGCTCGCCGTAGGTGCGCGATGCGTGGTTTGACGGCTGGCTTGCGATCGCGCGTTCCCGAGCGGAGGCAGTCGGCGCGGCTCGAGCTATGCGGGCAAGAGGACGATGGGCTCGAAGTCGATCTCAGTTCCGTCGAGGCCGGTGAACTCACCTTCGAACCAATCTTCGTTCCACATCGGTAGCAGCTGGCCGTGGTAGGGGGCGCCGTTGTGCATGAAGGTCATGTATCCGGTGTACTTGCCCATCTGCCACGTTGTGACGTGAATCGCCTCGGTTTTGACTCCCCATCGAGACAGGTTGATGACGCCGGTACCGTCGGCTCGCAGTTCGCCGCCGGAGATTTCGTAGTACGTCGGCAAGCCCTCGTTGGGGCCCTTGATCATGGCGCTGCCCCCGTCGACGTGGTACGAGTCCGCGACTTTTACGTCGTGCGCAACGGCCTGTTCGTCTTGGCCTCCGGCTGCGCTTGCGGTGGGGGCCGCGCTCAATGCGCCCAGCGAGGCCAAGGCGGCGGCGGCAAGTGCTGCGAGCGTCTTTTTCATGATGTTCTCCTGTTCGTTGTGTGTTTGGTTGTCTGTTTGTGCAGCGGCGCCTCGGACGCTCGGCCAATGCGAGACCGATCGTCTTTGTAGACGCTAAGACCAGTTATATACTGCGGTCCACTAACGGAACCTGAACGGACCCACATCAAGACCCAAACGGTGCGTCGCCCTGCGGAATACGGGGTAGTCGGATCAAACGGACGTGATCGGGCTGTTTGCCTCGAGGTATCCGGAAACGCGCGGCAGCGAAGGCAGATACGCCCACGCGGTATCCGGCGGTGCGTGCATAGCGATCCGCCCGATATTCGCGGTCGGTTGAGACCGAGCTCCCTGCGATCCGCTGTGTTCGTCGAGCGGACGACTCGTTCAGCGGAGTGCTTGCGTCAGGCGCCGCAGCCGGTGGCGAGCACTTCGTTGAGTTCGCCGTCGTCGAAGGCGAATACTGCGACTCCAGCACCTTCGTAGTACCAGGCGCTGACAGCGATCTCCATCCGTCCGTCGCCGTTGTAGTCGGCGACATCGAGGATGCGGTACTGCTCGAGGAACTCGATCGAGATCTCGTCGTCGTCGGCCAGGACCACCGACGAAAGCACTGTGGTGGAAGCTCTCGACGCAGTGTCGACGAGCAGCACACCCGAGAAGTCGCCGGGTGAACCCAGGGTCGCCTCCGGTGTTCCTGACTCGGCCTCTTGTACGCGCTCGAAGACCACCAACGCTTCGGTGTTGCCGTCGCCATCGAGGTCGGCGACCACGAGCTGCTCGATCGCCCCGGCGGCGGCATCGACGTCGGCGCTGTCGAAGGCCGCTTCCCCCAGTTCCTGGTAGCCGGGGATGTCGTCGTCGAGGTCGGCAACTCGTCGCGGCTGCAGCGACCAACCGGGAGGCGGCAGTGCCACCCCGTTGTACCCCGCTTCGGGAGGCACCGCGGGCCCGGCGTCGGGAGAAACGGTTGGGCCGATGCGGCCGTCGAAACACACTTCGACGGAACCGTCGACGGTCCCGTCGACTGCGCCGCTGAGTCGACTGATCGTGAACTCACGGCCAGCGTCGGGCAGTGCTTCGTCGTCGGATGCCGCGGCCCAATCGCCACCGTCCCACGTACCGAGTGGCGTCAGCGCACCGCTGCTGTCGCCGAGGTACAACGCGAAAACATCTCCCGTTGGGCCGGGCGGCAGCGTGCTTGCGGGTGCCTCGGTGGTCGGCGCCGCCGTGGTCGTCGTCTCGGCAGCGGTGGTGGCGGGTGCTTCGGTCGTTGTGGCGGCGATGGTGGTGGAGGTCGTCGACGTGCTCGACGTTGAGGTCGTCGAGGTGAGCGTGGTGCCCGGGTCGGACTCCTGCGAGGTCGCACATGCGGCGAGCGCAGCGCCAGCCACGAGCACAGCGAACGTCCGGCGAATCGGCGGAGTGGCAGCCGTCATGACGGCAACACTGTCACGGTCTCGCCGGGCGCCAGTGCATGGAGGCGGTCGCGGCGGTCGTGTTCGTCGAGGGCCAGCTCGAACGTCGACAGCGGACGGTCGAACCACCCGCCGGGGAGCCGCCGGGCGTTCTCCGGCGCGTAGGTGCCCCAGTGGATGGGCACGACGAGCCGTGGCTCGATCCGCGCGGTGGCTGCGGCGGCTCCGCTGGGGTCGAGATGGCCGGGCCCGAGACTTGGCCCCCAGCCCCAGATCGGCAGCAGCGCAACATCGATCGGTCCGAGATCGCGCATCGCCTCGGTGAGATCCGTATCCCCGGGGAAGTAGACCCGTGTGTGCTCGCCACTGAGGACGAAGCCGAGCGGCTCGGCACGCGCCCGCGAGTGCGGCCCGCGACCCTCGTGATGCTCAGCCGGCACGGCGGTGACCACGACGCCACCAACACTGGTGTGTCCGCCGACGACCAGCTCGACCACATCGACGAATCCGGCGCGCCGCAAGAGCTGCCCCGCGCCCCGCGGGGCAATCACTGTGGTCGATCGGGCAATCAGCTTCAGCGACGGCAGATGCAGATGGTCGAGATGGAGGTGGGAGATCAGGACGGCGTCGACCTCGGCCGTGTCGGCCGGCGGCGTGCCGACGCGGCGTCGCAAGTGGGCGACTCGCTTGGTGAGGAGCGGATCGGTCAGGAACCGCACCCCGTCGAGTTCGATGAGCGCGCTGGCGTGGCCGACCCACGTCACCGCTGTCGCCTCCGACGCCGTCATGATGTGCCGTTGCTCGTGATCGCGGCCATGCTCGACGCACCCGAGGGTTGGCTCGACTCCGCTGTCGAGAACGGGGACGGGCCCGCGGGAACGTCGGCCAACCACCGCTTGAACAGATGATGAATCGACGCGGCGCCGACGAGTTCTTCCGTCGGTGGGGTGAACGTGGAGGGATACAGCACGAACGGCTCACCCTGCGCGCCGCCGAGCCCACCGTGGAAGCCGATGAGCTCCTCGAACGCGGCGCCTTCATCAGCGTGGGGGTCGTAGAAGCTGTTCACCAGAATGTCTGGGCAGTTGACGAATGAGTCGGTGCGCCGCAGATGATCGGCCGTGTGTGGTCCGAATGGAGCCAACGGATCGTCGCCTTCGACGCGGTCGTCGTCGAGCACGCGAAGGCCATGCCCGCCAACAACGATGGCGCCAACGGACTCGGACCGGACCATGACGAAGCCGACACCGGGGTGTTCGGCGAGGCCTTGTAGGAGGCCGGGGTGGCGCCGACCGATCGTCTCCATCGTGGCTCGGCCCTCGATGTCGGTGAACGAGATCAACCCGAGGTTGCCCGACGCCAGCACCACGATGTCGCTGTCGACCGGTGCCTCGTCGCTGTCGCTGGTCGTGATGCGCTCGTCTGCTTCGGCGCGCGATGTGGCGTAACTGGGTCCGAGCACGACATCGCCGTCGACCGTCCGGCGGCGCGTCGCCAATCGAATCGCTGCGCCGAGGCGGCTGTCTTCGTCGCGGGCCGCTTCGGAGAGGGCACCGTTCAGATTGCCCCACCCTTCCGATGCCAGCTCTGGCACCTCGAGCTCGGTACCTGGCTCGACCAACGTCGTCACGAACTCTTCCAGCGTGTGCCCGTAGCGCTGGCGGAACGTTGCCCCCTGGGTTTGGCCGTGATCGCTGAGGACCACGATGTGATACGGCCGCGGTGCGTCGTCGAGCACCTTCTCCAGACGAGCGATCTGGGTGTCGAGACGCTGCAGCGTGTCGAGTGCGGTCGGCGCAGCGATGCCCGAGTGATGGGCCACTTCGTCGTACCCGACGAAGTCGGCGTAGGCCACGGGAACGCCGCGGTACATGTCGCTGATCAGCGTGTACAGCGTGAGGTCGCGCAAGATGGTGGTGGTCGCGGCGCGCAGTAGCGGGTACACGCCGCCGCGGTGCATGTTCGGCTCGACGCCTCGACGGCGGGCCCGCCGGGCGTCGCGCAGTTCGCGGGCGATGTCGGCCAGCGACAGGGCGATGAGGCGACCAACGGCGTAGGGGTCCGACAAGATGTAGTTGGCCGTGTGGTCGCTCTGGCGCTTGCGATCGAGCAGCGTCGAAAACGTGAGGATCGAGTCGGTGCTGTCGCCGGAGAACACGTTCGAACGCGAGGCGCCACCGTCGGCGAGCAGCCCGTGACCATCGGATTGTCGCCGTTCGATCTCCGCCGCGTCGCGCGGCCGATTCGAGGTCAACACCTTGCCTGACTCCTTGTCGTACCAGCGGAACGCAGGCATGTTCGCGTTGTTGCCATGGAGGATGCCCGCTTGCATGGCGCCGGTCTGCGACGACAGGTCGCACTCCCAGCCGACGATGCGATGCGTCCCCGAACGCACCCAGCGCGCCAGGTTCGGGGCATGGCCGTCGGCGATCGCCTGACGCAGGACCCCTTCGCCGAGCCCGTCGATCTGCAGGAACAACACGCCAGGGATGTCGGTCGGTGTCGGCGGGTCGAGGCGTTGGACCATGCGGCGCATGGTTTGTCGTCGCCACACGTCGTCGTCGTCGATCGACAGTGCGCTGCCGACAGCGATCGACACGATGGTGATCGCGAGCGAGGCCAACGCTGCGGTCAGGAGCGACTCGATCTCCACACCGTCGATGAGCCACTCGGCGAGCAGCAGGATGGCGCCGTTGAGCACGAGGCCCAGCAGGCCCGCAGTCCACAGAATCGCCCGCGATGCGAGGCGTGCGATGACCGGCCAGAGTGCCGCGTTGAGTATGGCGACCAGCGCTGCGGCGGCGAGCGCGTCGAGCGGCTCGTCAATCGTGATGCCCGGGAGCACGGCGGCAACCAGCCAGAAGCTGACTGCCGACACGGCGAACTCGACGGCGAAGTGGTGCAGCGGCACGCCACCTCGGCCCACGGGGGTTCTCACGGTGGCGACGCTACTGGTTGCACGTCTGCTCAGAGCTCGGGCCAGCGACGCGCACCCGACACACGACGGCGGCCCGCACGCCCACGGCGGCGGCGATCGGCCAATGCCCAGTCGCGCCGCCAACCGGTGTACTCGGGGCCGGTCAGGGTCGGGGTCGCACCGGTCGCCGCACGTTGCTTCGCGGTCCAGAAATCGGTGAGCGCCTCGTCGCCCAAGGTGGCCACCGCGTCGTGGATGCGGGCAGCGAATCGGCGCGTCGATTCGCCCTCAGCTGGCGTGATCGGTGCACCGAACACCACCTGGGTACGGCCGCGCTTGGGACGCTTCATGCCTTTGCCGAAGATGGCGCCCGTGCCATCGATGAACACCGGGACCACCGGGACGCCGGTGCGCCCGGATAGGTATGCGGCCCCGCCCTTCCAGTCCTGGCCCCAACCATCGGGAGAGCGGCCACCTTCGGGGTAGATCACCAGGCTGTAGCCATCCTCGAGCATCTCCCTCGTGAGGTCGGCGGACCGCCGTCCTGTCGACTCGCGATCGATCGGGATGGCGTTGAGCGCGAGTGCCGACAGCGTCGCTTTCCAGCGGGCATCGAAGAAGTAGTCGGCTGCGGCCGCGACGACCAGCTTGTGGCGCCACTGGATCGGGATCGACCGGATCATCAGGCCGGTGTCCAGGTGGCTGTGGTGGTTCGCCGTGAAGATCAGCGGCGGCGGATCTTCGAGACGCTGGAGGTCGGCGAGCCGGTCGCCGCCGACGGTCTCGGGATCGGTGAGGACGCGCGCCGCGAGCCGCATCGGGCCTTCGACGATCGCTCCGCGCAACACGGTCGGGAGCGGGTCGCGCGCCCACGACGTGTCGTAGTGCGCACCGAGGCCGGACGCCTCCTCGGGGACCGTCACGCCGAACGGAACCGTCGGGGCGCGGTACGGAAAGCCGCGGCGCCGTATCGGCGCGGTGGCGCGCGACACCAGTTCCTCGGCGGCGCCGGCGGCGCGTTGCGCCTGCTGCAGCGCCTTGCGCTGGGCGGGGGAGCGGCGGTCGGCCATCTCAGGTCACCGTCGCTTCACTTCACGTCGGCGATCAACAGTGGCGGCGTCTTCACGTGGGTGATCGTCGGATGTCGGCCGACCACATCCGAGGCGATCTCCAGCGCATCGTTCAGTGACGACGCCGGGACGAAGCCGAGCTTGCGCACGGTGGTCGGGTCGCCGCCGACGATGATCACCCGCCCCGCGTGCTGCATGCCGTGGCTGCCCCAGTACCACATGTAGAACGGGTGCACGCCGTGATAGGCGTAGCTCGTCTTGTACAAGTGGCGGTACCAGTCGTCTTCGGCGTACTGCTGCTCCCACTTCTTCGACATCTCGTGCGGGTCGGTCGTGTCGGCCAGCACTTCCTCGAAGAAGTCGATGTAGCTCGGGTGATGCACCGGGTGGAACTGGTTGGGCGTCGGGTGGGTCATGATCACCACACCGCCCTCGCGCACCAACGGCATCCCTCGGTAGAGGTTGAAGAAGTAGCCGAGCCCGGTGCACATCACGAGGATCGGATTCATGATCGAGTGCACGTTGTACGGGCAGATGTACGGGATGCCCATCGTGAGGATGTCGGTCTGGCCCTGCACCTCGACCAGCTGCTGGTCGTAGACGTTGTCGGTCGTCACCTTGTGTACGGCCTCGACCTCGCCAGCTTGGATGCTGGTGAGCTGATGCGGCGCTTCGATGCCGTGGAGGATCTTGCGGGCCATCCGGTCGGGTACTCGATCGAGCGACTTCGACGAGGCCAGGAACAACCCGCGATCTTTGGCGTTCCACTCCCATTCGCGCTTCGAGAGGAACTCGAAGGGGTCCGGGAACGTATCGGTGTTGAGGGTCGTCTCGATCTGGAAGATCTTCGGCCCGTGCTCGCGCATCACCTTGCCCATCCGCCAGTTGCTCTTGTGGAGCTCCGACCGATGCTGGTCCATGAACGAGTGCGACGCCTCCATCGTTTGCGGGTTGTGGTGATGGCGCAGCGAGCGATACGAGGCGAGGCCCGTCGCCGTCGACTTCCACCCGCCGTCCATCGCAACGAGGTTGATGTTGACGTAGACGAGCAGGTCGGATTCGGCGGCTCGCTTGTTGATCTCGATCTCTTCGCCTTCGGGCGTGGTGCCGAGGAACGCCAAGTTGGCGGGATCCTCGGCGTCGTGTTGGGTGAGCAGACCGCGCGGTTCGAAGGCGTCGTAGATGCGGTCGCCGAGCGCGTGACGGAGCTCGAAGTCGTGCATCCGGCGGTGCAGCGCAAGTGCCGCAATGAGCTCGACGTCGTCGACCCCCGCATCGGCTGCCATCGTCAACACTTGCTCGATGATCCGTTGCCGCAGGTCGGGGCGGCGCATCTTGGGCAGCGGCAAGCTGACGTCGTCGAACGCGATCGTCAGCTTCATCCCCGGAAACAGCTGTTCCGGAAGCGGGTCGGCGTCGATCGGGTGCAACAGCGCGTGGCGGATAGCGCCGTCGATGTCCTTGATCGCATCGTGGGGTTCGGGGGCGTACACGATGCGGCTGCGGTCGGCTGGCAGCTTCTCGAGGCGGTAGCCCTCGCCGTGCCAGAACAGCGTTGGCGGCGTCGACTTGTCGACGTCGAGTACGAATCCAGGACGAGGCATCAGATTCCTTCTCCTACCTCAAATGCAACTTTGGTGGCGCCTCGCCGGCCGGCGTCGGCGGCATGGGCGATGGCGTCGACGTGGTCGGCGAGTGGGTACGTTGCGCTGAGCATCTGTTCCACGCGCAGCTCGTTGGCGGTCTCGATAGCGAGGTCGAAGGTGCGCCGCGTCGATCCGTCCGACAGGAGCTCCGTGCCGTATGTGTACGCGCCCTTGAGTTCCGTTTCGCGATGCCAGAGCCCGGTGAGGTCGACCGTGACGTCGGCGGGCATGCCGAGCATGATGACGCGACCCCTGGGGCGTGTGATGTGCATCGCCTCGGTCAGCGTTGCCGAGGTGCCGACCGCATCGATCGTGACGTGGGCGCCCGACGACAGGTAGTCCCCGATCACGTGGCATCCAGCGGCGCGGCGAACGGCGCGGGGGAGTGCGTCGGGTTCGACGACGACGTCAGCGCCGAAATCCCGGGCGAGCCGCTTCTGGTGTGGGTGGCGCGCACCCACGATGATGTGCGCATCGGGGACGTACCGTCGGAGCCCGGCGATCGTGGTGAGTCCCATGGTGCCGGCGCCGATCACGGCGACGATCGCTGGCCGGTTCTCGTCGGCTCGTTGTTGCAGGGTCGGCACAGCGAGCAGCGCGGCGTGGACGCCGCCCGCGACCGGTTCGACCAAGACGGCTCGCTCGTCGGGCATGTCGTCGGCGATGCGGTGCAGCTGGCTCTCGTGGGCGACGAACCACGGCGCCCAGCCGCCGCCGGTGGAGCAGCAGAATCCGGTTTGGATGCCCGGTTCCAGCGGGCCCGTCGCCAGATGGGCGTAGTCGTCACCGTCGCCCGGTGCGGCGCCGTCGAAGGGTGGGCGGAATCCGCGGGCCTCGTGGCCGAGCACCGGCTCGATGACCACCCGCGTGCCGTCGTCGAGCTGGCCGACCACCTCGTGGCCGGGCACGAACGGAAACGACACCCAGTCGTCGAAGTACGTCGACGCGTGGCCTTCGATCATCGACAGGTCAGAGCCGCAGATCCCGGTGAGCCGGGTGTGTACCCGGTGCCAGCCCGGTCCATGCAGCTCGGGGTCGTCGATCTCGCCGTATTCGAGCGGACCGATACGTACCGCGGCGGCCGCCGACCACCCCGCAGCGATACGCGCTGCGCCAAGCCGCGGTACCGAGCGGTCGATGTACAGGGCCCTCACAATCGTGCCTCGCTGCGCTCGGCCTTCCGTGGCGCCGGCCCATGGCCGTCGCCCGGCCTGACGTGGGTGGACGCGATCACTTGCGTGCCTCGCTGCGCTCGGCCTTCCGTGGCGCCGGCCCATGGCCGTCGCCCGGCCTGACGTGGGTGGACGCGATCACTTGCGTGCCTCGCTGCGC
>JBCCVW010000191.1:0-9303 GCA_039194665.1 Actinomycetota bacterium
CTTCTGTCACAGGCATGTGACAGAAGGGGTCTGACCCCAACTGTCACAGCGGTAGCGTCTGGTGGTGTGTCCCCCCGCACACCTGTGGCTGCCCCTGCGCTGACGCGCGACGATCTACGCAACGTGGCGATCGTCGCCCATGTCGATCACGGCAAGACCACTCTCGTCGACGCGCTGCTCCACCATTCGGGAGCGTTCCGTGCCAATCAGGACGTGGCCGAACGGGTGATGGACTCGATGGACCTCGAGCGCGAAAAGGGCATCACCATCCTCGCCAAGAACACCTCGGTCGGCTGGACCGACCAGCGTTCCGAGCAGGACGTCACCATCAACATCGTCGACACTCCCGGCCACGCCGACTTCGGCGGCGAGGTGGAACGAGCCCTGACGATGGTCGACGGCATCGTGCTGCTCGTCGACGCCGCCGAGGGACCCCTCCCGCAGACCCGATTCGTGTTGCGCAAAGCGCTCGCCCTCGACCTTCCCGTGATGCTGGCGATCAACAAGATCGACCGTCCCGACGCGCGTGTCGGAGACGTGGTCGACGAGGTGTACGAGCTGTTCTTCGATCTCGACGCCGGGGAACACCAGGTCGACTTTCCGATCGTCTACTGCTCTGGTCGCGATGGCTGGTCGACGATCGACCTCGACGAGGCACAGCGCTTCGCCAGCGGTGCCGCCGAGCCGCAGCAACCAGGACTCGAGGCGTTCGTCGAGATGCTGCTCGACACCGTGCCGGCACCGACCTACCACGAGGACGCGCCGCTCCAGGCGTGGGTGACCAACCTTGATGCTTCGCCGTATCTCGGTCGTCTCGCCCTGCTGCGGATTATCGAGGGTGAACTGCGCCGCGGTCAGTCGGTGACCTGGTGCAAGCGGGACGGCAGCACCGCCCGCGCGCGCATCGCCGAGCTGTTCCTCACCGAGCACCTCGAGCGCGTCCCTGTCGAGCACGCCCGCGCAGGCGATCTGGTGGCGGTCGCCGGCATCGACGACATCTTCATCGGCGAGACGCTTGCCGATCCCGACGATCCACGGCCGTTGCCGACCATCACCGTCGACGAGCCGGCGCTGTCGATGACCGTCGGCATCAACACCTCGCCGCTCGCCGGGCGCGACGGCAAGAAGCTCACCGCCCGGCTGGTGAAGAACCGGCTCGACGCCGAACTCGTGGGCAACGTCAGCCTGCGAGTCAACCCGACCGACCGCCCCGACACCTGGGAGGTCCAGGCACGCGGTGAACTGCAGCTGGCTGTGCTGGTGGAGCAGATGCGCCGCGAGGGCTTCGAGCTCACCGTGGGCAAGCCCGAGGTGCTCACGCGCGAGATCGACGGCACGCGTCATGAACCGGTCGAGCGGGTGACCGTCGACGTACCCGACGAGCACCTTGGCGCAGTCACCCAACTTCTCGCCGGCCGCAAAGGTCGCATGCAGAACATGGCCGGCTCCGGCTGGGTGCGCCTGGACTACATCGTGCCGTCACGAGGGCTGATCGGGTTGCGCACCGAGTTCCTCACCGAAACGCGTGGCACGGGCGTGATCGCCAGCACGTTCGAAGCCTGGGAACCGTGGGTCGGCGAGATCCGGAGCAGGCAAACGGGCGTCCTCGTGGCCGACCGAGTGGGTCCGGCGACCACCTACGCGATGCTCAACTTGCAGGACCGGGCCGAGATGTTCGTCGGCCCGGGCACCGAGGTGTACTGCGGCATGATCGTCGGCGAGAACTCGCGCGCCGGTGACATGGACGTGAACATCTGCAAAGAAAAGAAGCTGACCAACGTGCGCGCTGCGGCCGCCGACGAGACCGTCAAGCTCACGCCGCACCGTCAGCTCAGCCTGGAGGGTGCACTCGAGTTCATCGCCGCCGACGAGTGCGTCGAAGTCACTCCGAGCACCCTGCGGCTGCGCAAGGTCGAACTCGACCCCACCGTGCGCGCCCGCGCCGCCAAACGCGACCGGTAGTCGTCGGTTCCACCGCAGGTCTGAGGGGTCTCAGGGGCCGGTCACGAGTTCGTTGTCCGGGTCGTGCAGATCGACACCCTGGTTGTCGTCGGCGTGCACCTCGTCGGTATCCCACGTGAGCAGCCCGACTCGGCATCGCTCCCAGTAGTTCCCGCTAACCGCGCACTCTGCAGCGCCGGACTGCACGAGGCATCCGCTGTCGCCATCGAAGACGGCGTTGCCGTCGATGATCACGCGATCGCCCCCATCGACATCGATCGCCCGCATCGTGCGGTGAATCTGATTGCGATGCACGTGTGTCCCGATCGTGCGCTCGAGGCGCAGCCCCCACCAGCGCGCCCAGATGTCGTTCCCGCGAGCGACGGCATCGGTGGTCTCGTCGAGACGCACCGCACACAGGTGGTCGCGGAACTCGCACGAGTCGATGTCGTGGTCGTTGCCTCCGGTGATCGATACGCCGACATCCCAGCGCATCCCCTGGAACCGACACCGTGACAAGGTCACTCGATCGTGGCCGACGCTGATCACGCCGGCCGCGGTCGTCGCGCGCACCGTGACACCGTCGGCCTCGACTGCGATGTGGCCATCGATCTCGCAACCGAGAACGGTCGCATAGTCACCGGTCACCAATGCGGCCGTTGTCGGCAGCCATGCCCGCCGAGCTGCAGCACCGCGCACCGTCATGTGCTCGAGGCGCGAGTTGCGGTCGAGTGTTACTGCGGTGGTGCTGTCGCCGTCGACAACGGTACGGCCGGCTCCGAGGCCGCGCAGCACCACCCCGGGTGGCACTGCGGCTGGTCCGGTGTAGGTGCCGTCGCCGAGTTGCACGATCTCGCCGGCCATTGCGGTCGCCAGCAGTGGCGCCAACGGTGTCGTTGTTGGCGACGTCGGAGCGAAGAGCTCGACTGGACGCGGCACGTCGCTGATGTCGATTCGATACACGGCGACATCCGCAACGCCGCCGGTGCCGTTCAGGCGCCGATGCATCGACGACACGCGCCGGGGAGCGTCGATCCGTAGTCCGTCGTCGTCGTGCACGAACGCCCGCTGGTCGGCCTCGTCCTGTCGCACTGCTGCGGTCTCGGCGGGCAGCAGCGTGACCGCGTCGACACGATGATTGCGTCGGTCGATCGATGCGAACTCGCCGTGACCACCCATGTCGATCGCCACGAGCGCGCCGTCGGTCGAGACCAGGCGCGTCTCGGCGTCGCCCCATGTGTTCCACGGCGACGACGGCTCGAGGATGTCGGCGTAGCGGCGAATCCACCGCCCGGCGGCGCGCAGCGGCGCGGCCTGGAGGTCGGGGATCGACCCGTCGAGTGTCGGCCCCACGTTGAGCAGCAGGTTGCCTCCCTTCGCCACCACCTCGGTGTAGAGGGCCACGATGTCGAACGCGCTGAGATGATGTTCGGCGCGCTCGGCGCGGTTGTGGCCGAAGCTCGCCCCGACGCCGCGGCACAGCTCCCATGGCTCGACGACGATGTCGTCGGGCGGCTGATACTCGAAGGTGCGCACCGGTGGTTGTGTTCCGCCGCGATGCCACCAGCGATCGTTGAGCACGACCTCGTCGTCGATGTCGCTCAGACGCTCGACAAGATCGTCGCTCTGCCAGCGGTCCGGCCCTCCATCCCAATGGCCGTCGCCCCACACGTAACGTGCCCCATACCGTTCGACGAGGTCGACGACGTGCTCGTGGAGCACGTCGTCGGTGTAGGCGGTGGTGCCGTAGCGCGGATCGTCCCAGTCGAGCAGCGAGTAGTAGGCGCCGAACACGAGGTCGTTGCGTTCGCATGCCGCTGCGTACTCGGCGAGCACGTTGCGCCGCGGGCCCGCCCGCGTCACCGTGCGCGTGGTGTTTGGTGCGTCCCACCAACACAACCCGTCGTGGTGCTTGCTGACCATCACCGTGTAGCCCATGCCGGCATCGACTGCGAGTCGGGCCCACTCCTCACCGTCGAAGCGGTCGAAGTGCAGCAACGGTAAGAACTCGTCGAATCCGTTGAGGTGGTCCCACCGTTCTCTGTGATGGGCCAGCACCTCCACCATCGGTTGCGGGTGCAGCAGCACACCGGGCAACTGTTCGCCGAGATGGCTCCAGTACCACTCCGCGTATTCACCGATCGGGGCCCACGCCGGGACGGTCGCCAGGCTGGCGTGGACGAACATCCCATAGCGGCGTTGCGACCACCACCCCGGCATCACCATCGGCGGGAGTCTCGCGCGGCGAGTTGCTGACGGCATACTCGGTACGTGCACGCCGTCGCCGACTCGCTCGCTGGAGGCTCGTTCGCCGCGGACCGAGTCCTCCGCCACAAGTTCGGTGGGCTCCAGGGCGTGCTGCGTCGACACGGCCAGCTGGTGGTGGCGTTCAGCGGGGGCGTCGACTCCGCCTTCCTCGCGGCGGTCGCCCATCGCACGCTTGGCCGCGACGCGGTACTCGCGGTGACCGCGGTGTCGCCGTCGTTGGCTGGTGCTGAGGCGGCGGAGTGCGCGGCGCTCGCCGACGAGTGGGGTCTGCGGTGGCAATCGGTCGACACCGCCGAGATGGAGCGCGCTGCGTATCGGCGCAACGACGCCGATCGATGCTTCCATTGCAAGGCCGAGCTGATGGATGTAGTGGCACCGATCGCCGCCGGCGAACACGCCACCGTCGCGCTTGGCGTGAACGTCGATGATCTCGGCGATCACCGTCCCGGTCAGCGCGCCGCGACCGACGCTGGCGCGGTGTTTCCGCTCGTCGACGCCGGGTTCACCAAGGCCGACGTTCGGGCGGTATCCCGGCATCTCGGACTGCGCACATGGGACAAGCCGGCCATGGCGTGTCTGGCGAGTCGAATTCCATACGGGACGGAGGTCAGCGTGTCGGTGCTTTCGCAGGTGGAACGCGCCGAGGCCGCGCTGCGCCGCCTCGGTCTCGTGGAGGTGCGGGTCCGTCACTACGACGACACGGCGCGTATCGAGGTCGGTCTCGACGAGATCCACGCGGTGATCGCCGCCCGCACCGAGGTGGTGGCTGCAGTGCGCGCCGCGGGATACCGATACGTCACTCTCGACCTCGAGGGATTCCGCTCGGGCAACCTCAACGCTGCGCTCGACGCCGAGTAGCGCGTACGGTTGCGCCACGTGGGCGTGATCGAAACCGACTACTTGATCGTTGGCGCAGGCTGTGTGGGGATGTCGTTCGCCGACGTCTTCGTCGATGAGTGCGATGCCGACGTCGTCATCGTCGACGAACACGCCAAGCCGGGTGGCCATTGGAATGACGCGTACCCGTTCGTCACGTTGCACCAGCCCTCGTCGTTCTACGGGGTCAGTTCCGCTCCGCTCGGCCGTGACCGCGTCGACGACCGCGGCTGGAACGCCGGGCTCGGCGAGTTGGCCACCGGGGCCGAGGTGGCCAACTACTTCGACAATGTGATGCGCGACCACCTCCTGCCGACCGGGCGGGTGCGGTACTTCCCGATGAGCCGGTACACCGACGGGCGCATCACGTCGTTGGTCTCCGGTGCGGTGACTGAGATCACGGCGCGGACGCGCATCGTCGATACGACACACCTCAAGACGACCGTGCCATCCACACATACGCCGTCGTTCGACATCGACGAGGGTGTGCGGTTCATGCCGCTCAACGACCTGCCCACGGTTGGCCAACCCCCAACGGGATGGGTGATCGTCGGCGGCGGCAAGACGGGCATCGATGCATGCCTATGGCTCCTCGAACACGGCGTCGACCCGGATGCGATCACCTGGATCATGCCGCGCGATGGCTGGTTGATCCCCAGGGAGACCACCCAACTGGGGCCGGAGCACTTCGCAACGGTGATGGGCGCGCAGGCGGCGCAATACGAGGCCGCCGCCGCAGCGACGTCCGTCGACGATCTGTTCGCCCGGCTCGAAGCGGGCGGGGTGCTGGTGCGGCTCGACCCCAGCGTAGAGCCGCAGATGTTCCATGCGGCGACGGTGTCAGCGGCCGAGCTTGCGGCGTTGCGCACGATTCGCAACGTCGTCCGCCTGGGGCGGGTCGGTCGGATTGGCCCCGACCGCATCGAGTTGCGCGACGGCGCGCTCGAGACGACGCCCGACCACGTCCACGTCGACTGCAGCGCGAGCGCGATCCCCAAGCAGGAACCGGTCACGATCTTCGACGGTCACGTCCTTACCCCGCAAACGGTGCGCGCCTATCAGCCCGCGTTCAGCGCTGCGGTGATCGCCTGGGTCGAAGCGCACTACGACGACGACGACATGAAGAACGAGATCTGCGGCATCGTGCCGATTCCCAACGATCGCACGGACTGGATCGGTTTGACGATTGCCAATGCGCTGAACATGCGCCGCTGGATGGCCGAGCCTGAGCTCAGCGCCTTTCTCTCGACAAACCGACTCAACGGGTTCGCGGCGAAGATCGCTGAGGTCGACCCAGACGACGAGGAGAAGCAGGCTGTGCTCGCGCGGCTGCGCCAGGCGATCGCTCCAGGTGTGATGAACCTGATGCGTTTGTCCGACGAGTGAGCCCCTAACGTCGGCAGCATGAAGCTGTCGATGATGATCAACTACTCGGGCGACTTCCATGCCGACGTGGAACAGGTGGTGGCACTCGAGAAGGCGGGCCTCGACGTGGTGTGGGTCCCCGAGGCGTACAGCTTCGATGCCGTGTCGCAAATGGGGTACCTCGCGGCCAAGACGTCGACGATCCAGATCGGCTCGGGCATCCTCAACGTGTACTCGCGCACGGCGACGTGTATGGCCCAAACAGCGGCTGGACTCGACTTCGTGTCGGGCGGCAGGTTCATCCTCGGTCTCGGGGCGTCAGGTCCTCAGGTCATCGAGGGATTCCACGGCGTGCCCTACGAGAAGCCGATGCCGCGCATCCGCGACTACATCAACGTGTGCCGCATGACCTGGCGCCGCGAGCGGGTGGTGTACGACGGCCCGACCACCAAGATCCCGCTACCCGACGGCGAAGGGACCGGGCTCGGCAAGCCGCTCAAGATCATCAATCATCCCGTGCGCGCCGACATCCCGATCTATTGGGCCAGCCTGATGGGTCTGTCGGTGAAGGCCACCGCCCGCTACGCCGACGGTTGGCTCCCGGTGTTCTTCGAGCCGGAGAAGTTCCAGAAGGTGTGGGGCGACGACTTGAAGGCCGGACAGGCCGACCGTGACCCCGAGCTCGGTCAGCTGGAAATCAGCGCAGGCGGGATGGTGGCCATCGGCGACGACCTCGTCGGCGACAAGCAACAGCAGATCCTCGACATGGGTCGGCCATCGGTGGCGCTGTACGTCGGCGGCATGGGCGCACGCGACAAGAACTTCTACAACACGATCTTTCAGCGGTACGGCTACGTCGACGAGGCGATCGAGATTCAAGACCTGTACCTCGATGGCAAGAAGGAAGAAGCGGCAGCGGTCGTGCCGGCGTCGATGCTCGCCAGCTCGAACCTCGTCGGTCCAGCGAGTTATGTCAAAGAGCGCATCGCCGCGTACAAAGAAGCTGGGGTGACACACCTGTCGGTCAGCCCGGTCGGCGGTGATCCCGTGGCCACGATCGATCAGCTCAAGGCACTGCTCTGACCGTTCGCTGACGAGTTCTGATCGCCCGCGCGGGTCGGACGGAACCGCGGTCCGGTCCACAGCGTCCAATCCTCCATGGGACACAACATGGGGGTACGGCGGATCGCCGGAATCGCTGCGGTCTTGGCGCTCGCCGCGGCGGCGTGTGGCGCCGACGACGACAACAGCTCGGAGGGATCGACGCCCAGCACGGTGGGCGAAACGACGCCGACCACAGCCGCGGCGACGGGCGGTTGGATCAACGGTGAGCCAGAGTGGATGGGCAGTGAGGGCCGCGGCGGGGTGGCCCTCGAATCGGCCGCCACCGACGACATGGCGGCCACAGACGACATCGCGGCGACGGCTGGACCGATGGTGGAAGACTTCAGCGGCGAGGCCGACCTGAGCGGCGACGACGCGATCGGCCGCCCCGAACCAGCGCTTCCCGACACCACACCGTTGCGCGCCGGCAGTGTCGACGACAATGTCGACTACCAGGGGTTTCTCGAGTACTTGGCGCGGGTGCGTGACCTCGGTATCGCCGTGCGCGACCTTGACCCGACGGATCGCTCGATCGTCACCGTCGCCGACGCGACGGGTGCGCCGGCGGCCGGAGTCCCCGTGACGATCTCGGCCGACGGCGTCTCCGTGACCGTGCGAACCACCGCTGATGGCACTGCGCGATTCCTGCCAGCGGCGTACCCAGATCTCGCAGTCGCCGGAGCAGCGTTCACGGCATCGGCCCGAGGAGTGACGGCCGAGTTCGCCCGTGGCGCCGACGTGGCGATCACGATCGACGAGCCGCAGGAGGTGTTGTCACCGGTACCGCTCGATGTGGCCTTCCTGCTCGACGCCACTGGTTCGATGAGCGACGAGATCGACCGGCTGAAGCAGACGATCGACACGGTGGCCGAACGAGTGGCTGCGCTCGACCCGGCTCCGGATGTGCGCTTCGCGATGACGCTGTACCGGGACGAGGGTGACGCGTTCGTCACGTCGACGTACGACTTCACCAGCGACGTTGCCGAGTTTCAGGCCGCGCTGTCCCGGGTAGTCGCTGATGGGGGCGGCGACTACCCGGAGGCGCTCGATGAGGGCCTCGCCGACGTGCTGGCCGCGCCGACATGGCGCAGTGCCGACGACGCGATCCAGTTGGTGTTCCTCGTGGCTGACGCGCCACCGCAGGTGACTCGGCAGGTCACGGCGGGCTACCCGGAGTCGGTGCGTGCGGCGATCGAGCGTGGCGTGAAGCTCTTCCCGATCGCGTCGTCGGAGAGCGACGATCAGGCAGAGGCCGTGTTCCGCCAGATCGCCCAAGCCACGGGTGCACCGTTTGTGTTCCTCAGCTACGGGGCGGGCGGCGCAGCGACCGGCGAGTCGACCGACATCGAGCGCACCGACTACGAAGAGCTCGCCCTCGACGAACTCGTGGTGCGGTTGATCGCCGAGGAGTTGGCGGCGCTGTCGGGTGGCGAGGTGACCCCGCCGCCGACCACCACCCCGCCGACCACCAACCCTGAAGGCCAGTAACGGAGCGCGTCAGGCCACTCAGACCATTCTGGCGTTCAGGCCACTCAGACCATGCCGCGGAGCCACCACAGGCTGAGCGCCCAGGCCGCCGCGAGCAGGGCGAAGGCCAGCAGCGCCCACGCCCAGGTGAGTTCGGTGACGATCTCGATCTCGTCGCCGAGCGTCTCGCCGAGCGACTCCTGGATCTGGACGTAGGCCTCGGCCAGTTCGTCGCCTGTTTCGGCCACGAAGGCTTGACCGCCGGTGGTCTCGGCGATGCCC
>JBCCVW010000192.1:0-9287 GCA_039194665.1 Actinomycetota bacterium
CTCGACGACGAGCCGATCGGTTGGATCCAGTGCTGGGACGTGAGCGACGAACCAGACGAGGTCGCCCCATGGCATGCGCTCGGCCTCGGGCACAGCGCCGCCGGCATCGACTACCTCGTCGGTGATCCCGGGCAACGAGGACAGGGACTGGGTGCGGCGATGATCGCCGCGTTCGTCGGCGACGTGGTGTTCGGCGCCCACGACTGGCAACAAGCGGCCGCATCACCATTCGATGCCAACGCGGCATCGTGGAAGGCGCTGGAAAAGGCCGGATTCCGTTCGTTCGGCACCTTCGACGACCCCGACGGACCGTGCCGCTTGATGGTCGCCGACCGGCCGGATCAAGGAGCCACCCCATGACCGTTGCGCCGTACACGATCGCCGTACCCGACGACGTTCTCGCAGATCTCCACGATCGACTTGCCCGCACCCGCTGGCCCGATGCCGAGACCGTCGACGACTGGTCGCAGGGGGTGCCGCTGACATGGCTGCAGGGCGTGTGCGACTACTGGCTGCACCACTACGACTGGCGCGAGCGTGAAGCGGCACTCAACCACTTCGACCAGTTCGTCGCGCCAGTCGACGGCCTCGACCTGCACTTCGTTCATCAGCGCTCGCCGCACGCCGGCGCAACGCCGCTGCTGCTGAGCCACGGCTGGCCCGGGTCGATCGTCGAGTTCCACCATGTGATCGAGCCGCTGACCAACCCGACGCTCCACGGCGGCAGCCCGGACGACGCATTTCACGTGATCGCGCCGTCGCTGCCCGGCTATGGCTTCTCGAGTAAGCCGGCCGCACCTGGTTGGACGGTCGAACGAATCGCCGACGCGTTCGCGGCGCTGATGACCAGCCTCGGCTACGACCGCTATCTCGCGCAAGGGGGTGACTGGGGAGCAGCGATCACTCACGCCATCGGCGCCAGCGATCCGGCGCACTGCGCAGGAATCCACACCACCCTGACCAGTACTGCCCCTCCCGCCGGTGCAGGCGAGCCGTCCGCTGCGGCATTGCGGGCGATCGACCGCGGCATCCGCCATGGCAAACTCGACGCGGGCTACGCCAAGCAGCAGCGGACACGTCCGCAAACCCTCGGATACGGACTGACCGACTCACCGGTCGGCCAGGCCGCGTGGATCCTCGAGAAGTTCTGGTCGTGGACCGACCATCCC
The DNA here is from genome assembly GCA_039194665.1 of Actinomycetota bacterium. GTDB lineage: Bacteria > Actinomycetota > Acidimicrobiia > Acidimicrobiales > Ilumatobacteraceae > JABSQH01. The sequence goes on from JBCCVW010000192.1 coordinate 1,170, forward strand.
GGCGACCCCCTCGACGTACTCGACCGCGACGACCTCCTCGACAACATCATGATCTACTGGGTGACCGCAAGTGCCACGTCGTCGGCACGCCTGTACTGGGAGAGCTACGGGAGGGGCGAGCGCCAACGCGTGGAGGTCCCGGCCGGGTTCACGGTGTATCCCGAAGAGATCGTGCCGCCGGTGCGCGAGTGGGTGGAACCCGACTTCGCCAACATCTGCTACTGGAACGAACAGCCTCGCGGCGGACACTTTGCTGCGCTCGAGGTCCCCGAGCTGTTCGTTTCGGACGTGCGGGCGTTCGCCGCTGCCCTCCGCTGAGCGCCACTGCGCCGCAACCCGGTAACTTGACCAGCGGGTCAAGTTACCGATCCCCTCACTCTCTGCTCACATGACCACCCACGCCGCTCCCGAACAGGCCCCCGCGCACGGCCACGAGCCGGGCACCGCGCGCGCCGCGTTGTCGTACCGCTCGTTCCGCATCATCTTCATCGGCCTGGCGCTGTCGAACATCGGCACGTGGATGCAGAACTTCACGCTTCCCGCCTACGTCGACGACCGCACCGGCCGGCCAGCGCTGGTCGGGGCGATGATCTTCATGCAGCTCGGACCGCTGCTGCTGTTGTCGATCCCAGGTGGCGTGCTCGCCGATCGAGTCTCGAAGCAGAAGCTGCAGTTGGCGATGCAGATCATCTCGGCATTGCTCACACTGCTGGTCGCACTCATCGTGGCCACCAACGCCGCCCTGTGGACCGTGTTCGCCGTACAGCTCGGGATCGGCATCGCCAACGCACTCAACGCGCCAGCGTTCCAATCGACGATGCCGCTACTCGTGCACCGCCAAGACCTGCCCGGCGCAATCAGCCTCAACTCCGCAATGATCAACGGCACGCGCGTGATGGGACCGGTGCTCGCCGCCATTCTGGCCGCTGCCGGCTTGTCGATCGCCCAACTCCTGCTCGTGAACGCGGCCACGTACCTGTTCTTCGTCGCTGCGTTGCTCTACGTGAAAATGCCCGAGGTGCGTGGCGTGCAGACGGCCAAGGGGTGGCGCGTTCTGCTGACCGGCATCGGTATCGCCCGCGAGCGAGCCGTGCTTGCCCGGTTGCTGCTCGGCATGTTTCTGTTCTCACTGTTCAGCCTGGTGTACATCGGGCTCTTCCCGTCCGTCGCCCGACTGAACCTCGATATCGACCCGACCAGCAACACCTACCGCTGGCTGTACGCCGTGTGGGGCGCTGGCGCGTTCTTCGGCGCGATCGCCGTCGGCACCTGGTTCTCCAAGATCGACCGGAAAGCGCTGATCGTGCGCGGCTTCCTCGGTTTCGCGGTACTCCTGGCGATCTTCTCGCAGCTGCGCGGCCCCGAGCTGGCGTTCCCCGTGGGCTTCATGCTCGGGTTCTGCTACTTCATGACTGCCACCGCGATCACGACCACGTTGCAACTCAACTTGAAGAACACCGAACGGGCGCAGGTGATGCCGTTGTGGTTCATGGTGTTCGGCGGGACCGTGCCCATCGGCAACCTGATCTTCGGTGTGGTGATCGAATGGGTCGGTCCACGCGTCGTGCTCGGTTTCGGGGCAGCGTTCGCGGTGTTCCTCGCCTGGTGGGTCGACCTTCGTCGGATGCCGAGGTCAGCGTTCCTCCCCGAAGAGGACGGAGGCGAACCGTTCCGCCCGGTCAACGCGTCGCGCCTCATCTGAGCAGTACGTTCAGGGGATGTCGTCCGTCCGCGAGCCCGAGATGGCGGACCAGGTAACACCGCCTCCACGGATCCCGATGATGCTGCGCGTCAGCCATTGGGAGCTGTTGATCGTGTCGGCGTTGCTCATCTTGATGTACGTCAGCCGGCAGAGCGGCAACCTGCCTGGCGACATCATTCGCATGCTCGACATCGTGATCACCGTCGCCGTCCTCGGGTTAGCGCTGCACGCCGGCTCGGCGCGGCGCAACGCAGTGCGGCTACACGCGGCAATCGCCGTGGCCGCACTTGGCCTATCGCTCGTCGGATGGATCACCGGCAACGACGCGGTCCAGCGCGCTGCCGGCTTCGTCGGGGCGTACCTCATCGCCGCGGCGACGTTCTTGATCCTGCGGGTGGTGATGCGTCAGCGGCGCGTCACCGGCGACACGCTGTTCGGCGCCGTCGCCGCGTACCTGGCGATCGGCGTGCTCTTCGCCATGATCTACACGCTGATCGCCCGATGGAGTCCGGAGTCGTTCGAGCCACCGCAACCAGTGATCGACGGCCAGACCGATCTCTTCTACTTCAGCTTCATCACGCTGGCCAGTCTGGGCTACGGCGACATCGCTCCTGCGTCCGACCTCATCCGCATCCTCGCCCCACTCGAGGCGATCATCGGCATCATCCTGCTGGCCGGACTGGTCGGCCGGATCGTCGGGCTGCAGGTGGCACAAACCACCGAGCGCAACTCGCAAGAGCACGTCGAAACGATTACCAAGGCGATCGAGAACCTCGACACCGAACGCCAGTCGCCCGACTAGGCCGTGGTGTTCAGCGTTGCGGGACCGTGTCGCAGGCTGGCGGATCAGGCAGACGTCGCGCCGAGCAGCGACTGCACGATTCGCTCGAGGCCGGCGGCCCGACTCGCTTTGACCAACACCACATCGCCAGCCCGCAGCTCACCGACCACCACCAGCGGGTCGTCGGATGGCACAACGCCGTAGTGGTGGGTGCCGACAGCGATCAGCTCGATGCCGAGCGCGTCCGCCACCTCGGCCACCTCCCGATGACCTGCGACTGGATCGTCGAGTTCCGCCATCAGACCGAGCACTGCGATCTTGCGGTGGCCCTCCATCGCCGCCACCGCGTGCAGCGCGGCGCGCATCGACGTCGGATTGGCGTTGTACGCATCGTTCACCACGGTCGCACCGCTCGGGTGGCCCACGACTTCCATCCGCATCGCCGACAGCCGCGCCGACCCCAATGCCTCGACAGCAGCAGCGAGATCGAGCCCCAGCGTGCCTGCGACGGCGATCGCCGCTGCCGCGTTCGACGCCATATGGGCGCCGCTGACACCAAGCCGGACCATCGCCGCGCCCCAAGGCGTGTCGACTCGAAATCGAGGTCGAGCTCGTTCATCGAGCCGGAGATCGACGATCCGCACGTCGCCGTCGGCCCCATAGGTCAGCACCGCGGCGCCGGTCGCCGACGCCATCGCCCGCACTCGGTGATCGTCGCCGTTGAGGACTGCGGTGCCCGACCTCGGGAGCGCTTCAACCAGCTCGCGCTTCGCACGTGTCACGCCGTCGATGTCGCCGACGAGTTCGGTGTGAGCATCGGCCACGGCGGTGACCACCCCAACGGTCGGTCGTCCGACCTCGCACAGCGCGCTGATCTGGCCGAACCCGCGCATCCCCATCTCCAACACGAGCACCTCGACGTCACTCGGTGCGCCGAGAATCGTGACCGGCAGTCCCTGCTCGTTGTTGAAGCTGCGCTCGTTGGCCGTCGTGCGCCGGCCAGCGCCCACGGCGGCGGCAACGAGGTCCTTGGTCGACGTCTTCCCGACGCTACCGGTGATGCCGACAACCTCGGCGGCGAGCTGCTGTCGGGCCCATTGAGCGAGCGCAACCAGCGCCGTGCCGGTGTCGGCGACCTCGATCGCCGTCCCATTGCGTCGGAAGTCGTCGGGCCGACTCGAGAGGTGAGCCACCGCCCCGTTGGCGCGAGCATCTCCGATGAACTCGTGACCATCACGTTCGGCGACAAGCGGAACGAAGAGCTGCCCGGGCTCGATCGTCCGCGAGTCGAAGGAGGCGCCGTCGAACGCGACATCGGGGCCGACGAGCCGTCCGCTGATGGCATCGGCTGCCGTCGATGCCGCGATCCTCACGAGATCGAACGGTACCGTGCAGTGGTGCCCAACGACTCGATTCCCGACGGGACCGAGACCGGCGAGCGCATCCACCTGGTGGTGCTGTTCGGCGGTGAGTCGGCCGAACACGACGTGTCCTGCTCTACCGCGGCGCACGTGCTGCGCGCCGTCGACCCCGAGCGCTATCGCATCACCCCGGTGGGCATCGCCCGCGACGGCCAGTGGGCGATCGCCGATGACGCCGTTGCCGCCCTCGCCGCAGGCCCCGGCGCGCTCCCCAACCAGCTCGACCCGAGCGGTTCAACAACCTCGCCGACTCCCCTACTCGACGAAGCCACCACTGCTGGCGAGCGGACCGTGGTGCTCCCGCTGCTGCACGGGCCAATGGGCGAAGACGGCACCGTCCAGGGGCTGCTCGAGTTGGCCGGCTTGCCGTTCGTCGGCTCGGGCGTTCTCGGTTCGGCGGTCGCGATGGACAAAGCGATGGCGAAGAACATGATGCGCGTCGCCGGCATCGCCCAGGCGAATCATCGCGTGGTCACCGAGCTCGATCATCTCGGCAACGACCGGCTCGATCGCGAACTCGCCGACGAACTCGGGATGCCCGCGTTCGTCAAGCCCGCCAACATGGGCAGCTCCGTCGGGGTGTCGAAAGCCAGAACACACGACGAGCTGCGCGCCGCGATCGATCACGCCCTGACATACGACGAGGTGGTCATCGTCGAAGAAGCGATCGGTGGACGCGAGATCGAGGTCGCAGTGCTCGGCAACCGCCAGCCCGTGGCGTCGCCGCCGGGAGAGATCGTTCCGGGCGAAGAGTTCTACAGCTACGACGACAAGTACGTCACCGATGGTGCCGAACTGCTCGTACCGGCCCCGCTCGACGCCGATGCCTCCGAGGAAGTACGCCGGCTCGCCGTCGAGGCGTTCGTTGCGCTGCGCTGCGAGGGCCTGGCGCGGGTCGACTTCTTCTACGAAGCGCCCGGCGTCGGCCGCGGCCGTGGTTTCTTGTGCAACGAGGTCAACACGATGCCGGGATTCACCCCGATCTCGATGTACCCCAAGCTGTGGATCGAAGCCGGCCTGAGCTACCCCGAGCTGATCGATCGCCTGGTCGAATTGGCGCTCGAGCGCCACGGGCGCCGCCGCCGCAACACCAAGCGGTGAGCGCTCGATCATGGTGCGAGGGCGGCGCGCAGGTAGGCGCGCAGCTCGTCGCGTAGACGGCGCAGTCCGATCGCGTCGGGCCGCCAATCGACGGCTCGCAAGAGCGCGGGTTCGGTCGCCACGCCCGTCACCGTGGCGTACCCCATCGCGGCGATGAGACCGGGGTCGCCCTGACGCAACCGACCCGCCGCCATCTCCGAGTCGAGATACCCGACCGCCCGTTCGATCAACGGCGCCAAACGCTCGACGACGGCATCGGCCCGGTCGGACGGCAGCCGGCTCGCCTCGCGCACCACGCCAAGCAGCGCCGGCCTACGCACCGCTGGGCGGAACACGGCGCGCACGACCGCATCGATCCGGGCGAGCGGTTCGTCGGGGGCGGCGCGCACGGCGGCGTCGATCACGGCCACCAGCTCGGCGGCGACCGTGTCGAGGACCGCATCGACCAGGTCGTCCTTCGAGGGGAACCAATACAGCACCGTCTGTTTGCGTACGCCGACAGCGCGGGCGATGTCGTCGAGTGACACGCCGTCGAATCCGCGCGCACCAAACATGTCGAGCGCCGCGGCGAGAATTCGTTCGCGGGTCGGGGTGCGTTCTCCAGCCATTCTGTTCCGTTCGATCAACCGCTCTCTACCAATTGGTAGACGAGCGTGCTAGAACGGTCAACCGTGAGTTCGATCGTGGCCGCGCTCAGCGGGAAACGCATCGCCATCACCGGGGCAACGGGGTTCGTGGGAACGGCGCTGGTCGAGCGGCTGTTACGGGCGATTCCCGACTGCCAGCTGGTGTTGTTGATTCGCGACGGCCAACGCACCAAGGCCGCCCGCCGCACCCAGCGCGAGATCCTTCGTAACGACGCCTTCGACCGCCTCCGGTCCGAGCATCCGGACGACTTCGACGAGGCCGTCGCCAGTCGCATCACCACCATCGCCGGCGATGTCACCCGCGACGGTCTCGGACTCAGCGACCCCGACCGTGAGGTGTTCGCGTCATGCGACACGGTGATCCACTCGGCCGCAGCGGTGTCGTTCGACTCGCCGCTCGACAGTGCGGTGGAGATCAACCTGCTCGGCCCGGTACGGATCGCCGAGCTGTGTCACGACATGGGCATCGCCCCGCACCTCGTCGCGGTGTCGACGTGTTACGTCGCGGGGAACCGGAGGGGCAATGCACCCGAGGCGTTGGTATCGGAGGGGCCGTTCGACATCGGTCTCGATTGGCGCAGCGAGGTCACCGCCAGTCGTCGGCTGCGTTCCGATACCGACGCCGCCAGCCGCTCTCCCGAACGCCTCGAGGAGTTCCGCGCAGCCGCCCGCCAAGAGCTGGGCGCGGCCGGCGCTCCGGCGCTTGCCAGCAAGACGGAGTCGCTGCGCGAGAAGTGGGTGAAGGACGAGTTGGTCACTGCCGGGCGGGCGCGTGCGGCATCCGTCGGCTGGCCCGACGCATACGCGTTCACCAAAGCCCTCGGCGAGCAGGCGCTCACCGACGTGAAGGGCAACGTGCCGGTGTCGATCGTCCGGCCATCGATCATCGAGTCCGCGTGGGCCGAGCCACGGCCCGGATGGATCCGCGGCTTCCGTATGGCCGAGCCGGTGATCATCTCCTATGCCCGCGGGCTGCTGAGCGAGTTTCCCGGCGTCCCGGAGGGCACGGTCGACGTGATTCCCGTCGATCTCGTGGTTGCGGCGATCATCGCCGTGGCCGCGCTCGGTCCAGATCAGGCACCGCCGATCACCCAGGTGGCGTCAGGGTCAGCCAACCCGGTGAAGTACCGGTTCCTCGTCGACACGATCAGCGGCTGGTTCCGCGAGCACCCGGTGTACGACAGCAAGGGGCAGCCGATCATTGCGCCGGAGTGGCGCTTCCCCGGTCGGGGCCGAGTGCAGGGCCAGCTCGACCGGGCGAACAAGGTGCTGACCACCGCCGAGAAGGCCCTACAGACGCTGCCCCTGCGCGGTCGCCAGGCGGAGTGGAGCGCACAAATCGAAACACGTCGCCTCGAGGTCGAACGGGCGCAGACGTACGTCGAGCTGTACGGGCTGTACACGGAGTGCGAGGCGATCTATCAGGTCGACAATCTGATCGACGCCTGGGAGCGGCTCGACGACGACGATCGCGCCGCGTTCAACTTCGACCCACGCTCGATCGACTGGACGACGTACATCACTGAGATCCACCTCCCGTCGATCATTCAGCACGCCCGCGTCAAGACCACGCCGGGCGCGTCGGCGTCGACCGACCGGATGGCACGAATGCGTCGGCAGGTGCTCGACCCGAAGCGCCAGGTGGTGGCCTTCGACCTCGAGAACACGCTGATCTCCTCGAACGTGGTCGACAGCTACTCGTGGTTGGCAACACGCCGCCTCGACACGCGCGACCGGGTGCGGTACGCACTGAAGACCCTGGTCGAAGCACCCGGTCTGCTCAAGCTCGATCGCACCGACCGCACCGACTTCTTGCGCTACTTCTACCGCCGCTACGAGAACGCACCCGTGGAACAGATCGAACGGGACGCGCGGGAAATGCTCACCCACATCATTCTCACCAAGTCGTTCCCGGCCGGTTTGCGGCGAGTCCGCCGGCATCGCGCCCTCGGCCACCGGACAATCCTGATCACTGGCGCGCTGTCGTTCAACGTGGAGGGCCTCCGCCCACTGTTCGACGAGATCGTCGCCGCAGAGATGTCGGTGAAGCCGAACGGCACCTATTCGGGTGAGATGACCACCGTTCCGCCCACTGGTGAGGCGCGCGCGCAGATCCTCGCCGACTACTGCGACGCCGAGGGCTTCGACCTCGACGAGTGCGTGGCCTACGCCGACTCGTCGTCGGATTTGCCGCTGTTCGAGGCAGTTGGCTTCCCCGTGGCGGTCAACCCCGAGACCCGACTGGCGGCGATCGCCCGCAAGCGCGGCTGGTTGGTGGAACAGTGGGAGAAAGCTCCCGGCGGGCCTCGGCCCCGTCTGCCGATCGGGCCTCTGCTCCCCGAACGTGAACGACGGTTCAAGCAGCGCGGCTCCCGCAGCGAGGCACGCCAGTGATCGCGTCCACCCACGTCAGGCCGGGCGACGGCCATGGGCCGGCGCCACGGAAGGCCGAGCGCAGCGAGGCAC
>JBCCVW010000193.1:0-9103 GCA_039194665.1 Actinomycetota bacterium
CGGAGGTACTCGCCGGCGTCGACCGAGTCGTTCGCGGTGAGGGCGCCCAGCACGCTGAGCCGCGCTCCGCCCGCGACCGAAGCGATCGTCGAGGCGTTGCCCGCCCGCAAGCAGGGTGTGGCATCGGCGATCAACGACGTGTCGCGCGAGCTCGGCGGGGCGCTCGGCATCGCACTCATCGGATCGATGTTCACCTCCGGCTACCAGCGCGGCATCGACGACGCCGACCTGCCGCCGGAGCTCACCGACGTCGTCCGCGAGGCCCCGGCGATCGGACTGGGTGTGGCCGCCGAATCCGGCGAGGCCGCTCCCACGATCGTCGGCTCGGTCGAGCAGGCGGTCACCGACGGCTTCTCGCTCGGCATGTGGTTCGCCGCGGCGTCGTGTGTGGTCGGCGCGATCTTCGTCGTCGCCCGCTCCCCCAAGCCGGGCACCGAGGCGTCGGCACTCGATCAGGGCGAGGTGCCCGTCGCCTGATGTGATCTCACAGTTCGGCGACGTCGCCGGCTTCCCACATTTCGCGCAGCTTGTACTTCTGGATCTTGCCGGAACCGGTGAGCGGGAACTCCTCCATCGCAAACCACTGCTTGGGTGTCTTGTGCGGGGCGAGGTGTTCGCGCAGGTGGCCGAACAACTCGTTCTTGTCGATCTCCTCGCCGGGGGCGGCGCGCACGAAGGCGCCGACGGTCTCGCCCCACTTCTCGTCGGGCCGCCCGACGATCGCCACCTCACCCACCGTGTGGTGAGCGAACAACAGCTCCTCGAGCTCCTTCGGATAGATGTTCTCGCCGCCACGGATGATCATGTCCTTCAAACGACCCTCGACGGTGCAGTAGCCGCGGTCGTCCATCGCGCAGAGATCGCCGGTGTGCAGCCAACCGTCGTCGTCGATCGTCTCTGCGGTCCGCTCGGGCATCTCGAAGTAGCCGGTCATCACGTGGTAGCCGCGGGTGCAGTACTCGCCGATCGTGCCGATCGGCACGGTCTCACCGGTTTCCGGAGAGATGATCTTCACCTCGACCCCGGGCATGGGCGGGCCGATCGTGGTCGCCTTGTCGTTGATCGTGTCGGTGGGCTGCGTCATCGAGGCCACCGGCGAACACTCGGTTTGCCCGAACACGATCGTGAACGGCGCGTTGAGTTCGGTCTCGAACCGTTTGACCAACGCCTCCGGAACAAGCGAGCCGCCTGAACACACCGCCTCGGCAGTCGACACATCGCGCGTCTCGAAGTCGGGGTGCTCGAGCATGGCGATCAACATCGTCGGCACGCCGAGCATCGCGGAGCCGCGGTACGTCTCGAACAACTCCAGCACCAGCGCCGGATCGAACGCTTCAACGAGCACCATCGTGGACGCAGTGCCAACGGCGCCGAGCACGCAGGCCACGCATCCGCCGGTGTGGAACAGCGGCATCGGTATGACGAACACCGACCCGCGCTCGACGCCCATCCGCTGCGCTGTGTGCGCGCCGTTGTTGGCGAGACCGCGATGATGCAGCAGCGCGCCCTTCGGGAACCCGGTCGTCCCAGACGTGTACTGGATCATCACCGAGTCGTCAGGGGTCACCACGGGGAGCTCGATCGACTCGTCGTCGCCGGTGGCGACGAACGCGCCCCAGTCGGCGAAGGAGATGATCTCGCGCAGCTCGGGACACTCCGGATGCACGTCCTCGGCGACGGACTGCATCGGATTCCCGCGGAAGTCCGGAACCACGAACAACCCCGACGCTCGTGACTGGGTGAGTACGTACTTCAGCTCGTTGGCCCGGAACCCGGGATTGACGGTCACCAGCACCACGCCCGCACGGGCGCAACCGAACTCGAGCATGACCCACTCGGGAATGTTGTGCGCCCATACCGCGACGCGCTGGCCCTTGGCGAAGCGCTGCGTCAGCGCCCGTGCCACTCGGTCGACCTCGGCGTCGAGTTCGGCGTATGTCCACTGCCGTCGAGCCTCCGCATCGGGGATGCCCTCGATCAGACCGACCCGGTCAGGCGCCTCCTCAGCCGCCTCACGCAACAAGTCACCAAGGGTGATGTCGCGCACCGCAGGCGCCTCAGGTCCAACTGCATGTGAAATCGTGAGCCCCATGCCGCCGCACCGTAGTCGGCACCGCTACATCAGGCGTCCGCATCACGTTCGCGAGAGCGCGGCCGAGGCTGTGCCAGTGTCTGGCACGTGGCGGCTTCCACAGGGCGGACCCAGACACTGATCGCGATGGCCGGAGCGGCGGGGGTGGTGCAGTTGCCGGCCGCCGCGATCGTCGTCGCTCTCCCCACGATCCACGCCGAGTTCGGCGTCTCGATCGCGGCGCTGCAGTGGACGGTCACGGCCTTCTACATCCCGGAGTCGGCGTGCCTCATCGCCGCAGGCCGCCTGGCCGACACCTTCGGGAGGCGGCGCCTCCTGGTGATCGGCGCAGTGCTGTTCGCCATCGGCTCGTTGCTCGCGGTCGTCTCCACTGGTGTGGTGATGTTGATCGCTGGGATCGCCATCACCGGGCTCGGTGGGGCGGTGTTGATGCCGGCGTCGCTGTCGATCATCACTGATGTCTTCACCGGAGGATCGCGGGGGTTCGCCGTCGGCATCTGGGGCGCCGCAACCGAAGTCGTGTCCGGAGCCGGGGTACTGCTCGGAGGAGTGCTTACCGGAGCACTGAGTTGGCGTTGGATCTTCGTCCTGTCGCTCGTCGTCAGCATGGTGGTGGCACTGCTGGCGTTGCGCTGGACGCCGGAGTCGCGCGACCCCGACGCAGCAAGGGAGATCGACGTCTCCGGCGTGATGTTGAGCATCACTGGGCTCACCGCGATCACGCTGGCACTCGTTCAGGGAGCGCAGTGGGGTTGGGGATCGCCGGCGGTGGTTGGACTCGTCGTGGCGTTCGTGATTCTGGCTGTGGCGTTCTTGATCAACGAACGGCGTTCGACAGCGCCAATCGTCGATTTCTCGTTCTTCCGGCGGCGCAACTTCGCCGGCGCCACCGCAACGATCTTCGTGATCGACTTCGCCTTCGGCGCAATGCTGTTCTTCCTGCCGATTTATCTACAGGAGGTGCTCGACTACTCGCCGATCGGCACCGGCGTCCTGCTGTTGCCGATGACCGGATTGATGGTCCTCGGCTCACCGATCGGCGGCCAACTCACCCAACGCGTGGGTCCGCGTCCGCCGATTCTCGGCGGGTTGAGCTTGTTGGCGATCGGCGTGATCTGGGTCTCGACGCTCTCGACCGCAACGACTTACGCGGACCTCTGGTTGCCGACGTCGTTGATCGGGCTCGGCATCGGCATCGCCCTCACCCCGATGAACCTCGCCGCGATGAACGCGGTCGAACCACGTCACACAGGAGCCGCCGCAGGCCTCTTGCTCACGCTCAGTGGACTCGGGGTGAGCTTCGGCGTTGCGATCACGGGGGCGATCTTCCAGAACCTCCAGACGAGCCGCACCGTCGACCTCGTCGATGCGACCGGAACCTCGATCACTCGTGATCAGGCCGAACAGCTCGACGGCCTGCTCGCTGGATCGGACAACGCACAACAGGCCTTGAATCAGATCGCCCCGAACGATCAAGCCGCTGTCACCGACGCCGTGGAGGAGGCGTTCGTATCGGCGCTCGGAACGAGTCTGTTGATCTCCGGCTTGCTCGTGGTGGCAGGCGCCATCCTCGCAGGCGTACTCATCCGAAATCACAAGCCGGAACAGAACCCCGAGGACCTGCATCCGGTGGGCAGCATCATCCCGAGGCCAGCGCCCCGAATCGGTCGGACACCACTCCTCGCCCGGTCAGGCACGTCGAACCGCGCGTTGCCGCCGAACGGTGCCGACAACTCGACCGTCTTCGTGTCGGCGCGCTGGAATCATCGCGCTGCCGGGGTTAGGCGATGGATTGCTTCCAGCGGTTGAGGTACGTCACGTCGGCGGCCGGTCGGCGAGGCGCTGGGGTGAACGTGTCGCCGGTGTAGTAGGCGACGGGCAACAGACACACCTGCGACACCGTCGGCGGGATGCCCAGCAGTTCGGAGATCTCGGCCTCGTGTTCCAGATGGAACGTGGTCCACGCCGACCCGATGCCACGGGCGCGGGCGGCGAGTTGGAATGACCACACCCCGGGGAGCACCGAGCCGTAGAACCCGGCGGCCTGACCGGGCGAGCCACCTTCTGGTCGGTCGAGGCGGAGGGCGAGCACCAGCGCGGGGACATCGGCGAGATGGTCGATGAGGAACGTTGCGGAGTCGACGACGCGCTGGCTGCGGTCGTCGAGTCGGGCGCCGGAGCTGGCTGCCAAGTACGGGCGACCGACCTCGCCGAAGCGCTGAGCGATGTGGTCCTTGGTGGCTTGGTCGTCGATGATCATCCACTTGTTGCGCTCGAGATTGCCACCCATCGGTGCATGGTTGGCGAGGTCGATGCACTCCAGGATCTCCTCGTTCGACACCCGCCGTTCGAGGTCGAGGCGTTTGCGCACCTGCTTCGTGGTGGTGAGCAACCGGCTCACCTCGTCGAGATTGAATCCGGTTCGTTCGTTGATCGTCGCCATGGCCGGAGCGTAGGTGGCGTCAGTTCAGCGACCACACGCGGACGGGGTCACGGAAGCCCTTCACCGCCCGTCGACCGGCGGGCTCGAACCGGCCCGGGGTATCGATCGCCTCGACCACCGCTTCGTTCACGAGGATCTCCCCCGGAACGGCCGCATCGACGAGACGCGAGGCCAGGTTGACGATCGGTCCGTAGTAGTCGCCGCCGCGCACCAGCACCTGGCCGTAGGCCAACCCACCGCGCGGCGACACGTCGGGCGCGGCGCCGCCGAACCGATCGATCAGCGCACTCGCCGCCGCACAGGCCGCGCCGATCTCGGGGGCGACGAACATGACCGCGTCGCCGATCAGCTTGACCAACCGAGCGTCGCACTCGGTAGTAGTGCGGTAGGCATCGCGCTCGAACTGTTGGATGAACTGGTCGAGCTCATCGGGCGGCAGCGACCCGGAATACTCGGTGTAGCCGGCGAGGTCGATGAATCCGACTGCGAAGAAGAAGACGCGGTTCGACTCGTCGATCGTCGCCCGCCGGATGCGCTCGGTGGCCTGGTAGATGTGCCGCCGCAACACCGGGTCGAGCAGCGACGTGAAGCCGTCGAGCAACCCGACCGCCTCGTATGCATTCCGGGCGAACTCGAGCTCGGTGCCGTCGAGCTGGGTGAGGTCCGCCTCGATGTCAGCGAGATACAACGTGTTCGTGGCCTCGCCGAGCCGGGCGAAGGATGAGCCGTAGACCCGGATCAAGCTGAGCGCTTCGTCTGGGGAGAACATCACCGCGAGGCTGCCGATCGCGGCCACAGTCGCGATATCGGCATCGGAGAACGTGATCTCATCGTCGTCGAACGGCACGAATCCGAGCGCGATCACCACCTCGTCGAACACCGCCGGTTCCATGCCCGACTGTTCGATCGCCTCGCGTCGCGACCGCCGAGCGTCGCCCAATAGCAGGCGCCGATCACCGGCCAGCGACAGCAACCGGTCGTACCGGTCGGCCTCGACCATGTCGCCAATCGAGAACCCCTGCTGCTCGAGCCAGTGCAGCAACGCGAGACGGTCGTCGGCGTTCTCCGCCGGGTTGTACAGGCCGGCGGCGCGGTACTCCTCGACCGATGCCATCCGGTCGAGCGTACGAGACGGCGCGCCCCACCTTCGTTCGTTGGCAACGCCGCGGCGCACCGGTCCCCCCGGGATCCGCCAATGAACGCATCGGACGATACGGTGCGCGGGTGACCACGACCGCCGCCGATGCGGGCGCCGACGCCGAGCACCGCGAACTCAGTCGCGGATTGCTCGGTGCGCTGATCGCGGTGTGCGCGTGGTCGACCGGCACGGTGCTGGTCGCGGGTATCGACATGGGCGGCCTGGCCACCGGGTTCTATCGGTTCGCCGTGTTCGCCGTCGGCATCGTCGTGTGGATGTACGTCGCCGGCACTCCCTTCCGGCTGCGCATCATGCGCGACTCGATGTGGGGCGGCCTGGCGCTCGCCGGCGACATCGCGCTCTTCTTCTCGGCCGTCAAACTGACGAGCATCGTCAACGCCACGATCATTGGCGCCCTCCAGCCGGTCGTGGTCGGCGTCGTCGCGGCTCGCTTCTTCGGCGAGCGGGTGCGTGGACGCGACGTGGTCTGGTCGCTGATCGCCATCGCCGGCGTGTTCGTCGTCGTCTCGGCAACAGCAAGCGACAGCGCCAGCAACTGGCGCGGCGACCTCCTCGCCTTCGGCGCGATGCTCACGTGGAGCGCCTACTTCATCGCGTCCAAGCAGTCGAAACACACGATGACGTCCACCGAGTTCACCGCAGGCACCGCCGTCTGGGTGTCGATCATCTGCTTGCCCCTCGGCTTCGTGTTCGGACAAGACATGAGCTGGCCGTCGTGGTCGAACTGGGGTCTATTGATCGCCATGGCCATCAGTGCCGGCGTGGTCGGCCACACGCTGATGAACTGGTCGCTCGTGCGCATCCCGCTGTGGATCGGCTCCACGTTCACCTTGCTGATCCCGGTGTTCTCGGCGCTGCTGGCATGGGCCTTCCTCGACGAGCCCGTCACGTGGATTCAAGCGGCGGCAATGGCCGTGGTGATCGGCGCATTGACCGCGATCGTGCGCGGCCAACAAGCCCCTCCCGCTGCCACGGTTGCGCCGGCCGAAGCTCAGTAACCTGCTGCCGTTTTCGAGCTGAGCGGGGTCGAGCTCGTCGGCTACCTCGCATCGCTGCTGGTCGTCGCTTCGCTGGCGATGCGTTCACCATCGACCTCGGCCACGTCCTCGCCCCCTACCGCGACTCGCGAATGGGGCGGTGGATCTTCGGCCCGGCGCCGAGGTGTTCCGCGACGAAGGCATCACCCAGCTGCGCAGTGCCGGCGACACCGAGACCCACCGGCGCTACCCGCACGGCATCGGGTTCGCCCCTGTAGACGACTACTCGCCGTACTACGAACTCGCGCTCTGAGCGCGCAGGGTCCACACGGCGATCGGCTCGTCGAAGCCCTTCACCACGCGGCGGCCGGCGACGTCGAACTCACAACTCGTTGCCGCTGCGGTCACGGGCTCCGAGACGAGAACCTCACCCGGTACCGCGTGATCGACGAGGCGCGACGCCAGGTTGACCACCGATCCGTAGTAGTCCCCGCCGCGGGTCAGGACATCGCCGAACGCAACACCGGCGCGTGGCATGACGTGCGTCGAGCCCGTACCGAAGCCCTCCATCAACGCGGCGGCGGCCTCGCACGCCGCTGCGGCATCGGGCGACGCGAGCATCACTTCGTCGCCGATGACTTTCACCAAGCGGGCCCCGTGACGGGTAGCCACATCGTGGGCCCGTCCTTCGAAGTCGCGTAGGAAGGCAGCGAGCGCAGTGGTGTCGAGGTCGGACGACAACGGAGTGAAGCCCACCAGATCGACGAAGGCGATGGCATTGCGATACAGCAGACGGTGGTCGTCGACGGTTCCGTGGCGACCACGTTCGACGGCCTGCAGCACGTGCCGCCGGAAGATCGGATCGAGTTGTGCCGTGAGCCCGTCGAGCAGACCGGTCGCTTCGTAGATCTTGTGCGCCAAGGCAAGGTCGTTGTCGCCGGAGCGGACGTGGGGCGACTCGACGTCGACGAGGAACATCGAGACGACCGCTTCGGCGAGACGGGCCAGCGACGAGCCGATCACTCGGACAACCGAGACCGCCTCGTCGTAGGTGAACATCTCGGTGAGCGTGGCCAACAGACTGAACAGCTCGACCTCGTCGCGCGTGAAACGACGCTCTCCTGGCGGGTCGTGGTCGAGCGGCACGAATCCGAACGCGGTGGCCAGACGATCGAACCGTTCCGCGTCGAGGCCCGACAACAGCACTGCGTCGGGCTCACTCATCCGGTCACCAGGGACGATGCGATAGTCGCTGGCGATCGCCGCCAAGTTCTCTCTTGCGATCGGTGTCGACAGCTGCTCGATCGTGAACCCGAGCTCGGTCAGCCACTCGAGCAGCCGTCGCCGGTCGTCGGGGTCGCCGTCGCCGGGATACAACCCCGCAGCGGTGAACTCCTCCAGCGTCGGCACGTTGACCGATCGTAGGCGTCACCGTCCACCCCGTTTGCCGTCAGTTTTGCGGCCGACGGGTGCCCGCAAGCCTGCCAACAAACGATTGGGGGTCGAGCGGAGTACCGTCGCCACGGTGCGGTTGGGGTACCTGGCGTCGGCCGTCGGCGCAGCGCTGTGGGGCACGGGACCGGTCATCGCCAAGAATCTGCAGATCGGCGGCGTGGCGATGAACGCCTACCGCTGGCTGATGATCGGAGCATGTGTCTTCGCGCTCGATGCAGCGCGCGGCCGGCCGTTGACGACACACGCGATGCGCATCACCATCGTTCCCGGCGCCGTGATCGGGTTGAACGTGTCGCTGTTCTTCTCGGCGGCGCGGGAAACCAGTGTGGTCAACGCGACGATCATCAACTCGTTGCACCCGATCGTGGTGGCCGTGATCGCCACCCGCTTTCTTGGCGAACGCATCCGAATGCGTGCTGCGCTCTGGGGAGCGCTCGCCCTCGCCGCCACCATCGTGGTGATCCTCGGCGAGCCGGCTGACGGTGTGAATTCGGCATGGGGCGATCTGTTGGCTGCTGGCTCAGCGGTGTCGTTCGCCTTCGTGTTCATCGCGTCGCAGCGCGCCCGCCAGCAGCTCCCGACCACGACGTATCTCACGGCGACGGCGTTGTGGGCGGCGGCGGTGTCGGCGGTGCTCGCGCTGCTGATCGGGCAGGACCTGTCGTGGCCGGTCGGCAGCGATTGGGGCGGGTTGTTGTTGCTCGTCGCCGTGCCGGGTCTGCTCGGAACGGCGCTCGTGTTCTGGTCGGTCGGCACGATCCCGGTGTGGATCAGCTCGTCGCTGGCGCTGCTGGTGCCCGTGTTCGCGGCGGTAACCGCATGGATTGCCCTCGGCGAGTCGATGACCGTCGCGCAGATGGTGGCGATGCTGGTCGCCGTCGGAGCGCTGATCGGTCTGGTGCACGCCAGCGACGCGCCCGCGGCGACCGCGTCAAGCGCTCACGTCACGTGAGCACCGGCACGCCGGCCATCGCGTC
>JBCCVW010000194.1:0-9096 GCA_039194665.1 Actinomycetota bacterium
ACCCAACGCCTCCACTCTCAACCACGCCGACGGACAAACCATCCCCAACGGCGCCATCATCGGCCTCTCCCCCCAAGGCACCATCTGCATCTTCACCCTGCGCACCACCCACGTCGTCATCGACGCCACCGGCTACCTGCGATGACCCAGACGTCTCGATCGACCCTCACTCCGCGTCGGGGGCGATCAGGCGGGAGGCGAGTTGCAACGAGCGCAGCGCGTCGCGCTCGCGCACCGTGGCTTCTGGATCGATTGCGGTGACGCGCAACGAATCGAGTGCGTCGCGGGCAGCGTGGTCGTGTCGGGCGCCACCCACACTCAATGCGAGGTCGGTCGCCGACGCCGCATCGAGGATCGCCACGCGCAACCGTCCGGCTTCCCACGCCATGCGCGCCTCGGCGAGCCGGTCGTATGCGCCGATCATCGGATCAGGCAACGCGTCCTCGTGCCGCCGGGCCTCGCGTGCGCCCCGCAAGAACAGCACCAGTGCCGGGATGTACACCGCGGTGAGCACCATCATGCTGACCTCGACCGGCAGCGAGATCGGTGTGGCCAACACACCGCCGAACACCCACGCCAGCTGGAAGCGCGTTTCGTAGCGCGCGCCGGCGCGGCCGAGCAGTGCCTCTGGCGCGCGCCGCTGGAGGAGACCGTCGAAGGCGTTGCGGCCGAGTGTGGTCGACAACCCGACGAGTACCGAGATGATCATCAGCAGCGGTACCGATGCGCCGAGGATGCCGATCGCGGTGAACACCGCCGGCGCAGCGATGGCCAACGCGATCAGTTGCTCCTCGCGCAGCCACCGCCGGAGCACGGCGGCGGCGGTGTGACCGAGAAACGCGCCGAGGCCATAGGCGCCCGCGGCGAGTGCGTACACATAGGTCGGTTCGCTGTCGCGACGCAAAGTGAAAGCGAGCGTGAAGATGAAGAAGCCCACGGCAGCTCGAATGGCGCTCATACCGCCCGAGCCGACGATCACGGTCGGGAGGTGGGTTTCGGCGTACTCGAGGTCATCGGTCGCCGGCGGTGCGACCTCGCGCATCGGCCGCACGCGCAACACGACAACAGCCGATGCCGCAAACGCCACGGCACCGATCCGCAACGTCCACTCGGCCCCGCCAACGGCGAACACCCCCGCCCCGGCTGCGGCGCCGATCGCGGCGAGGATGCTGGCGAACCGAGCCAGGCGGGCATTGGCCGCAACGAGTTCGTCGGGATCGTCGACCAGCGATTGCACCAGCGTCTGCTTGACGACGCCCGAGGCTTTGCTGGCGACGAGCAAGCCGAGCGCCAGCGGATAGAACGCCAGCTGGAGCAACGTCGACACCAGTGCAAGGCAGCACACCGCACGCACGACGTAGAACACAGCCGCGACAATCCGCTGCGAACGGCGGAACCGATCGACGGCGGGCCCGACAAGCGGCGCAAGCACCGCGAGCGGCGCCATCGTCACCAAGAGGTAGATCAGTACCTGTTGGCGCGAGGCGTCCGGGCTGACGCTGAAGAACAGCGAGCCGGCGAGGCTGATCGCAACGAAGGCGTCGGCGACCGACGCCACGCCGTGGGCGATCGAGAGTGGGACGAGTTGCGGGCTACCGAGGAGCGAGTGCCGCAGCCGCGCGCCCGTGTGGGCGTCAGCGACGTCGACCGTCGGGGCAGCGCCGTCGGACATCGATCACCGGCTCAGGCGGGGGCCCACCCGGTGACATCAAGCGCGACGTCGACGTCGCGATGGGTATACAAGCAGAGCGTCCCGTCGGCGCCCAGCTCGACGAACGCGCCGTTGGCAACGACATCGCCAGCGGCATAGTTCAGCGTGGAGGCCTCGGGACGCTCGGTGCCGCACGGGAAGAGCGTGATGAACCCGTTCAGCGCACCGCGAATCGCCGTGACGTTGACGAGTGCCGCCGTCGCGGCCGTTGGGACTCCAGCACGGTCGGTCACCTGAATCTCGACGGTTGTACGTGCCGCAAGCCGACCGATGCCCGCCTGCAGGCCGTCCGTTGTCGGCTCGCCCGACCGCGTTTCGAGCAGGCGCGCTGGGAGCAGCCCGGTGATCGGCGAACCGTTGGGCAAGAACCCGGTGACGTCGATGATGATGTCGGCGGTGCGATTGGCAAACACGCAGATGGTGCCGCCCACACCGAGTTGCACGAGCGCACCGTTCGCCACGACCTCGCCGGGGGCGTAGTTCAGCGTCGACGATGCGGGCCGAGTGGCCCCACAGGGGAAGAGGGTGAGGAAACCTTGGTCGTCGGGCTGGATCGCGGCCGCATTGACCCACGCCGCGCGGGCATCGAACGGCACCCCGGCGCGGCCGGCCACTTGCACCTCGACCGTGGTGCCAGCAGGAATCCGACCGCGGGTGATGGGAAAGCCGCCAACGGTGGCGGGCACGTTGTCGGCCGCGGGTTCGCCCTCCCGGGTCTCGAGCAGTCGCGCTGGGCGAAGACCGACCGGGGTTGAGCCCGAAGGCGCAAACCCGGTGACATCGACGACGATGTCCGCCGCGCGATGCACGTACACACATACACGGCCTTCGAAACCGAGCCGCACGAACACGCCGTTGGCCACGACGTCGCCCGCAGCGAAGTTGATCGTGGACGAGCCCGGCCGGTCGCCGGGGGGCTGCGGCGACGCGGTGCACGGGAACACCGTGGCGAAGCCGCTGCGCTCCGGCGCGATCACCGTCACATTGAGCGTCGCAGCCAACGCATCGACGTCGACGCCAGCGCGGCCGGCGACCTGCACCTCGAGCACCGATCCAGCAGCCAGTCGTCCGACGCCCTCCTGGACACCGTCGATCGTGGTGCCCCCAGTTCGCTGCTGGCGCGACTCGACGATGCGCGCCGGTCCCACACCGACGAGCGATCCGGTCCACCCGTCGGGCGCCAGCCCAGTGTTCTGTTCGATCCACGACAGATAGGTGGTGACACGTGTGTACACACCCGGAGAGTCCGCCCGAGCGCAGCCTCTACCGAAGCTGGTGACCCCGGCGAGCGTGAGCGCGCCATCGGCTTCGGCCACGAGCGGCCCACCGGAGTCACCCTGGCACGCGTCGATACCTAGCTGAGTATTCGCAGCGCACAGCATGGCACCGGCCAGGAACAAGCCGCCGTACTGCCCGCAGTCCTGTTCGGTTGGCGAGGTGAGGACCGGCACCGTCGCTAGCTGCAGCTGCGTCGGGAAGTTCTCGTTGGTGTCTCCGGGCGCCGGGTCGGTGTCACCCCAACCCGTGATCTCGGCAAGCGCACCGCGGCTGGGCCACGTGCCAACGTCCTGGAACCAGGGCAAGTCGACGACCGCGGCATCGGACGCGTCGACGTCGATCGGCGTCGCAAGCCGGAGCAGCGCAATGTCGTTCTCCTCCGAGTTCGACGAGCGGTCATAGCCGGGGTGGGTGATGACCTCGGCGACCTCGGTGAAGTCTGTGGGGAAGGTGGCGGCCGAGAGATCTGCCTGACCGGTGAGGACGCGAATGTCGGGCTGTGGCCCCGGATCGAAGCAATGCGCAGCCGTGAGCACCCACTGGGGATCGATGAGCGAACCGCCACACCTAGGAACGCCGTCGAACGCGAGCACCACCTGCCATGGCGCCTGTTCGATGGTGGCGTCGGCCCCATTGATGATGCGGTCGGTGACCGTCACCAGCGAGGAGCTCGCAGGCTGTTGGTCGCTTGCATGCGCCGCACCGACGTTGAGCAACGGCACCATCGCTGCGACGGCAAGGATGGCACCGAGTCGCTTCGTCACCGGGACATCTTCACAGACTTCGACACCCTCGGTGCGATCGCGCCCACAACCGCACGGGCCGATGTGTCACGATGCGCGTCATGTCTGGCGGCGACGACGATCTCTGGGCGGCGACACGTCCCGACGGTGTGGGGCCGGTCCAGCCGGACGATGGCGCCGGCGCTGGCCACAATGACTCTTCCGCCGCCGATCCGGAACCCACGCGCGTGCAACCGGCGATCCGTATGGGACTGGGCACCCCCGCGGGCGGCGGGAACACGCAGAGTCCCGGTGGCAACTCGACTGGCGATGGCCGGCCGCCCTGGCTCGTGCCGGCGGCGATCGGGCTCGCCGTCGTGCTGATCGGCGGACTGTTCGTGGCATTCGCCGCCGGCGGCGACGAGGACGACGACACCGCGTTGCCAGACACGTCGACCTCGACGTCGCTGACCACGACGACCGCACCAGAGTCGGCGGTCGCGACGATCACCACCAACGACCGCGCCGCGTCCGACGTTGAAGCTGCCGGCGACGACGCCAACGCCGGTTCCACCACGGTCGACTCGACCGCGCCGACAACCGACGAGTCCACGCCGCCGACCGAACCGCCGGCGTCGGACGACGACAGTTCAACCGGTGGTGACAACACCGGCGGCGACGCAGCAGGCGATACAGGTGGTGACACCGCTGACGAGCCAACCGACCCGGGCACCGACACCAACGCGCCGAGCGAGTCCACCGTTGCGTCGACGACACCGCCGGCGACGGCCGCACCGGGCGACGACGAGCCCGACGTGACGCCACCAGATCCCGGCTTCGCCGCCTACGGCGACGAACGATTGGCAATCGAGTCGTCCTGTCGCGAGCTTCCACGTGGACCTGAGGGCGACGAGGTGTCGAGCTTCCTCGTGCGCAGTCCCACAGATGGGCGCGTGGTCGTTGAACAACGCGTCGCTGGCGATCAGGTCGCGATGGACGTGCGCTACCCCGACATCGGCGAGGTCGTCACGGCCAGCGGAGTACGACTCGCAGACGGGGCAACGTTCGGGCAAGTCACGCGTGACGGCACGTCACTCGACGTCGCCGTCGCCACGCCACCGGGTGGTGTCGAGGAGTGCCTCGACTTCATCGAGTTGGTGCCGTCGAACGATGTCGACGCCCGCGGCTACACCGCCGGCATTCTCGACGTGTGCACAGCGGATACACCGTCAGGCCGGGCGATCAGCGGAATCGCCACCGACAACACCAGCTTCACCGCCGTGCCCACCGGCGACACGACACGCCTGACGATCGTGGTGCCGAGCCTGGGCGGCACGCTCGTCGACGACGACGCGCTCGCCGACCGCGACGAAACCATCGTGTTCTACGAGGGCGTCGTCACGGGTGCCGGCGAGCCGCAGGCGGCGTATCTCGAGGTCGAACTCGAATCGCCGCGAGTCTGCACCGCCAGCGAGGCGCCGTAGCGGTCGGGTGGGAGTTCACCCCACCCGACCTACTCATCCGACCAATACACCCGACCAACACACCCGACCGACTCACGCGGCCTGAGCGGCGAGTTCCTTCGCCTTCCCGCTCGACACGGTGCCCGTCTCGGCGTACACGGCGAGGTCGGTCGTCACCGCCGACAGCAGCTTCTCGAAGCGCCGGCGCATCATCGGCTTCATGATCGCCCCGAGCGGTCCAGAGATGTCGGCGGTGAGGCGCATCGATGCCACGGTCGAGCCGTCCTCGGCGGGCTGCAACGTCCACCGGTTGGTCATGTTCTGCACGAACCCGGGGATCTTCTCGGCCTCCACCGAGTAGGCGATCACGTGCTGGTCGGGCTGGTAGGCCACCACTCGTTCGTCGGTAAACCCGAAGCCGGGTACTTGGCACACCCGGCCGCCGGCAGTGCCGTCGGCGTGCCGTGGTGCCTCGGGATGCGGTGCGGAGCTCTCGAGCCCGGTGGCCCAGTCGTACACGTTCTCGAAGTCGTCGGCGAGAATGCTCCACACCCGCTCGACGGGCGCCTCGATCGTGAACTGCTTGGTGATTTCAAAAGTCATGGTCGTTCCCTTCCCTGCCGGTCTCTCCGACAGACGACGACCACGATGCGGACGTGGACGGCTGGCGACATCGCCCGATGGCGTGGTTCACCCGCGCCGGTCGCCCGTTTCGTTCACCCTTTCGTTCACCCTTTCGTTCACTCGGGATCGATCAGACCAAGCGCTCGCGCGGCCTCGACCGGGCTGGCGCGACCAGTCACACCGAGTTTGCGACGAATCGAGGTGAGATGCGTCTTCAGGGTGTTCTCCGACACGTAGAGCTGCTCAGCGAGTTCCCGGCGAGACAACCCGTGCGGCAACAACCGCAAGATCACCAGCTCTCGTTCGGTCAGCTCACGAGCACCCACCGGTAGGGCGTCGTCGAGCGGTGCGAAGCGCGTGGCGTTGTGCGCGGCGCGTACCGTTTCGACCACCGACGACGCGTCGACCAGCTCGGCGAGTTGCGCATCGGCCCGGCGCAGCGCCTCACGTCGGGTGCGATCATCTCCCCCCGCGTGCGCCACCCGAGCGCACAGTGCCTCGCCCAGCGCGATCAAGACTGCCTCACGGCCGGCGCGCGCGTGCTCCAGGGCGCGGCGCACGCCGTGCTCGGCATCACCAACACGTCCATCGTCGAGCGCCGCCTCGGCAAGTACCAGCCAGGCCATCGAAGGCCGATGGAACCGATCGAGTTCAGGCGTCGCACAACGGGCGAGCGCCGCGCTGGCCAGCCGCAGCTGCTCATCCTGGTCATCGGTGGCCGCCGCAAGGTACATCTCGGCGAGCACCACGGCCGACGCTTCGCCGAGCGTCGTCCCATCGACCATCGCCCGTCGCAACTCAGGGCGCGCGGCGTCGACGTCACCGGCGAGCACCAACGCTGCGCCGGCAGCGGCGCGCGCCGACGGACCAACCAACTCGTCACGGCGATCGCGTGCCGCAAGCAGTGCGAGTGCGGCGCGCCCCCAGTACACGGCACCGGCGACGTTGCCGAGATGACGGTCTCGGTGGGCGCGCACGGTCGCACCGTGCAACAAGAAGCGATGGCGATGCTCCTCGCTGATCGATTCGACCATCTCGATCGAGTCGAGCCACGGATCGATTTCGTCGTACCGCCCCGTGTTGAGGCTGGCCCACGCCGGGAGCGGCGCGAGGTCTTCGTGCGCCAACACGCGCTCTGGCCCGACCATTGCCACCAGCTCCCACAACAGGTCGATCTGCCCTCGATTCGACAGCTCGACATACGACGCTCCGAGTACGTCCAGGGCACGATCGACCGCACCCTCCAGCAACCGATGGCGGACCGACTCACCAACCGCGCCCGTCGTGGCGAACCAGTCGGCGAGGCGTCGATGCACTGCGACAGCGAACTCCGGCGGACGTTCAGCAAGCCGGGAGCGCAAGAACTCGCGCCACATCCGGTGATACCGAAACGTCGGCGTACTCGGCTCGATCTGGGTGGTGAAGACCTGCGCATCGACCAGCGCGCGCAACACTCGTAGCGCGCCGTGCTGGCCGCTCGCTGCCTCGCACGCGTCGGGGGTGAGGTCGTCGAGCACGCTGGTGGCAATGAGAAAGTCGCGGTGTGCAGCCGGTTGAGTATCGAGCACCTCGCCGGCGAGGTAGCGAGCCACGTCATCACCCGCGCCGCTTGCGGCGTCGATGACGTCTCCGGCTGAGCGACCGCCCCGCGCGGCCAAGCGCGCGAGTTGAAGCCCCGCTGGCCAACCGTCGACGCGTCGGACGATCTCGCTGGCATCGTCAGTGGACAGCCGGCCTGCGGCGACCTCATCAGCCAAGAAGCGACATCCCTCCTCTGCGGTGAAAGCGAGGTCGACAGCGGTGATCTCATGCGCGTGACCGCGGGCGAGTAGCCGCGCGATCGGCAGATCGAGCTCGCTCCGTGTGGTGATCATCACCCGGAGCCCGGCCGGCGGCGAGAGCAGCACACGAGTGAGCTGGGCCATGACGGTCCCGTCGCCAACCTCGTGCATGTCATCGAGCACCAACAACACGGGCGTACCCGTGAGCTCCAGCGCGGCAACGATGGCGTCGATCGTTGCGTCGTCGTCGACGACCTCGTCGGCGCTGTCGCTTGTCGCCGCCCCGAGATCGACGCCGGCGCCGTCGAGAGCGGCCGCGACGTGGCGCCAGAACCGTCGTGAATCATCGGCGCGATCGATGTTCACCCACGCGACCGGCCGGTCGATCACGTCGACCGCTTGCCGGACGACCGTGGTCTTGCCATAACCGGCTGGGCCCTTGACGACGTCGACGAGCGTGTCGCTGGTCGTCAATCGGTCGACGAGACGTGTTCGGGCAACCGCCTCGGCGGGAACCTCCGGGGCGGTGAGCTTGGCCCGCAGTACGACGTCACCCCCGATGGACACCGCGATGAGGGTACGTGCGGCCCGATGGTCCGCCGACTCGGAAGGCTCACCCGCGGCGGTAAATCACCCGACGTCAGCGACGGCGGCCGCGCAGCCGATCAAGCTGGCGTCGTTCCTTCTTGGTCGGTCGACCACTGCCGGGGTCACGGGCAAACACCGGAACGTCGAGCTCGCGCGGTGGAGGCGGCGGGCTGTGATCGACGTAGCAGTCGACGGCGATCGATGCGCCGACGCGCTTGGTGATCACCGTCACGACCTCGACCGTCCGCTGCCGGCCCCCGACGAAGGCATCGACGGCGTCGCCCGGACGAACTGGCGTCGCGGGCTTGGCCGGTCGGCCGTTGACCGAGACGTGACCGCCCTTGCACGCCCGGCTGGCATCGCTGCGGGTCTTGCTGAGGCGCACCGACCACAACCACTGGTCGATCCTCGCCGTCTGGACCATCGTCTGGACGCTAGCGGTGCCACCGCGACGGTGGCAGACGGTGAGTGCCGGACGAGCGGCGTCAGCGCTCGGCCGGCGGCTCGGCGAGCAACCGGTGGCGGGCTTCACGACGCTCGGCATCGCTCAACGGTCGGTTGCTGCGCACGCGTACCGCCACCGGATCGTCGTCGCGCTGCGCTGCCGGTGCGTCGTCATCGATCGGCTGGTTGTGATCATCGGTCAGCTCGGGAAGGAACACCACACCGGTGAGTCCCGGCTCGTTCGACGCTGATGCCAGGCGATGCCCGGCGCGCTCGGGACTGGTCATCGCCCACAGATCCCGCGGCACCTCGATGCTGCTTTCGGCGGGAAGCTGCGAGTGGTTGCTCACCGCCTGGATCGCATGATGACCCGCGTGCCAGGTCGAGCCGTCGGCGGTGCGGATTCGCACCGAGGCGATGCCGACCAGATCGACCACCCCGCGCACATCGGTGCCATCGATGCGTACGTCGACGTCGTCGCCGAC
>JBCCVW010000195.1:0-9086 GCA_039194665.1 Actinomycetota bacterium
CCGGGCTGTTGCGCACCAAGCTGCAGCACCACGTCGAGGAGATCGCCGTCGTGTTCGCCGGCTCGGAACCCTCGGCGATGGCCGCGATGTTCACCGATCAGGCCCAGCCGTTCTATGCCCAGGCCGACATCATCGAGATCGAGCCGTTCACGCTGCCCGAGCTGGACGAGATCATCCGGCTCGGGTTCACCGGGTCGGGACGACAACCGGGTGGGCTCGCCGGGCTGGTGCATCACGCCACAGCCGGCCACCCGTACCGGGCGATGCAGCTCGCCGACGCTGCGTGGCTGCGCGCCGACGCCGTGGGCAGCGGCGAAGCCGCTTGGCCCCAGGCACTCGACGCGGTGCGCAGGGGCATTGCGCCGGGCATCGAGGTTTGGTTCTCCACGTTCAGCCACCCCGAACAAGTGGTGCTGCGCGCCCTGGCCACCGGCCGACCGTTGTTCGGCGGCACCCTCGAGCTGTTCGGTGTGTCGTCCGGCGCCGTGCAAGCAGCCCGCGACCGGTTGATCGCCAACGGCACACTCACCCGTGATCCGACCATCGTCGACCCACTCCTCGCCGACTGGATTCGCCACACGCTCCCGCTCTGACCGCCACCGATGTGTGTGGCGCCGACCGGGCGCGCCGGGACCGACGGATCTCACCAGGAGCGTGAGCTGTTAGAGACCTGTTAGACGACTCCTGGCACCGTGCTGCGATGGCCCTGCGGCTCGACGTGCTGGGACCGCCACAGCTCGTGGTCGACGGGCACCCACACAAGTTGCGCCCACGCGCCCTCGACGTGCTCAGCGCACTCGCCGTGCGTCCCAGCTCCGCCGCGTCAACCGACGTGCTCGCCGAGATGATCTGGACCGAAGTGCCGGTGAGCGCACACGCCGTGATTCAGAACCAGGTGGCCTACGTGCGCAACGAGCTCGGCCCCGACGCCATCACGACCGAACGCGCTGGCTACCAACTCGGTACCGAGATACGCCGCGACCTCGATCGTTTCGAACAGATGGTCGGCAACGCCGACCGGGCCCGGCGACTCGGCGACGTCCGTACCGCACACGACGAAGCAGCCGGCGCGCTCGAGTTGGTGCACGGCGCGCCGTTCCAGCGGCTTCCGGCGACGATCCAGGTCGTCCGCGCTCGGCAACACACCACGGCACTGATGCTCGCTGCGGAAGAAACGCTGGCGTCGGCACTGATTGCGCTTGGCGAACACGAGCGCGCCGCTGCTCTCGCCGAGCAAATGGTGGCCGACACCCCCCAGCGCGAGTACCGGTGGGCGCTCACCGCCGTGGCGCTCTACCGCGGCCAGCGCCGCCGCGAGGCGCTCGCCTCGATGACTGCGGCGGTGCGCACCTTGGCCGATGCCGGCCTCGAGCCCGGGCCCGCACTCAAGCGACTCGAGTCACTCCTTCATGCCGACGACCCCCGACTGTTCGATCCAGGCGTGCTCGACGATCTGGTTCCGCAGTCCGGTGGCCGGACTTCCAGTTCGGCCACGCTGCGATCGCCGCGGAGCCTGCGCACGCACGTGCTCGACATCGTCGAACGCGAACACGCTGCAGGCCGGTCGGCGCTCGTGGCAGTCACCGCCGACCGCCCGTTCGCGACGACGATCGTTGCAGAAGGCGTTGCGTCGACGGCGGAACGTTTCGGCTGGCACGGCGAGCTCGTCGAGTGCCGTCGCAGCGACGGCGATCCACGACATCCGCTGAACCTGATCGATGCGCTCGACCGGTTCGATCCTGACTCGGGAGCGCCGCGGGTGGTCATCATCGACCACGCCGACGCACGCGGGCCCGACGCCGACCTGGCGATCGCGTCAATCGTGCGCGACGGCGGGCCGTCGATCGTGATGGTCGGTGCTGCGCACACGGAGGCGACCCATGTTCGCCTCGAAGACGTGCGCACTGATACCGGCAACACGGAACGGCCTGATGACGAGCGCGCGCCCGACGTGGCCCTGCGCTTCGCGTTGCGGATCGCATTGAGTCGCGGCGGACTGCCACTCGACGTCGCCGACCAGCTCCCTGGCCGGCGACACCTGGCACTGCTGGCGGACCGCGCGCTGATCGACGTGTCGACCGAGCGACTCGAGGCCTGGTCGGACGACATTGGCGATCAGCTGGTCGCCGACGCGTCGACCGCAGATCTCGCCGCCGCCCACGACGATCTCGCTGACGCGTACCGCCAGACCGGCATTGCGCCCGCCGAGGAGGCCCACCACCGCCTCGCAGCAGCCGCCCTCGATCGGGGCGGCGCCCACGCGGCGCTCGACGCATTGACACGCGCCGCTGACCACTTCGCCGAGCACGGCGAGTTGTTCCGAGCGGCGGCGCTGCTCATCCGCAGCGCCGTACTGAGCGACGACGGCGCAGATGCGGTCACCCGCAGCATTCGCGCTGGCGACTACCTCCGCCGAGCCGGCGACGTCCACAGCGAGGACGTGCTGCGCGGCGCCGCGCGGTCTGCCCTCGACGACGGTCGTGTCGACCTGGCCGCTGACGCGTTGATGGGGCTCGGTGCGCTAGGGGCGACGTCCGAAGCCGGCAGCGTCGACCCGGCGCTCGCCCGCGACATCGACGACGTGCTCGACAGCGACCTCGATCGCGAACGCGCCGCACGACTCGCTGGTGCAGCAACACTGCTGCACTCGATTGCGGGCGACCATCAACGGACGGTGGCGTACTTTCGTCGCGCCCACGGCGAAGCCGATGGCGCCAGCGACGCCACGCGTGGCCGCGTGTTGCCGTATGCCTACATGGCGCTCACGGGTCCAGATGCGATCGGCGAGCGGCAGCAGATCGCCCGTGAGCTGTTCGCCCTCGCCGAGCGACTGAACGACGACGACGTACGGTTCGAGGCGCTCCACCTCACCTTTTCCAATCAGCTGCAGCTCGGCGATCCAGCGATCTACTCGACCCATGTGGCGATGGCGGCGATGGCCGAACGGGGACGCGACCGGCAGCGCGCATGGGTGGCGAACTACATCGGCTCGACCCTCGAACACCTTGCCGGCCGCGTCGATCAGGCCGAAGCGTCGGCGGAGTCGTGCCTGAGCGCGCCGGGTGTGGCGGCCTCGCGCACGATCGCCATCTACTCGGTGCAACTCATGGCCATCCGGCTGACGCAGGGTCGCCTGGCCGAACTCGCCGAACCGCTCGACCAGCTCGTTGCTGATCAGCCAGGTGTTCCCGGGTGGCGGGCGGGAGCGGCGCTCGCCGCGGCCGAGGTTGGCGACCACGAGCGCGCCCATGCACAACTCGAACAGCTCGCGCGCATCGGTGGCCTCCCGACGGACGCCACGTGGTCGGCGACCGGATTCGTGGCGGGCTGCGCCGCCGCGCTCAGCGGCGACACCGCGGCGCCGAAGTGGCTGCTCCCCGCTCTCGCACCGATGGCAGGTCTCATGTCATGGCCGGGAAGCTGCACGCTCGGCCCGTGCGACGCGGCGATCGGTGCCCTGCATGCGCTGCAGGGCGATGAGGCGCGCGCCGCCGAACATCGCCGTGCGGCGAGATCAATCCTCGACGGCTTGGCATCACCGGTGTTCGACCCGCTGCTCGCACGCCTCGAAGACGTCCAGCCCGCGGGGTAACAAATCGTGCGTACTGCGGGGGATGCCGCGTGGGTGCGCCCAACGCCCCCTCCAAAATCCTGTCGTTTCCTGGCGCGACGCGCTGGAAAACGACAGGAGAACCGCGGGTCGGTGGCGCGTGTCGACGTTAGGGGTAGCGCTTGGCGAGCCAGTCGGCGACCACGGCCATCGCCGCCGGCCGGTGCCCCTCGAGGTAGTGCGGCGCGCCCTTCATCTCGTGGTACGTCACGTCCTCGGCGCCAGCTGCATCGACGATCTCCTTCGCCTGCCACACTCGGATCTCGGTGTCGGCCGTCGGATGTACGAGCAACGTCGGCACGGTCACGCTGGGCATCGTGTCGGCGAGCTTAGCGCTGCTCGACAGTCCGGACCAGGTGCTCAACCAGCCACGGGCGGTCATCGTGCGCGCCAGGCCGCCGCGCCCGTAATTGGCGTCGAGCGGATCCGGGAAGGCGAACAGCGAGCCCATCGGCCGGTCGTCAGGATCGATCGACAGATCGAGGTAGGCGGGATCGGCCAACGTGCGGTAGATCGTGAGGTACTTGGTGAACACCGCCTGGCGACGGAGATCGCGCCACGCCAGCGGATCCACTGCGCTGTCGGCGGTGCGGAGTTCCGGGATGACGGCCATCGAGGCATCGATCGACTCTTTGGCGCTCGCATCGATGCGAGCGACACGATTGCGCTGCGCCGCGCGGTACCGCTCGAGCCACACCGGGTCATAGGAGCACGGCTCGGGCCACGGTCGCCACCCGTTGTCGGGGTGGTACATGTCGAGCTCGGGATCGGTGGAGAACGGGTCGGCCTCGTCGGTCACCGACGGGTCGATCACCTGCAACATGAACACCCCTTCACCGGGGTGTGCAGCCATCCCGATCCACCCGTCGCCGATGCCGAGTTCGGCATTGGCCATCGCCATCAACGAGCCGCCGCCTGAGTTGCCGAGCAGCACCACCGCGGCGGCGCCACGGCGGACCATCTCATCGTGCGCGGTCTGGACATCGACGATGCACGACTCGTGGAGACAGTCGGTGTCGTTGTTCATGTAGCGCGTGCCGAATCCGAACACCGCGTAACCGGCGGCGGCGAGGAGCGGGCACGCGTAGTGCACGCTGAAGTCACCGCGTGGGTGCGACAGAATCACCGCGGTCTCCCACTTCCCGTCCGGTGGCGTCCACAACACACCGCGCACGAGCCCGCCATCGGGAGACACGAGTCGAACCGGCTCGCGCCGCACCGCAACACCGGGATCGTCTTCTGGAAGCGGCCAGTAGCCGAGGCCGAACGGTCGCTCGGCGCCGAGCATCACATCGAGATCGTGCACGATTCCGACCGTACGTCAGCTCGTCGGTGTCGCTGCCACCGGGTCGCTTTCCATCACCAATGGCGGACGGGCGAGCGACACGCCGCCGCTGGTGGCAAACGGTCCGAGGCGGTCGACCATCGTCGACGAGCCCATCGAGATGCCATCCGCTTGGAGCTGCTGGCTGACCTCGATTCCGATCCACTCGCCCACCGGGTATCGGGCGATCATCATCGTGTAATCGGCGTTGATGTAGTGCAGTCCTTGGTCGCTGCTGTTGGCCAGCGGGCAGGCGATGTCGCCGGACAACGCCGCTCGCACGAACGGCGTGAGCGCCTCACCGCCGACCAGCTCTGCGGTTTCGTTGGTCCACACGCGAGCGCGCTCGCCGCCACCGTGACCGCTGCCGATGCCCCCGGTGACCGGTCGAAACCACCACGCGTTCTGTCCCGGCGAGCCGCCACCTTCTGGTGTGTCGACGTCGTCGGGATCGGGCCACGGCGCGGGCTCGGGCCGCCAGATCTCGCCGGGTGGGTTCTCGCCCTCGGCGAGGAACACCGCCGTCGCCCGCACCACTTCGTGGCCGTCGCACCGCAACGTCGCCTCACCAACGGTGATTCGTCGTCCCTCTCGCAGCGGGCGTGCGGCGGCGACGACCGGAGCCATTGCGGCGGGACGAAACAAGTCGACGGTCAGTCGGGCCGCTCGGCGCCCCGGTTCGCCGAAGGTCGTCTCCAGCGCTCGTGCGGCGATGGCGCCGAGCAGCCGGCCGTGCAGCATGTCGTCGCCCCACGGTGCGCGGGCATGAGCGAGTGGTTCGAGGCCTTCGGCCGTCGATCGAAAGTACGGATCGGTCACCCGCGCCGGTGTACCACGCAGCGTCCGCTGCGCAGGTACCCGACGATGGACCGGCGCTCAGCCGTGCGGCGGGCCGAGGATGGTGCAGCCGTAGTCGGGCGCCGCTGCCGCCATGCGCTCGATGTCGGGCGGACCCTGTTCGGGAACGCCGTCATGTGTCGCCTCGTCGCCCGCATCGAGGTGGAATCCCTCGAACCCACCCGGCGTGTTGATCTCGAGCATCCGCACCCCATCATCACCCACCTTGAACGCATGGGGGATGCCGCGCGGCAAGAACACACTGTCGCCGGCTTCGAGGTGTACCTCGGTGGGCGATTCGCCGTGCGGGTCGAGCCACGCCGTCATCGAGCCCTCGAGCAGATTCAGCGTCTGGTCCTCGCGTTCGTGAACGTGCACGGGCGGGGCATACCCCGGGACCAACCGTTGGCGCAGGATCGACAGTCGGCCATCGGTGTCTTGGGCCGACACCAGCACCTCCATCACCTGGCTGTCGAACCAGAAGGTGGTGCCGGTCGGGTTGGTTGCGGTCGTCATCATGTTCTCCTCAACTCGGCCATTCTGCCGGAGTCTGTCTCGTTGTTCGTGAGACAGTTGTATCACGATGTGACTTACTTCGCAAGACATTTGTCTCATGACGGGACTATGCTGTCACTATGGCGACACGTGAGAACCAGCGGGAGCGGACGCGGCGAGCGATCGTCGATGCCGCTGGACGGCTGGTCGACGCCGGATCCTCCAACCCCTCGGTCGACGACATCGCCGACGAAGCGCTCGTCAGCCGGGCGACCGTGTACCGCTACTTCGAGTCGATCGACGACCTGTTGTGGCAGCTGCAGGCCGACCGCCACACGCCGGACCCGAAGGTGGCGATGTCGTCGGCCGGCGACGATCTCGGTGCGCGCATGCTCGCCGCAGAAGAGAACGTCAACGCCTATCTCTTCGAGCACCAAGACAGCACCCGTACCTTCGAGCGGATCATGCTCGAGCGACGGATCGAGGGAAGGGCGACCGATGCCGATCGGCCGGGTCGACGGTTCATTCAGATCGACGAGGCCCTCGCGCCGCTCGCGGATCAGCTCCCGGCCAACGAGGTTGCGCTCGTCCGTCATGCGCTGTCGCTGGCGATCGGATCACAATCGATGGTCGCCTTGCTCGACACAGCGGGCCTCGACATTGAGGAGGCCCGCCGTGTCACACAATTCGTGTGTCGAGCGGTCGCCGCTGAGACCGAACGCCTCGTCGACGAACGAGCAGCGGCAGCCAGCTGATCAGGCGGCCGCAACCGGTCAGCCGTCAGGGCGGTCGGTGAGGGTCACCTCGAGCAATCGCTCGTTGCCGTCGCGGATAACGGTGAGGGTCACGGTGTCACCGGGCTCGAGGTCGCGGATGGCGGCGATCAAACCGGTCGAGCCGTCGGTCGGCGCTCCGTCGACAGCAACGATCAGGTCTCCGTCTTCAATCCCGACTGCAGCTGCCGGAGTGTTCGGCGTGACCTCGGTGACGACGGCACCCTGCCCGCCGTCGCGGCGGTCGTCGAGGCCGACCCCGAGAAACGCCTCGTCGCGAGCTTCGCCGTCTGCTTGCGCCCGCAGGGCGTCGATGATCGGCAGTGCCTCGGCAGCGGAGATCGCAAAGCCGACATTGGTGGCAGCGGTGAACGTGCCACCTCGGGCGACGGCGGTGTTGATGCCGACGACCTGACCTTGGCCGTTGACCAACGGGCCTCCGGAGTTGCCGGAGCTGATCGCTGCGTCGGTCTGGATGAGTCCGTCGAGGAACGCACCCTCGGTGCCGATCGTGCGGTCGAGCGCCGACACGATGCCGAGGGTCACGGACGGATCGCCGTCGAGTCCGAGGGCGAAGCCGATCGCCACGACCTCGTCGCCGATGTCGATGCTGTTCGGGTCGGCGAAGGTTGCCGCTTGGAAACCGTCGCCGTTCATCCGCAGCAGCGCAAGGTCGTTGCCCCGGTCGGCGGCGAGCAGGTTCACCTCGCGCGGCTCGGTCTCGCCGGAGAGACGCACACGAATCTCTGACGCGCCCTCGACCACGTGGGCGTTGGTCAAGATCTCGCCGTCGGGTGAGATGATCACACCGGTGCCGAGCGACTGGCCGCCACCGACGTCGGCACTGATCGTGACGACCGACGGCGCGATGTAGTCGACCACCTGCGCTACGTCGACCCCGACGCGTGCGCCGCTGGGATTCGGCGCTGCGACGTTGATCGGTTCGCTCGAGGGCGAGGTCGGTGGCTCGTCGAGCCAGTCGGCAACCTGGGTGCCGACGAGTGCACCGGTGAGTCCTGCGACCCAGGCGATGGCCACGATCAGCGCGATGATCAACCCGGTGCGCGGGCCGCGCCGCTTCTTCGGCGATTTGCTCGTCGGCTCTGGGTTCGTCGGCTGGGGGTTCGTCGGCTCCGGAGCGTCGAAACCGGTGGATGCGGGGCGGTACGCCGGCAACACCGGAGGCGATTGCGGGGCTCCGGAAGGGGGTGGAGGGAACGAAGCCATGCGTTGTGTCTATCGGCAGGCCCCGCTCAGTTGTGAACACAACAGGTTCTTCACACCTGTTTCACAACTCTCTCGATCGGGCTCGGTCGCCTGGCGGCCGGGACGACTTGCCCCGCCTCACAGCGCACCGTTGCTGCGCAGCATGGGTCGGCGGGGCGCCAGCCTCGGCCGCTAGCGCTCCCTTCGTCGGCCCGCCTGACGCGGTGGGTGACTCGGACTCCCGCGACGAGTCCGGGCGGGTGAGCGCCATGGGCGCGAACACGGGAGGCGAGGCAACGGCCGCTAGGCCGACCGAGCCCGCACGTAAGGGCCGAGCCAGTCGTTCAGGCGTTCTGGATTTTGATTTCGATGTCGACGCCCGCGGGCAGCTCGATGCGCTGGAGGCTGTCGATCGTCTTGCCGTTGGGGTTGACGATGTCGATCAGTCGCTTGTGGACGCGCATCTCGAAGTGCTCGCGGGAGTCCTTGTCGACGTGCGGGCCACGGATCACCGTGTACCGGTGCTTGTCGGTCGGCAGCGGGATCGGCCCGCGGACGGTGGCGTCGGTACGGGTCACCGTCTCGACGATCTTCTTCGTCGACTGGTCGATGATCTCGTGGTCGAACGCTTTGAGGCGAATACGAATGCTCTGTGCCATGGGATGACTTCCGTTTCAGCAGTCGTCGGGCTCAGGCGAGGATTTTGGTGACGCGGCCAGCACCAACAGTGCGGCCACCCTCACGAATCGCGAACCGCAACCCCTCGTCCATCGCGATCGGCTTCCCCAACTCGACCGTCATCTCCACATTGTCACCCGGCATCACCATCTCCGTCCCCGAC
>JBCCVW010000196.1:0-9069 GCA_039194665.1 Actinomycetota bacterium
AACACGTGGGAACCCTGCCGGTGCGGCCGAATTGCCGCTGAGCGGCCGACATGGTCAGTGCCGCATTTTAGGTCATCAACCAAAATAGAGCAACGTACTGTCAGCCGAGCGGCTCGCGCCAGACGACTGCGCTGCCGTCGAGGACCACGACGTCAGCACCATTGGTGATGGTTGTCGCAACGCGATAGATCGGTTTGTCCGGCCGCACCTCGAGCACCTCGACGCGTGCGGTGATCTCATCGCCGGGCGACACCGGCGCAAGGACGTCCCAGTTGACGTTGAGAAAGACCGAGCCCGGGCCTGGCAGGTCTTCGGCGACAACGGCGTTCAAGAGGCCCGACGTCACGCCGCCTTGCACGATGACGCGCCCGAACCGTGTCTGGCGCGCTCGGTCGGGGTCGTAGTGCAGCGGATTGCGGTCACCGGTGATGTCGGTGAACCGCTCGATGTCCTCGTGGCGCACCACTCTGGTGCGGGTCGCACTCTGTCCGATCTCAATCATCTCGAGGTCCCTCGCGTGCCAGTGTTGCCACGATGAGTTTCTGACAGATGGTGCGCCCCAGCCGCGCGTCGGCGGGGCGCACCACTCGCATCACGGTGTGTGGACCGCAAACAACACGTCGGCACACTCGCCTACCGCTGATGGCTGCGACGGTGGGTTGAGGAACACGTCACAACCACCGCCAAACGAGCCGATCTGCTCGTCGACGATGTCATCGATCGCCGGGCCGTGGCTCCGGGCGACAAGATGCACCTCTGCACCGCCGGGGTCCTTGAGCGTTGCACCCTCGCCGAAGATGATTTCTCGGGTACCAGCGGGCTCGTTTGCGTCGAGTTCACTCTGCAGCACCAGCGTTCCATCCGCTGTCGATACGTCGCCCGTGGCGTACGCCGCGACGATGTCGGCCGCATCGATCTGCGCGTCGTTCAACCCGACAGACGGATCACCGTCGATGAACAAATCGCCTGCGTCGCATTCGTCGACGCATGCCTGTGGGTCGTTGAACACGACCCACCAGAGTGTGTACGCCTCATTTGGAGGTGTCGATGACGCGTCGAACTCCGACGTCACCCGGTCGTCGTAGCGTTCGAGGGTCGAGGCGCCTACTTCGCGGTCGGGTTCAGCGAACGCGTACACGGACGCTGTCGACGTGGTCGAGCCATCATCTCGGACGGCGCTGGCCACTCCGACTGCGGCAATCGCGGCAACGACCACGCCGAGACCGATGAGTGCCGCACGCAGGTATCGCTTCGTGCTCATGGATTTCTCCTCTGTTTTGGGGGTAGAGAGTGCCGACGTGATGTCGACGGGTGGTCCACTCTCCGCCTCCGTGGACACGAGCGCTTGAAGCAGCCGTGGAGAGGATC
The DNA here is from genome assembly GCA_039194665.1 of Actinomycetota bacterium. Classification (GTDB taxonomy): domain Bacteria; phylum Actinomycetota; class Acidimicrobiia; order Acidimicrobiales; family Ilumatobacteraceae; genus JABSQH01. The sequence continues at coordinate 1,369 of JBCCVW010000196.1, forward strand.
TGAAGTTCTTGTGCGGCGAATCGCGGGTGTCTGCACTCCCTGCGCCTGGGAGCGGTCGCGGCGAGGCGGACTCAGGTGGTCGAGCGAGGCGGGACGGCGCGAATGAACTCGGCCAGATCGCGGCCCGGTGTCGCGTCGACAGGTTCGCGGTCGAGGTCGGCGAGCGTCTCGTCGGCCCATTGAATCCACGCCTTGCCGGTCAGCAGGCCATATCTCGCTGTCGCTCGGACGTACCGCGCTGCCGGCTCGGTGTCGAGGTGGGCAATGATCGTCTCGAATCGTTCGTTTGCTGCGACCTGTGCCGCTCTCTCTACGAGCAACATCGACCGCAAGGCGTCGTGGCTCATGCGGTGGCCGAAGAACAGCTTGAGCAGCTCCGGTATCCGGGCGACCGCCCCCGGGAGATCGTCGTTTGCGAGCCAGCGGTCGAGTTCGGCCAGTCCAGCGGTAGTGGCGTTGTAGACGCGCTTGTCCGGGCGGCGCTCTTGGCTGACGTCGGTGCCGGCGACGAGACCGTCCGCCTCGAGTTGGGGCAGCTCCTTGTAGATCTGGCTCTTCGACACTGGCCAGAACTGGGACACCGAGCCGTGTATTGCCGTCGCCAGGTCGTATCCGGACATCGGCGTGATCGAGAGATACCCGAGCAGGGTGTACGACGTCGGTGTCAGCTGTCGACTCGGCACGGCAGAACGGTACAGGACTGACATAGTCTCGGCGAGACTATATAGTCAGGGAGTGGTCGCCGAGCCGCGCACCAACGACGAGGCCGACCGCCGGGTCGGCACACGCTTCGGCGCGGTCCGCATGGTGCTCCTCGACATCGTTGGCCCACTGGTCGTGTTCCAGCTGGCGCGCAGCGTTGGGATCGCCGAGGTGTGGGCGCTCGTACTCTCGGGCCTGCCCCCAGCCATCGGCGTGTGCGTGGACTGGCAGCGCCGACGGAAGATCGAGGTCATCGGCATCGTGGTGCTGGGCGGTATCGCGCTCAGCCTCGCATTAGCAATGCTCAGCGACGACCCCAAGGTGGTATTGCTCGAAGGGGCTGCGGTCACCGCCGTGTTGGCGATTGCCCAACTGGTGTCGATACGGATGCGGCGGCCGCTCATCTTCTACTTCGCACAAGCATTCCAAGGTGGGCGCTTCTCGACGGCGGGCATGGCGATGGAAGCCGAGTACGACGAGTTCGTCGAGGCCCGTTCGTTCTGGCGAACCGCAGCGATCGTCTGGGGAATAGTCGGCCTCGCCGAAGCGGTAGCACGGGTGTTCGTCATCCAGCTGGTGTCGACGTCGACGGCCCTCGCGATCAACCGCATCGCGCCCTGGTTGATCTTTGCCGGGCTGATTGCGTGGACCTATTGGGCTGGTACGCGAGCGCGGGCGTCCGGCGCGCTCGACGATGACCCGCAGCCCGCGCGGCGGGATGTTTAGTTGCACTAATACTTGTAGTCATGCTTGGCTATCGCTCCGTGAAGAAGCAAGATCGCGCCCGACCGTTCGTTGCTGCCGTCGCAGCCGTGGCGCTCGTTGCCGCAGCGTGCGGTGACGATGACGCAACGGACACCACCGCCGCAGCGACCACCGAGGCCCCCACCGAGTCGACTGAGCCCGCCGTCGGCGACACCGTCGCCACCAACCCTCCCGAGACGACGGACGAGGCCGACACGACCGCGAGCACCGACGACACCGCCGATACCAGCGCAGACGACGGGGGTGATGCCGGCGACGCCGCATCCGCAACAATCGTCATCACCGATGTGGTCGGTGAGCAGGAGGTGCCGGTCACAGACCAGGGGATCTACGCCCTCGACGAACTGATGGGCACGTTGCTGCTCACGCTTGGCGTCGAGCCGGTGACCACGGCAGCGTTCTTCCAAGACCCACTCCTCGCGCCCGTGCTCCTCTCCGACCGAACCGAGCTCGTCGAGTTCGGTGCGGTCGAGTCGATCGCCGCCACTGACCCCGATCTGATCCTCGGCGTCGGGCACCCGAACTTCATCGAGATCATCGACTCACTTCAGGGGGTGGCCCCAACGGTTCTGCCGGACTTCAACTCGTCGTGGCAGGACCAAACGATGCTGATCTCCGAGGTGGTCGGTCGGGAGGCGGAGGCCGAAGCACTCGTTGCGACGCTCGAGGGGCGCATCGCCGACCTCGCTGCAGAGATCGAGCAGGCCGGGCTCACCGGCACCGAAGTGTCGATCGTGCAGAACTTCGGACCCGACTGGTTCAGCTACGGCCCGTCTATCGCGTCATCGGCTGTGCTCGCCGAGTTGGGATTCACTCGGTCCGAAGCACAGTCGAGCGACGACAACTTCGGATTCCCGCAGCTCTCGGAGGAGATCATCCCCGACGAGACCAGCTCGCCGTTCGTGTTCGGAGTTGCGACAACAAGTCCTGACGGCACCGTGATCGGAACGGTCACCGACAACCCGATCGTCGGCGGGCCCGACAGCGTCGTCACCGACGTGTCCGAAGCGTGGTTCAACAACTCGGTCCTCGGGATCTGGATCGTGCTCGACGACATCGAAGCCGTGGTGTTCGGCCGTGGCGAGGTGACCCAGAACGATGGCGCAGGCGCGGCATTCGCCGACCTCATCGCGGCAACTGAGGCCAACGGCTCGTAACGCGCAAATCCACAAGCGACGCCATCGGTCCTCGTTGCTCGATGAGCTCAGCGGACGCTGTATGCCCGGAGGAACGCGTCGACAACCGATTCGATGTCCGCGGGTCGAACGCGTGCTGGAATCAGCACTCGACGGTAGAACATCGGGCCGATCGTCTGAGCCGCGGCCGTGGTCTCGTTGAGGTCCGGGTCGAGTTCGCCTCGCTCGATGGCGGCAGAGATCACACTCCAGAGGCCGCGCCGGGCACGCCGTGTCAGGCGCGAGTGCAGCGCACGCAGCGCTGGGTCGCTCGCCGAGCGTTCGATCAACGTGATGATCACGTCGTGCGTCGGGCCGTCGTTGATTGCAGCAGCGAGCGCCGAGAGTTCCGCAACCAGATCCTCACGCGTGGTGCCGACATGCGCCACGGTGCGCACGTCGTCGGCGAGTGCCCGTTGGAGAACTGCGATCAACAGGTCATGTGGAGTCGACCAGTGGCGGTACGCCGTGGCTCGACCGACGCCCGCCTCTTGCGCAACCCGCTGGTGCGTCACGGCGTTGCATCCGTCGCTGCCGAGCAACCGGACACCCGCCGCCAACATCGCCTCCCGACTGCGCGCCGCACGCACGTCGAGTGCGCCCGTTGTTGGCACCCGTGTTACATCGGCCACATGGGCAGTCTGCCCGATGAGCGCTCCGCCGCCCACCCACCGGTTCGTCCGAGTCGTGCGGTGCATGCCGCGAACCGAGCGAGTTGCGGGCGCGACGCCGCACCGCTCAGCTCGGTGCGGCGCCGAGAATCTTGCGCCACTTCGGAATCTGCAGATCGCCACCCTTTGCGGCGCGGGTGATGCGATCGCCGAACGTTCCGACCATGAGATACGACGCACCCCGGTCGGGTCCGAGCGGAACGAGCAGCGGTGAACGAGTCGCGGCGCGGTACGGCTTGATTCGATCGAAGCTGCGCCCGGTGGCGAGTGCGGTGAGCGCCTTTCGCAGCCACGCCTCATGCCGAGTGGTGGCGTACACGGTCATCCCGTCGCCCGCATCGATCGCGTCCCCGGCGGCGAACACGTTGACGAACTCCGAAGGTCGGAGGAACTCATCGACGGCGATCCGGCCGCTTGGCGTCCTGGTGGCGCCGGGCAGCGTGGACAGCAGGTCGGTATTCGGCCGGGCGCCGACGGTGGCGAAGACGAGGTCGGCCTCCAGCTCTCGTCCGTCATCGAGCCGCACCGGCCCGGCACCTGGTTCGGTCGGGCGCGGCAGTTGCTCGACGCGGGCACCGAGCACGAGCTCGACACCCATCTGCTCGAGCTTGCGGGTCAGCATTCGACCGAGCTTGCGTGGAGAGTCCGGGAGCAGTGACGTCCCGCTCGTCACGAGCGTCACGTTGATCTGCGGGAGCGCGTGGGCGATCTCGCCGGCGAGCTCGATCCCGACTGCACCCGCACCAACGATGACGACCCGCTGCGCGTTACGAAGCTGCGCACCGACGCCATCTCGAATCGAGCGGAACTCCTCGAGCGATGCCCCGGCGGGTGTGAACACGCCGTTGCTCGAGCCGGTGGCGATGACGACGAAGTCGGCGTCAACGCGTCGCCCGTCGTCGAGCGTCACGCCCGACGCGTCGACGCCGTTCGCTGCCGCCCTGATCAGGGTGCCGTCGGGCAACAGCCCGTCGTACTCGATGAGGGCCGCATCGTCGACACTGCGATCGACGAGCCCGCGGATCATCGCCGGAGCATGCACGAAGTGACTTCGCGGCTCGACGAGCGTGACGTCCAGCGACGACTGCAGCCCTTTGGCAACGGTGACACCAACGAACCCACCTCCGACGACGACGAGTGACTTCTTCACAGCACGGCTCCCTTGTGCGACCGGGCGACTCGAACTCCACGGCTCGGCACCTTATGATACAGATCGTCTCAATGATACAGTACGTCTCACAGAAAGCGTGGTCTCACACGGAGCGGTCTGAAACGGCGCCCGCCGCCGATCCGGCTCGCGGGCGTTCGACCGCTAGCCCGGCGCAGTGAGCGCGTCGAGCAGCTCGGGTCGGAACTGCTCCATGTACAGCTCGAAGTACGCACCTCGGCGAGCCATCAGCTCCTCGTGCGAGCCGATCTCGACGATCCTTCCGGCGTCGATGAAGATGATCTGATCGGCATCGCGGATCGTTGACAGCCGATGGGCGATCACGAAACTCGTGCGATCGGTGAGCAACACGTCGAGCGCCGCCTGGATCTGTCGCTCGGTGCGGGTGTCGACGCTCGAGGTCGCTTCGTCGAGCACGAGAACGTCGGGGTCGCTGACGATGGCGCGTGCGATGGTCAGCAGCTGACGCTGTCCTTGCGACAAGCTCTCGCCACCCTCGAGCACGGTGTCGTAGCCCTGCGGCAGGCGTTGGATGAACTCGTGGGCGTTGGCCTGTTTGGCCGCCTCGACGCACTGCTCGCGGGTTGCGCCCTCCCGTCCGTACTGCAGGTTGTACATCACCGACTCGCTGAACAGGAACGGCACCTGGAGCACGACGCCACATCGCTGCCGCAGGTCGTCGAGTCGGATCGAGACGATGTCGACGTCATCGATCTCGATCGACCCGGACTCGATGTCGTAGAAGCGGGTCAGCAAGTTGATGATCGTCGACTTGCCGGCACCCGTCGGCCCGACGAGCCCGACGGTCTGGCCGGGCAAGATGTGAAAGTCGTTGTCGAACAGGATCTGCTTGTGCGGCGCGTAGCGGAAGTCGACGTGGTTGAAGTCGACCTTGCCATCGGCGCGAGCCATCTCCGCCGCGTCGGGTGCATCGGTCACGTCCGGCTCGGCGTCGAGGATCTCGAACACGCGCCGTCCACCGGCGATGGCCGACATCACCTGACTGACCACCTGGGAGAGCTGGATCATCTGGCCGCCGAACTGCTGCGCATAGCCGACGAAGGACACCACGTTGCCGAGCGAGGTCGCTCCGCCGATCGCCCGGACGCCACCGATCAGCGCGACGAGTGCGACGTCGAGGTTGTTGACGACACGCACGACCGGCTGCATCAGGTACGACAAGAACTGCGAGCTGCGATCGACGACTCGAGCCTGCTCGGACAGCGCGCGCACGTCGGTGGCCGTGTCGCTCTGCCTGGCGAACGCCTGCACGGTCTTCTGGCCGCGCACGACCTCTTCGACGTAGCCGTTGAGCTCGCCGACCCGCGTTTGGAACGACGAGAAGTCGTCTTGCACTCGACGCCCGAGCACGATCATCACCCCGGCCGCGACCGGGACGACCAAGAGCACGACGCCGGTCATCAGCAGGTCGAGGCTGATCATGATGACGACCATCGTCACGATCGAGATCACCGCCGAGATGACCCGGGCAATCGCCGCGGAGAAGAACTGGTTGATCGCCTCGACGTCCGAGGTGATCCGGGCATCGAGGTCGCCGGCCTGCTGCGTGTCGAAGAAGCGCAGCGACAGTCCCTGCATCGTCGAGAACAAGTCGTTGCGCAATTCCTCCATCGCCCGCTGAGCGAGGACGGCGAGCTGCCGGTTGGAGAGGTAGGAGAACAGGCCCGACAGTGCCGCCAACGCGATGATCAGCGGACCGTGCAAGAAGATGTTCGACGAGTCGCCCTGGGCGAGGTCGTCGACCGCGATCCCGAACACGACCGGCTGGAAGGCCATCAGGATCGAACCGGCCACGAGCAGCACCAATGCGATCGCCAGGCGCAGCCGCCGGCGAGCGAAGTACCCGAGGAGACGGATCAGCGTCCCACGTCGATGAACCGAACTCGCCGTCGTGCCCGCGGGCGCACTCACTGTTGCTCCAGCAGCTCGGTGACCTCGTCGATCGAGCCGAGCTGCGACTCGACGATCTCCGCATAGGCCGGTGACTCGATCATCAGCTCGGCGTGTGTCCCGCTCGCGGCGACGCGGCCGCCTTCCAAGAGGACGATCTTGTCGGCGCCGATCGCCGTCGAGATGCGCTGGGCAACGATCACCACTGTCCGCCCTGCGAGTTCGTCGCGGAGTCGATCCTGGATGCGCGCTTCGGTGGCTGCGTCGACCGCCGACGTGGTGTCGTCGAGGATCAGGATCTGCGGGTCGGCGGCGATCGCGCGCGCCAGGCTGAGCCGCTGTCGCTGACCTCCCGAGAGGTTGTTGCCCTGTTCGGTGACGACCGAGTCGTAGCCGTCGACCTGCGCACAGATGAAGCCGTGAGCGTCGGCGATCTCGGCCGCCCACTGCAGGTCGACGAACGAGGCGTCGTCGTTGCCATAGCGGAGGTTGCTGGCGATCGTGCCGGAGAACAACACCGCCTGTTGCGGCGCGATCCCGATCTGGCGACGCAACGCGTCGAGATCGAGCGTGCGCACGTCGACACCGTCGACCAACACGGCGCCCGCAGTGACGTCGTAGAAGCGGGGGATCAGATTGATCAACGAGGTCTTCCCCGACCCGGTCTGCCCCAGGATGGCCACGGTCTGACCCGGCTCGATCGTCAGGTCGACGTCTTCGAGCACCGGGACCGCACCCGGTTCGCCGTGCTCGTCGAGGTACGACATGGTCACGTCGCGGAACTCGATGCGTCCCTCGATCTTCCCTGGGTCGACGGCGTCGGTCGGTTGGACAACGTCGGGTTCCATCTCGAGCACCTCGACGGCACGATCGAGCGACGCTTCGAACTTGCCAAGCTCGGGCAGCACGAAGGCGACGATCATGATCGGGATCATCGCGGTGAGCAGGTAGTTGAAGAACGTGGTCAGATCGCCCGGCGTGACCGCATCGGGGTCCTGGCCGACCACGCCGTCGGCGACACCCGGACCGACAACGATGACCGCGAGCCCGACGGCCAGGTACAGCAGCCCGAACAGGACCGGCTGGAACGACGCGACGCGGAACGCCGGGGTGAGCTGCGCTTCGTAGAGCTCGTTGTTCTGTCGCTCGAATCGGTCGGTTTCGAGGGCGTCGCGGTTGAACGCCTTGACCACGCGCACCCCGGCGATGTTCTCCCGGAAGATCGTGTTCAACCGGTCGAGCTTGGTCTGGGCCTTGGCGTACAACGGCACCAACCCCGGCGCGACCACCGCGATCTTCATCTTGGTGG
>JBCCVW010000197.1:0-8988 GCA_039194665.1 Actinomycetota bacterium
CGTTCCCGCTCTTGGCCAGTTCCTCTCGGTAGCGGGACACGATCAGCAGGCTGTAGTCGATCGACAGTCCGAGTCACAGCGCCGTGATCAAGTTGATGCTGAAGATCGACACGTCGGTCGCCAGCGTCACGAGGAACAACACGAAGAACGCGCCGAGGATCGACGAGATGCCGACCGCGATCGGCATCAACGCTGCGATCACACCGCGGAACACGAAGATGAGCAACAGCAGCGTCAGTGGGATGGCGATCAGCTCGGCGGTGACGAGGTCGTTCTCGATCGTGGTGCCGATCGCGTTGAAGATGGCGTTCTGGCCGGCGACCCCGACATCGATGACTTCTCCTTCGATCGTGAAGTCGTCGATCACCTCCACGGCGATCTCTTCCTGCTGCGTCTCGTCGCCGACGGCCCGTCCGAGAATCAGGGCAGTCGCTCCGTCGGTCGAGGCCAAGGTGTCGGGCTGGCCGAGCGACCAGTACGAGACCACGTCGGTCACACCATCGGTGGCGGCGAGTTCCGCCTCGACCTCGGTGCCTGCGGCAACGACTGCGGCGTTGTTGACGTCTCCCGAGGCGGCTTCTACGACGACGATCAGGTTGGCTTCGCCCGTGTCGAACTCGGTGGCCAAGAAGTCGTCGCCACGCGACGACTCGCTGTTCGGATCGTCGAACCCCCCGTCGGTGAGTTGGCCGAACACGCCGGAGCCGATCACGGCCGCGACCACGATCATCAGGACGGAGCTGAACAGGATCAGTTTGCGGCGCCTCACCGTGAGGTGCCCGAGTCGGGTGAACATGGTCGTGGCCTCCGTGAGTCTGTGTTGGGGGTGTCGACGGCGTGTTCCGGCGACGTGATCGACGGTACGGATGGGTCGCTCTCGTGTCGTCGGGCCGCGGTGCTTTCCTCGTGCCCGCTCGTGGCACCGGAGTTCGGCGCTGTGTCCTCCCGTGGTAGGAGACGGCGAGCATGCTGCAGGTGGGCGACGGGTAGCGCGTGCGTTCGTACACTCGTCGAATGAGCTGGTGGCTCGAAGACGAAGTCGACTTCGCCGGAGTCGGGGCAGCGATCGGTGCCGCTGCTGGCGTGCTGTCGATCGCCAGCACAAGCGGGACCACATGGATCTGGTTGGCGATCGCCACTGTCGTGGTGGTTGCACGGGCCTTCTGGCGCTCGATGCCGCCCGCCCTCCTGATGCTGGCCCCGGCGACGATGATGATGATCGCCGACGTCACCGACGATGCGAAGAACGGGTGGTTCCTGGTGTGCGTCGCGGTTGCCGTTGGCGTCGCGAGCACGGCGTCACGTTGGGTGTGGCTGTGGGTGGCGATCGTGGCGTCCGGGCCCGCCGCGCTGTGGATCTTCGACGTCGGTGACTACCGCGCCCACGGATTCTGGACGTGGTCGCTCGGGCTGCTGTTGTCGGCAGCGTTCGGCGCCGTGCTGCGCCGTCAGCGCGAGCTGATCACCCGGCTGGAGACGACACAGCAGCAGCTCGCCGACGCCGCTGCCGCCGAAGAACGCAGCCGCATCGCTCACGAGCTCCACGACGTCGTGGGCCACTCGTTCAGCGTCGTGCTCCTCCATCTCTCCGGCGCCCGCCGCAAGCTCGATAGCGATCCCGAGCGGGCCCGGGAAGCGTTGGCTGAAGCCGAGTCGGTCGGACGCAAGAGCATGGACGACCTGCGCGCTGCGCTCGTGCTGCTGCGCGCTGACGATGACGAGTATGCGCCGGTGGCCGGCGTCGATGCGCTCCCGGCGTTGATCGACGAGTTCCGCACGGCCGGTCTCGCCGTCGACTTCGAGATGATCGGTGATGTCGACTCGATCGACACTGCATCGGGCGTCGTGCTGCACGGAGTGGCGCGCGAAGCGCTGACCAACGCTGCCAAGCACGCCACCACACCGGTCGCAGTTCGGCTCGACGTCTCGGATGCGCCGTCGCTGGTCGTCGACAACCGCGTCGAGCCTGGCGTGGCGGTGCCGACCGATCGTTCCACTCAGGGGCTCGACGGCATGCGTCGCCGAGTTCAGGCGGTCGGTGGCCGTTTCGACGTCGCAGTCGTCGAAGGCGTGTGGTCGGTGCGCGCAGCGCTGAGTGCGCCCGAGCGCATGGACGAACGTCCAGATCAACCCGCGACGGAGCGGCCCGAACGAAGGGGCGACGCGACCGACGAGGGCATAGGCGACGGTGCGTCCCACGACCTCATCGCCAAGGGTTCCGGGTGAGCGATCTCATCCGGGTGCTGCTCGTCGACGACCAGCCGCTCATCCGCAAGGGTCTCGGATTGATCCTCGGCCCGTCGGACGGGTTCGAGGTGGTCGCCGAGGCCGATGATGGCGAGCAGGCGCTCGCTGCGGTCGATGCGCACGAGATCGATCTTGTGGTGATGGACGTCCGGATGCCGGTGCTCGACGGGATCGAAGCGACTCGTCGAGTGGTCGCCGTCGAGGGGCCGCCCGTGCTGATCCTCACCACCTTCGGCGAAGACGAGATTCTGTGGGACGCGATCGATGCAGGTGCCGCGGGGTTCGCATTGAAGAACACCGACGGCGACGATCTGGTCGGCGCGGCGCGTGCCGTTGCCGGCGGTGGGGCATGGCTCGACGTGACGCTCCTGCCCAAGGTGCTCGACTCGTACCGCCAGGTGGTCATTCCGCAGCAGCGCGGCGCCGAACGGCTCGACGAGTTGACCGCTCGCGAACACGACGTGCTGCGGCTGATGGCCCGCGGCGCAACCAACGCCGAGATCGCTGCGTCGCTGCACGTCGGCGAGACGACGGTCAAGAGCCACGTCGGTGCGATTTTCACCAAACTCGCCGTCCGTGACCGCGCGGCGGCGATCGTGTACGCGTTCGACCACGGTGTGGTCACCGTCGGCGCCGACTGACACGCTGGCTTGGTCACCGTTGCGATGAGCGAGACCGCCTGATGTGCGGGTTTCGCTCATCGGTGGGGAACCCCGCCGTGCTGCGGTGAGCGAAACCGCCAGATGCGTGGGTTTCGCTCATCGGTGGCGAACCCCGCCGTGCTGCGGTGAGCGAGACCGCCTGATGTGTGGGTTTCGCTCATCGGTGGGGTTTGCGCGTCTCGTTTGCCGTGTGCGGAGGCCGCGTGGTTCGCTACACGTGGGCTGGCGACCGCCCGCCCGATCGAAGGAGGGGCTGAGATGGCCGGAGAAGCGGATCGATTCCGCACGGTTGCGGCGGGGTTCACCGAACGCGTCGAGAACGTGCCCGAAGGCGGCTGGGAGATGGACGCGCCGTGCGACGACTGGGTGGCCCGAGACGTCGTGCGCCATCTCGTCGAGTGGGTGCCGTGGTTCATGCAAGAAGGCACCGGACGCGAGCTCGAGCCCGTGCCGTCGGTCGACGACGACCCCGTCGGTGCGTGGACGTCGCTGCGCGACCAGCTCCAGGCTCGGCTCGACGAGCCCGACGCCGGCGCTCAGATGTTCACCAGCGAGATGTTCGGCGGCGACATCCCATTCCCGGTCGCCGTGGAGCGTTTCGTCACTGGCGACGTGCTCGTGCACACCTGGGACCTGGCACGCGCGTGCGGCCTCGACGAGACGATCGATGCCGAGTTCGCCCGCACGATGTACGAAGGCATGAAGCCGATGGAGGAGATGCTCGTGCAGAGCGGCCACTTCAAGCCATCGGTTGATGTACCGGCAGATGCCGACGACCAGACACGACTGATCGCGTTCACCGGCCGGCAGCTGTAACTGCACGGACCGACGTGATCGAGTGAGCGAGGTCGAACTCCGGCCGGCGAACGCCGACCTGGTCGACGGTGAGCGTTTCGCGCGCTACCTCGACCAGGCGGCCGACAACACGTTCCGGGCATTGCTCGGACGACAGTCAGTACGCATTGTCGCCGAGGCGTTTCTCGCTCCGGGTCACGACCTGTCGCATCAGTACGTGACCGTCGCCGAGATCGATGGCGAGGTGGTCGGCATGCTCTCGGGCTATTCAGCGGACCAGCACGCTGCGTCGACCGATCAGCCGCTGGAGGATGCCGCTGGGTTTCGCAAGTACCGCATGGCGGTGCTGCACCGGATCGGCGCACGCATCTTCGACTTCATGGACCGGCTCCCCGACGGCGACTGGTACGTCCAGGCTGTCGCCGTCGACCAGTCGGGCAGAGGCAAGGGAGTCGGCTCGGCCTTGCTGCAGAATGCCGAGCAGACGGCGCGCACGGCGGGTTGCGAACGGATCACCCTCGACGTCGCGGTCAACAACGACCGCGCCCGCCGCCTCTACGAGCGCCTCGGCTACGAGGCCGAGTCGAGTTCCAAACCGATCCCACTCGTCCCCAGCGCCGCCGTCCACCGCATGGCCAAACCCCTCTGACGCCACTCCGAAAAACTGGCGAATTCCAGCGCGACGCGCCGGAATTCGCGAACAGAACGGTGGGGTCCAGGCCTACTCGTGCCAGTTGATGGTGGCCCGCATGGTCGCTTCGAAGTCCTCGAAACTCATTGATGCCTTGGCCCCCGAGATCAGCTGCGCGTCGGTGCCGACGAACTGGCGGAACGGTGCGTCCGGTTCGAGCGCCGCGCGCGCGATCGCGTCGGCCACGTCCTGTGGGTCGGGCTCGGCTCCGTCGCCGTCGAGGGCGAACAGCGATGCACGGAAACGCGCGCAACGGGCCTCGTCGTCCGAACCGGCCCAGGCCGCAGGATGGATCATCTTGGCCCCGAAGCCGGTGTCGAATCGGCCGGGCTCGATCAACCGGACTCGGATGCCGTGCTGACTGGTCTCGAAGTGCAGCGACTCACTCAATGCCTCGAGCGCGTGCTTCGACGCGGCGTAGGCGCCGCCGTACGGGGTGCCGACGACGCCCGCCACACTCGACACGTTGACGATCGTCCCGGAGCCTCGCTCGACCCAGGCCGGGAGCACCGAGTTGATCATCCGCACCGGTCCGAGCACGTTGGTGTCGAACTGGCGCGACAACAGGTCGTCGTCGAGCATCGCCACCGACGACTGCACCTCGAAGCCAGCGTTGTTCACGAGCACGTCGATCGAGTCGGCGTCGGCCGTTGTGGCGGCAATCGAGTCGGCGTCGCCAACGTCGAGCTGGCGAATCTCCACCGAACCAGTGAGGCCCCCAGACTGAGTTCGCAGGTCGTCGCCCTTGCTCGTGTCGCGCATCGTGGCGATCACGTCGTGACCGTCCTTCGCGAGCGACACGGCGGTCAGTAACCCGAACCCGCTGTTGCTGCCGGTGATCAGAATTCGTGCCATCGCCGCACGGTAGCTCGCGTCAAATTGGACCACGACGTGGACCACTCCGTTGATGGTTGACTGGCGCGATGAGCTCCCATCCTGACCACCACGTTGCTCAGCTCAACATCGGTCGCCTGCGAGGGCCGGTCGACTCGGAGATCGTTGCGCCGTTCATGAACGCCCTCGACGAGATCAACGCGCTCGCCGACGGGTGGCCGGGATTCGTATGGCGATTTCAGACGGAGGATGGCAATGCGACGGCCGAGCGCCCATTCGATGACGAGTCGATCCTCGTCAATTTCTCGACGTGGGAGTCGATCGAGGCGCTCGGCGACTACGTGTACCGGTCGGACCACACAGCGTTCCTGCGCCGTCGTCGCGAGTGGTTCGAGAAGATGGACGAGGTGGTCACGGTGCTGTGGTGGGTCCCTGCGGGGCACCAGCCCGACGTGAACGAAGCGATCGAGCGGTTGGAGGCCTTGCGCCGCGACGGCGCCACTGCGTACGCGTTCACGTTCCGCCATCGCTTCGACCCCGACGGCCAGCCGGTCGCATCGCGACGTCGCGACACGTGCCCCGGCTGACAGGGGCCGCAACTAGAGAATGAGGCTTCGGAGCCGGGCGACGCGCGTGTCCTCACCACCGACACGGTCTCGGTCAGCAGAATCGAAAGCGCAGCGGTCGGCGAGTGGAGTACATCGAGCAAAGCGCGACGCCCCATGGACTCGTTGCCGCGCCCGCGACAACGAGTCCATGACGACGTCGCGTTGGATCAGCCGCCGGCGTTGTCGGCGGTGAGCACCTCGCCCTCGACCACGATGGTCTGGCCCGACGGATCGGTGCCGGCGAGGTAGGCGGTGATCACGTCGACCGCCTGGTTGGCGATGCCCTGCCAGTCCTGACGCACGGTGACGATCCAGTTCTCGCCCTTAGCCACTTCTTCACGGGCGAAGTCCTGGCCGTCCACGCCGGTCACGACGACCTCGGTGCGGCCAGCTTCCTGCGTCGCCTGGAAGGCGCCGAGCGCCGACGCGTCCCAGCCGGCCCAGATCCCGTCGAGTTCACCCTCGGGGTACTTGTTCAACCAGTCGAGCGACGTCGTCTTGGCAAAACCGGTCGAGTCGGCGGGGTCACCTTGCACGTCCTCGACCACGGTGATACCGGCCTCCTCGAACAGCGCACGGGCCGCTGCCCCGCGCAGGCGTACCGGCTCGAACGGATCGAAGTGGATGATCGCCACCGTTCCGCCTTCGCCGACCGCATCGATCATCGCCTGCGCAGACTCGCGGCCGAGGAAGTCGTTGTCGGACGTGATGTTGGCGGTGACGCCATCGACGGCGCCGGCGTCGAGGCCGAACACCGGGATGCCGGCTTCAACTGCGGCATCGAGCCCGGGTCCGAACTCGAGCGGATCACCCATGCCGAGTACGACCACGTCGGCGTTCTGTGACACTGCGGTTTCGATCTCGCCGTTCACGGCGGTGAGGTCGTTGTTGGTGTCGACGAGGCTCACCTCGTAGCCGTCGGCCTCGGCGCGTTCGGTGAACGCGTCGACGACCTCTTTCGTCGCTGGTTGCGCCGCGTAATACGGCGACACGATGGCGATGGTGCCGCCCTCGGCGGCAACGCCGTCGCCGGAGCCGGCGGCGTCGGTCGATGCGCTCTCTGTCGACTCGGTGTCGCCACCGTCGCTCGAATCGTCGTCGTCCCCGCAGGCGGCAGCGAAGAGGCCGAGCGAGACGCTCAGCCCGACGGCGGTGAGCAGCCGACGGTTGCGCCGGGTGGGTGTGGTGTTGGTCATGTGGTTCTCCCCCTCATGATGTGGTTGATAGTGAGATCTCAGGTGTCTGAATCGACCGTGTCGTCAGCGGCGTTGCGCAGGTCGGCGAGGCCCTCGGTGGTGAGGCGTAGCGCTGGGCCGAGCGCGTCGAACATGGCGGCGGCACCGCGGTGGGCCCAGTGATGGAGCGGGTCGGGTGGAAACGAGCCCGTGGTCGGGCGTGGTGACGACTCCGCGCCAGCGGCAATCGCTGCGCCGAGCAGCGAGGCGTGTTCGTCGTCGGTGCGGTGCACCGTGCGACCGGTCACGTCGGCGATCGTCTGGCACCACGTGTCGGAACGACTGCCGCCACCGCACACCAGGAAGTCCTCGCCCTCGGGAGCGACGAGTTCGGCGAGCTGGCGTAGCGCGTGGGCCACGCTCTCCAGGATCGCGGCGGCAATGACCGCGCGGTCGGTCGAGCGGCCCATGCCGACGAGGGCGACCCGGGCGGTCGCATCAGCGATAGGCAGCCGTTGACCGTCGAGATGGGGGAGGGCGAGCACCCCTGCAGTCGCCGCGCAAACGCCCTTGGCCAGCGCATCGAGTTCGTCGTGATCGATGCCGCCAAGCAGGACCTCGCGTGCCCAGTCGACCGTTGCGCCTGCGGCAATGAGCGGTGCGGCGACGACCCAGTGGTCGGCGTTGAGCCCTGGCAGCACGAAGCCGTCGGTGTCCGGCAGCGCGTCGGTCGCCGCGGCGACCCACCCCGACGTGCCGAGGTAGGCGTACGCCCGGTCGAGCTCGGTGCCGACGATGCCGAGCGTGGTCGCCGCTGCGTCGCCGGGGGCGAGCACGACGGTCGCCGTGGGCGGGAGTCCCAACTCTTCGGCGAACGTCGGCAGCATCGGCCACGGCCGGCGGTCGTCGAGCGGCGGGACCGGCAGGTCGTCGATTTTCGCGATCGGCGGCCACCAGGAGCGTGCCGACAGTTCATACATCCCCGTGGTGGAGGCGGTGGTGTGGTCGCACATCACCGCTCCCGTGAGGCGCCGGACGACCTCGCCGCCGGCGCCGAACACGACATGGCGCGTCGCCGCGACCGTGTTGGGCTCGTTGTCGACCAGCCACCGCCACTTCGCGGCAACGGCGGTCGGGTCGGGTGGCCGGCCGACCGCATGTGGCCAGTCGGGCAGCGCGTGGAGCAACTCGCCGAGTTCGCGGTCGGCCCGGGTGTCGCCGTACAGGATCACCGGTCGTACCGGATGCCCGGTGCCGTCGATGCACAGCAGGTCTTGCATCTGCCCGGTCACCGCGACCACGTCGACGTCGTCGAGATCGGCAGGAGGAAGCGCCGCGATCGCCTCGACGGTCGCCGCCCACCAGTCGTCGGCGTCCTGCTCGACCCACCCGTCGGCGGGAGTCGAGGTCTCGAGGGGCGACGACGATGCGGCTGCGGTGATCGCTCCGCCGCGCACGATGCCGGCCTTCACCGCAGTGGTCCCGACGTCGAGCGCGAGCACGGTGAGGTCGGCGTTACCCATGACGGTTCAGCGCGCTTGGCGGAGTCGAGCCAGTGCTGGGGGGATGACGGCCACGACGATCGCCAACCCGAGGATCACTTCCTGCAGGTAGTTGTTGATCGACGTGTAGTTGAGGCCGTTCTCGATCAACCGGAGCAAGATCACGCCGAGGATCGTTCCCGGCAGGTTGGGGCGGCCGTCGCGGAACATCGCCATGCCCAGGAACACCGCGGCGATCGACATCAGCATCCAGTTCCCAGGCGCCGATGTGTTGGCTGTTTCGTTGTATGCCGACTGCATGATGCCGGCGATCGCCGCACCGACGCCGGCGATGGCGAAAGCGACGAGCTTGATCCGCTTCACGTCGATGCCGGAGTAGCGGGCGGCCTCGATGTTGCCGCCGACGGCATACATCCGCCGGCCGAGCGAGGTGCGGTCGAGTAGGAACCAGATGAACGCGGCGACGGCCAACGC
>JBCCVW010000198.1:0-8804 GCA_039194665.1 Actinomycetota bacterium
CGAGCTCGAGACGTTGATGCTCGACTGGATGCAGGAGCTGCTGGAACTGCCGGCAGCGTTCCGCTCGACGAGCGAGAACGGCGGCGGCGTCATTCAGGGCACGGCCAGCGAAGCGACGCTCGTCGCGATCCTGTCGGCGCGCTGGCAGGCCACCAACGGCGCGGTCAACACCGACGGCGACACCACCCGGCTGGTCGCCTACGCCACCTCCCAAGCCCACTCGAGCATCGAGAAGGGTTTGCGGATCGCCGGCATCGGCACCCACCACATCCGCACGGTCGAACACGACGACCGGTTCGCCATGCGCCCCGACGCGCTCCGGGCGGCCATCGAAGCCGATCGCGCGGCGGGGCTCACCCCATTCTTCGTCTGCGCCACGATCGGTTCGACGTCGTCGATGGCCGTCGACCCGGTGCGCGAGGTCGGCGAGATCTGCGCGCAGCACGGCGTATGGATGCATGCCGACGCCGCGATGGCCGGCGTCGCCGCACTCGCTCCTGAGTTCCGGTGGCTGAACGACGGGTTGGAGTACGCCGACTCGTACTGCACCAATCCCCACAAGTGGATGGGCGTCAACTTCGATTGCGACCTGTATTGGACGCGCGACCGCCGCGCGCTGCTCGGCGCGCTGAGCATCCTTCCCGAGTACCTGCGGTCGGCAGCCGGTGATACGGGAGCCGCAATCGACTACCGCGACTGGCAAATCCCACTCGGTCGCCGGTTCCGGGCGCTCAAGTTGTGGATGACGATCCGCTGCGACGGCGTCGACGCGATCGTCGACATGTTGCGCGCCCACGTCGCGCTCACCGCCGAGCTCGCCGAGTGGGTGGCGAACGATGGTCGGTTCGACATCCTTGCGCCGCACGACTTGAACCTGCTGTGTATCGCCAATACGGGCAGCGACCTCGCCGCAGCGAACGCTGCGACCGAGAGGACGATCGAACAGATCAATCAGTCGGGCAATGCGCTGTTCACCCGGACCGACCTCGACGGGCGCATCGCGTTGCGCTTCTGCGTGGGGGCGCGCACCACCACCCGCGACGACGTGCTCACCGGCTGGCAGTTGATCCAGAACCTCGCGCCGAACGTGTGATGTGACCGTAGGGGTCCGACCCCGGCCTGTCACCAACTGTCACGCGCGGACGAGGCGGCGGTCGTGGGGCTCGGCGGGACGAACCGTGCCGTCGGTCAACACGACACCGTCGGCGCACTCGGTCTCGACCGCACCGTCGGAGAACTGCTCGCGATACAGCTCGGCGTAGGCGCCGCCTGCCGCCAGCAGTGACGCGTGTGTGCCCGACTCGATGATCGTTCCGTGGTCGACGACATGGATCACATCGGCCGCCTGGATCGTGGAGAGGCGGTGGGCCACAGCCAGTGTCGTCCGCCCGGTGACCAGCGTGCCGAGCGCCTCTTGGATACGCCGCTCCGAGGCCGTGTCGAGCGCCGAGGTCGCCTCGTCGAGTACCAGCACCCGCGGGTCAGCGAGCAGTACTCGCGCAATCGCGATGCGCTGACGCTCGCCGCCGGACAAGCGGAACCCGCGTTCGCCGACGATCGTGTCGTAGCCGTCGGGAAACTCCATGATCCGGTCATGGATCGCCGCCATGCCCGCCGCGGCGATGACGTCGTCGTCGGTGGCGTCCGGATGGCCGTAGGCGATGTTGTCCCGTAACGAGCCAGCGAAGAGGTAACTCTCCTGAGTGACAAAGCCCACCAGCTCGGCAAGTGACGCGAACGACAAGTCACGTAGGTCGACGCCGTCGATGGTGATCGCTCCGCGGTCGGGGTCGTACAGGCGGGCGACGAGCTGGAGCACGGTCGACTTGCCGGCCCCGGACGGGCCGACGAAGGCCACCAGTTGGCCCGGCTCGGCAACGACGTCGATGGCGTCGAGGGAAGCAACGTCGGTCCCCGGGTAATGGAAGTGCACGTCGTCGAAACGGACCACACCTCGCGCGTGCTGCGCATCGAGTGCAACGGGCGCGCTGGATTCGACGATGTCAGGCTCGATGTCGAGATACGAGAAGATTCGGCCGAACAGGGCCCGACTCGACTGCAGCTCAACGAACGTCTCGAGCATTCGTGCCACGGGGAAGAACAGCCGGTTCTGCAGCGTCGTGAAGGCAACGATCGCCCCAGCGGTGAGCGGTGAGCCGCCGTCGATCGCATATCCCGCCACGAGGTACACCACGATCGGCGTCGCTCCGAGGAAGGCTTGGACGACCGTGAAGAACGCCTGACCGATCACCTGCTGGCGCTGGGCGGTGTCGGCCAATCGAGCGCTCGACTCACGGAAGCGACCGATTTCGGCGTCTTGGCGGCCGAACAGCTTGGCCAAGGTGACACCGGACACCGACAGCGTCTCCTGCGTGATCGTCGACATCGTTGCCGTCTCGATCTGCATCTCCCGCGTGTACCGCTCACGCCGACCGCCCACGGCGCGGGTCGCGAGAATGAACAGGGGGACGAACAACAACGTCACCACGGTGAGCTGCCACGACAGGATGAACATCGCCACCAGCGCACTGGCGAAGGTGACGAGATTCGACAAGATCGACGACAGCGTCGACGTCACCGCGTTCTGCGCGCTCGACACGTCGCTCGACAGGCGCGACTGCAGGTCGCCGGTGCGCGCGCCGGCGAAGAACGCGAGCGACAGCGAGTGCAGGTGGGTGTACAACTTGTCGCGCAGCTCGCGCAGCACCATCTGACCCAAGCGGTTGGTCTCGATCGTCTGCCACACTCCCAACGCCGTGCTCACGAGCGTGACCACGAGCATGATCACGACCAGCGTCCACAACAGCCCGAGATCGAGACCGTCGGCGCCGAACAGCGCCTGGTCGAACACCACTTCGATGAGCAGCGGATTGACGATGCCGATACCGGCACTCACGACGACGAGCACGGTCACGAGCGCGACACGCGTGCGGTGCGCAGAGAACAGTCCGGCGACCCGCCGCCACGAGAAGGCGTCAACCGGGTCGACCGGGCTCGGCGCCTGACGTTGCGGATGCGCTGGTTCAGCCATGCCCCATTGTGGGCCACGACGCCGTCGCCCGTGGTCAGGAGCTAACGATCCGGGCGTTGCGCCGTGAGCAGTTCCACCAACATGTGCGCAGTGGCGCCCCACACGGTCTCGTCTTCGAGTTCGAAGAAGTGCAGCCAGCGACTCATCGGCGGGCTCCCCCAACGCTCACGGTGGTACACCCCGGGCGCTGTCAGCTCACTGATCGGGGTCCACATCACGCGATCGACCTCGCCTGTCTCGGCGCGCAACGGTGGCGGATCGTCGAGCCGGGACACGATCGGCACGATGTAGCTGCGCGACACGACCGTGCTCAGGTGACTCAACTCGCCCAGCACCACCGGACGCGTCGGTTCGAGACCGACCTCTTCGTGCGCTTCGCGCAGCGCCGTGTCGACAACGGTCTCGCCAGGATCGACTCGCCCGCCGGGAAATGAGATCTCACCGGCGTGGTTGCGCAGCGCCCGCGACCGGCGGGTGAGCAACACCTCAGGTCCGTCGGCGCCGTCGTTCAGCGCGATCAGCACCGCCGACAGGCGCGCTCCGGGAAACGATGGCGTTGGTTCGACCGGCGCACTCGCAGCGCCGATCAGCTCCGGCTGAGACCAGCGCGTCCGGTCCGCCCACGGAGGCGTGTCATCACGCGTCCAGACCGGTGGACGGGGGATGGTCTGATCGCCCCCGCGATTCAGGGCGATGGGGTCCAGCCCTGCTCTTGCAACTGCGCGAGCACCGTCGGGAGGCCCGCTGTCTTCATGTTGGCGAGGGTGCGTCCGGGCGTCTCTTCGCCACGTTCCCACTCCTCGAGCGCGGCGGCAATCTTGCTGAGGTCCGGTGGGGGCGGCTCGAAACTCATGCGGAGAGCCTAGAGCTGATCAACCGCAGTGTCCCCAGCCGCTGACTCCAGCCACGACAACGCTTGCTCCCCGACCGTCGCCAGCGGCTTCGCCGAGTCGATCTCGACGTCGGGGTCACCGGCCACTTCACGAAGCCGGCGATACACCACCGTGGCTTGGAAGCTCTGCGTCGGCCGACCCGCAGAACGGATGTGCTCGAGCAGTTCCGCGGCGCGCCGATCGTCACCCGCCTGATGGGCGTATACCGCCGGCGGCAACAGCAGATCGGGCATCGGGTCGTAACCCGCATGGGCGAGCCGACGTTCGATGTCGCGGGCGATGGCGGTTGCGCTGCCGGCATCGCCCCCCGCCGCCGCCACCGACGCCCGCACAAGGTCGTTCGACCACATCGCGTGCTCTGGACTGGGCACGGTGGCCAACGAGTCAGCACCCGCGGCGGCCTGCTCGGGGTCGTCGATCGCCGTGAGCGACGCCAGGGCGGCCACTGCGGAGTAGGTGGGGTAGCTATGTGCCGAGTTGACTCCGGCCCGCTCGACGACGTCGCGAGAAAGCACGACGGCGTCGTCGAATCGGCGCTGGAGCGCAAGATGGAACGAGCGGTATGCGTCGGAGAGGTCGACGAGATCGGGCCAACCGCCATCGGCCGCCAGTCGAGCGGCGCTCGTCGTTTGTTCGATCGCTGCTTCGGGGTCGACGAACACCGTGCTCCACGACGCCAACACGCGAGCCACGCATCCGATCGCTGCATCACCGGTGTCGTCGGCGATCGCCAGCGCGGCCCGTCCGTGCTCGGCAATGCCGTTCGGTGCGCGCATCGCCATGCTGCACATCACCGCCGCGACGTGCAGACGGGCCGTGAGTTCGGTGTCGTTGCTGGTGCGCAGTTGTTGGTCGATCAGGTCAAGCACGCCCGCCGCGTTCGCGCCTGTGTCGAGGTGCATCGCGAGTGCGGTTCCGGCGAGCAGTGCCGCAGCCTCGGCATGGCGACCCGATAGATCGAGGTGACGATGAGCAGAGCGGACATCGGCGATGTGGGCCAGGCACCAGTCGGCGATGCGGAAGTCGACGACGCTTTCGCGCACGTTTCGTCCGACCCGCCCGAGGCACCAGGTGGCGTGGCGATCGGCCGCCAGGCGTAGTTGCTCGCTCGTCGCCCGGCGCGTGGCAAAGAGTCGGATGGTTTCCAACAGTCGGTATCGGTCGGCACGGTCGCGAACGACCAACGAGTGGTCGATCAGCTCGCCGAGTCCGATCTCGAGCGCGCCCGGCTGCTCGTCCCGGTACACGTCATCGAGATCGCGGATGCTGAACGTGCTCGGAAACACGGTGAGCTGCACGAGCAGCGTGCGGCTCGACACGTCGAGTGCGTCCCATGTATCGGCGAGTACTGCGTGCAAACTCGAATGTCGTTGGTTCGGTCGGCGCGAATGTTCGGCGAGCACGTCGAAGCGCTGATCGAGACGCTCGGCCAAGCTGTGCGCGGGCAACTGGCGCAGCTGCGCAGCAGCCAGCTCGATCGCCAAAGGGAGACCGTCGAGGCTGCGACAGATGTGCATCACCGCCTCGTTGTCGGCCTCGGTGAGCTGTGCGCCGACGCGGCTCGCCGTGGCCCGAAGCAACGCCGCTGCGGGGCTGACGTCGTCGATCCCTCCATCGCTCTCGACGTCATGGGACGGCTCACCCGTCGACAACGGCTCGACGAGGTAACGAAACTCGTCCGGGAGACCGAGCGGAACCCGGCTGGTGATCAGGAAACGCAGGCGCGATGTGGTCTCGACAAGCTCGTCGACAACCGCCGCAGCCTCCATCACGACGTGTTCAGCGTTGTCGAGAACGATCAGCACGTTGCGATCTCCGAGCACAGAGCCGAGCTGCTGGCCGATGGTGCCGCTGCTCGTCACACCGACACCTGCTGCGGTGGCGATCGCCAACTCGACCGATGCACCGTCGGTTGCCGGAACGAGGTCGACGTAGACGACGCCATCGGTCTGAGTGGCCGCGCGACGACGGGCGACGGCGACCGCGAGACGGGTCTTCCCGATTCCCCCGATGCCGAGCAGCGTGACCACGCGGTGTTCGTCGGCGGCGCGCCCGACGGCCTCGATGTCATCGTCTCGTCCGAGTAACGGTGTGCGCTCACGGGGCAGGTCGGACGCGGCGGCGGTCGCGGTCGGCTCAGCGGCATCGCGCCCGTCGATCGTCGCCACGAAGCGGAAACCGCGACCGTGGACGGTTTTGATCACCTCTTGTCGCCGACCGTCGTCATCGAGCGCCTGACGAGCGAACTTGATTGCGGTCGACAGCGTCGACTCGGTGACGAACTGGGTACCCCAGACTTCGTCGAGCAGTTCCTCTTTGTTGACGACCCGATCGGCGTGATCCACCAGGTAGGCGAGAACGTCGTAGGTACGCGGTTGCAGCGGAACCGTCGAGCCGTCTCGCCGGAGTTCGACCTGCGCGAGGTCGAGCTCGAAGTGTCCAAAACGGACGATCACGCCGGCATTATCGCGCCCGGTCAGCACAGCGACCTCTGCGCAGCTCCCGGAGCGGCGGCCTCCAGCGCCGCGAGCACGGTGTCGATGTCGCCCGGTCCGACTGTCACGACGAGCATGTCGACGCGGAGGTCCCAATCGATCAGATCCGCTGCAACCTGGTCCGGTCGTCCGATCACGGCGAACTGTTCGAGCAACGGGTCTGCGGCCCCGGCCCAGTTGATCCGACCGGGCTTCGGGTGCGGGTTGTGGGCGCGGAGGGCCGCGATCGCTGCGCCGAAGCCGGCGGCCGCGACGGCGTCTGCGTACAGCGCGCCCATTCCGGTGAGGTACCACCCGACCAGCTGACGGGCCTGTTCGCGAGCGAGTTCGTCGGCGCCGACGAACACCATCGGACCGCACACGAATTCACAGCGCGACACGTCCCCAGTCGACTCGGCGGTGTCGTGGCGTTCGGTCAGCCGCCCCGCATGCTCGGCCAGACGCTCGCGAGGAACGAACGCCGGGAACCACGCGTCGGCGACGTCATTGGCGACGGCGACCGACCGAGGTCCGAGCCCGGCGATCCACAACGGGACGTCATGTTGCGGTCGACGACCGAGGCGCAATCCGGGGGATCCGTCAGGTCGAGTGGAGCGCTCCCCCCTCAGCAGCGCCCGCACTGTCGTTGCAGTGCTCCTGAGCAGAGCGGCGGGTCGACGGAATTCGGCGCCGTGGAACCCTTCGGCGAGCGCTGGCGTGCTGACTCCCAGACCGAGAACGAACCGCCCGCCAGAGATCTCGTCGAGCGTCAGCGCCTGCATCGCCAACGACGCCGGGGTGCGACTCCACACCGACTGGATGCCGCTCACCAACTGGATGTGGTCGGTGCGAGTGGCCAGCTCGGCCAGCAGGCTGCCGGCGTCGAGCGTCCAGCCCTCCGGCACGACGAGCGCCTCGTAACCGAGACACTCCGCAGCTTCGGCCGCGGCGATGTAGGTGGCTCGATCGGCCTCCATCGGGGTGAAGCACACCGCCCGGCGCGGCAGCCGGGCGGTGGCGGGTTCGTTCTGCGAACTCATGACGTCGACGATGCCTGTTGTCGACGTCGCAGTCTTGGAGGCGATGTGGTGATCGCCTGGGTTCCCTACTTTTCGTCGTCGGACCGGTTGGCGTCGTCGTACGCCTGCTTCCAGCGCTTGGCGGTGTTGATCGAGTCACCGACGAAGCGACCGGCTTGTTGGCCGAGTTCCTCGCTCGCGGGTCGTGCTCGCGCGGCGCGCCGAGCCTTGCGCTCGTCCTTGGTCGCGAAATCGGTGAAGAACCACACGAACCCGAGTACGACCGCGATCGCCACCAGGAGCAAACGGCCGACGTTGTCGAGATCGAACCACGGTTGCACCGCTCCGATCAACAGCAGTGCGATGACGCCGAGATCGGTATATCGATGCACGCGGCGGTCGAGGACTCGAAACGCGCCCAGCGGGCCCACCGTGATCGCCGTGTTCAGCATCACCACCAGGCCCAGCACCGCCGGCACCGCCGGCTGGGGTTGCTGCACCGCTGCGGTGATCAGCACGAGACCGATGATGTACTCGACGAGCTGGTGCATCCAGAACGGCCGCAGCGCTCGTTCGCTCACACCGCCGATGGTAACGGTGCGACAGCACACCGGTACGTGCACGCGAACGGGCCCCGAGGACATCCCCCGGGGCCCGCACTCGAACGTGATGTTCGACGCTCAGTCGAGCGTCATCACATCATGCCGCCCATGCCGCCCATGCCGCCGGCGCCAGCGGGCATCGCCGGCTCTGGCTCGGGCTCGTCGGCAACGAGGGCCTCGGTCGTGAGGACCATCGCCGCGATCGAGGCAGCGTTCTGCAGCGCTGCACGGGTGACCTTGGCCGGGTCGATGATGCCGGCCTTGAGCAGGTCGGTCATCTCGCCGGTCGCAGCGTTCATGCCAGTGGAGCCGTCGGCCTCTTCGACCTCGCGCACCACGACCGAACCTTCGAGGCCGGCGTTGGTGGCGATGTTGCGACCCGGCGTGGTGAGCGCCTCCCACACGGTGCGGGCACCGGTGGCCTCGTCGCCGTCGAGTGACTCGACGACCTTGGCCACGGCGTCACGGGCACGGATGAGAGCGGTGCCGCCACCGGCGACGACGCCTTCTTCAATGGCCGCACGGACCGACGACACGGCGTCTTCGATGCGGTGCTTCTTCTCCTTGAGCTCCACCTCGGTGGCCGCGCCGACCTTGATCAGGGCAACGCCGCCGGCGAGCTTGGCGAGGCGCTCTTGGAGCTTCTCGCGGTCCCAGTCGGAGTCGGTGTTGTCGATCTCGGCCTTGATCTGGTTGATCCGGCCAGTGACGTCGTCGGCGACACCGCCACCATCGACGATCGTGGTGTCGTCCTTGGTGATGATGACGCGCTTGGCGGTGCCGAG
>JBCCVW010000199.1:0-8692 GCA_039194665.1 Actinomycetota bacterium
CCCTGGCCTGCGATCGTGGCGGTGTCATCGAACGGCGGACAGGGAACGCTCGGACTCGAGCTACTCGACCAGACACCCGACGCCGAAACGATCCTCATCCCGGTGGGCGGCGGCGGACTAGCGGGGGGCATCGCCACGGTGTTGCGGGCGCGGCGCCCAGGGGTTCGCCTGATCGGCGTCCAAGCCACAGTGTGTGCGCCTTACGCCGGCGGACCAGCGCCAGATCATGCGCCGGCCACCTTGGCCGACGGCATCGCGGTGAAACGGCCGGGAGCGATCACCGGTCCACTGATCCGCAACCTCCTCGATGACGTCGTCACGGTGGAGGAGGATGCCATCGCCGATGCGATGACGTTGCTACTGGAAGAGTCGCGACTGGTGGTGGAAGGTGCCGGCGCGGTAGGCGTCGCTGCACTGCTCACCGACCCCACGCTCGCCGCCGGCACCGACGACACCGTCGTGGTCGTTTCGGGCGGGAATGTCGACCTCGAGGTACTGCAACGGTTGATCCGACGCCGCGAGTCTCGAGCGGGACGACGGATCATCGTCGACGCGGTGATCGACGACCGTCCGGGCTCGCTCGCAGAACTGCTCGGCGCGTTCGCCGTGGAGGGCGCCGACTTGATCGAGGTGAACCACCTCCGCGAGGGCGTCGACTTGGGTTTGGGTGCAACAGCCGTGAGGGCAACGTTTCGCGTGCGCGATGCAGATCAGGCAGACAGGGCGCGACGTGCCGCGGAGGCAGCCGGATTCACCGTTGAGCACGCCGTGGTGAACTGACGTCGCCTCGACTCAGGCCGTGATCGCAGTGGGAGGCGAGGTGTCGACCACCGCAGCAGCCAGTGGCGGCGCCCACAACTCGCCCGGTCGAATGTGATCGTCGACGGCATCGACGAAGGCCGTCGTCACCAACGACACCAGCTCGCCGAGGTCGGTGACCCGCACCGGGGTGGCGGCGATGCAGTCGGCGCCGTCCCAATGGGAGAACACCATCACGTTGCGCCCTTCGTGCCACGTGACCCTGAGGTACTCGTCGGCGCCGAGCGCTTGGGGGACGAACACCCGCCGACGCTCCGGACTCGACCACGACCCCATCGCTCCACCTTCTCCGACGCGCACCGGGCCTGTCAACCATCACGCGGCGGTGATGAAGGGACGCCATGATGGCGAGGTGGACACGCGCCGGTGGTACGAGTTCTTCGCCGAGTTCGAGGCGCAGGGATCGTCGATCACCTACGAACGGTTGGCGCGCACCGTCGCCAGCCAGTCGACCGTCATCGATCTGCTCGAGCAGCTGCCAACCCCGAAGCGTCAGCCCAATCTGTTGTTCGCCGCCGCACGCCACAGCGGAGTCGCCGTCCACGACGGAACGGCGTTCGTCGAGCAACTCGTGGCCAACTGGGATCTCGTCGCCGACACGATGCTCCAGCGGTCGACGCAGACCAACGAACCTGCCAGGTGTGGCGCGTTCCTCCCGGTGCTCGGCGGACTCGACGGACCACTTGCGCTGATCGAGGTCGGCTGCTCAGCTGGATTGTGTCTGTATCCGGACCGGTACGCGATCTCCTACGACGGGCGCGCTCCGTTGATCGACTCGTCTGTCGAGATTGCAGTACGCACCTACGGAGTTGTGCCCGCGCCGCGGGCGGTACCCAACGTGGTGGCGCGGATCGGCGTCGACCTCAATCCGCTCGACGTACGCCGACACGACGACCTCGAGTGGCTGACCACGCTGGTCTGGCCCGAGCACGACGAACGTCGGGCGCGCGTGCGCGCTACGGCCGAACTGATTGCCAATGAGCCGCCAACGCTGCTCGCCGGCGACGCCACCGAACGCCTCGGCGATGCGCTCGCCCTGGTCCCCGACGACGTGACGCCGGTGGTGTTTCACTCGGCGGTGCTCAACTATTTCGACGTCGACACCCGTCGACGCTTCGTCGAACGGGTCACCACCGACAATCGGCTGGTGTGGCTGTCCAACGAGGGCCCCGGTGTGCTCGACGGCGTCACGAGCGACCTCGATGTGCCCGAGGCCGAGCCGTCGAACGGCTACTTCATCCTCAGCCGGGATGGCCGATCGTTGGCCATTGGCGATCCCCACGGCTCGTGGATCCGCTGGCCCGGGTGACACTGGGGACCTTCCGCCGCCTACCGTGACAGCATGACCAACGCGCCACCCAGACCGGATCTCGACGTACGCCGGCTCTCGGGCTCTTTGGGCGCCGAGGTGCGCGGCCTGTCATTGGCCGACGCCACCGAACGCAATGCCGCCGATCTGTATCAACTTCTGCTCGACAACATGGTGCTGTTCTTCCCCGACCAGCATCTGTCGCCCGACGAGCACATTGCATTCGGACGGCACTTCGGCGAGCTCGAATCGCACCCCAATCTGTCGTTCGATGCCGAACGTCCCGAGTTCTTCGAGCTGCGCGCCGAGGGCGGACAGGGTGCGGTGGCCGACGAGTGGCACAGCGACATCAGCTTCAAACAGCAGCCATCGCGCTTCGCCATTCTGCAGATGCGCGACTGCCCGACCGTTGGTGGTGACACGATGTGGGCCAACGCCGCCAAGGCCTACGACGAGCTATCACCGCCGCTGCGCGAGCTGTGTGACGGCCTGACCGCCCTCCACGATGCCGGACCACATCTCCACGCCGAGCAGACGTACATCCATCCGGTGGTACGGGTACATCCCGACACTGGCCGTCGCTCGCTGTTCGTCAATGAACACTTCACGCGCCGGATCGTCGAGCTGAGCGACGCCGAATCGCGGATGCTGCTCGACTACCTCTGTCGATGGATCCACGAGCCTCGCTTCACCGTGCGTTACCAGTGGACCTCGGGGACCGTCGCCATGTGGGACAACCGGTGCACGCAGCACTACGTCCTCGACGATTTCACCGAGACGAGGGTCATCCAGCGAGTCACGGTGATGGGCGACGATCCGGAAGCAGCAACACCCAGCCGTTGGGAGCCGTACGGGGCGAAAACCGCTCGGTTCTGGCGCGACACCCCGATGCGCCAACAGCTCAAGGCGCAACGAGGCTCGGCGACGTGAGTCGCCGAGTCGAGATCGTGCGTGACATCGCCGCATCACCCGATGCCGTCTACGCAGCGATCTCCGACGTGACCCGCATGGGCGAGTGGTCGATCGAGTGTCACCACTGCGAGTGGACCGACGGCTCGACCGCACCCGTCGTTGGCGCCACGTTCGAGGGCCACAACCGCAACGGCAACAACGAATGGTTCACCCAAGGCAAGGTCGTGACGGCAGATCCGGGCCGGGCATTCGCCTTCGAGTGTTCGATGTACGACTTCCACTACTCCACCTGGGGCTACGACATCGAGCCCACCGGCGCGGGATCGCGCGTCACCGAGTGGGCCGAGGACTTTCGCCCGGACGAGGCGTTGGAGATGAGCGCCAAGATCTCCGGGATAGATGACCGAACTGAGCGCAACCGAGAGACGATCAGTGGCACGCTCGAACGGTTAGCGGCCGCGCTCGAGACATAACACGGAGATGTAACGATGGTGTCTGACACCATCGTTACAGCGACACGGCGAGTGCTAATCGACCTCGTCGATCCGTTCGCAGAAGCTCATTCCGAAATTCATCTCCGGCGGTGCGTCGGGGCCGTGTTCCGACCAGCGCTCGACCCAGGAACCCGCGTGGGCGGCGACGTCGGGATGTCCGAAGATCTTGTCGGCGTCGGCGAAGTCGTCGACTTCGAGGAGGTCGAAGTGGCGGAACCCTGGGTCGCCCTGGCCGTCACCAACGATGTGGTAGCCGTGGTAGCTGCGAACCTCTGGCCGGGCACGGAACACGGGATAGTCAACGTCGCGCATGAAGTTGTCGTACTCCGCGAGGTCGGCTCCACGACGGAGGTTGTACGTCAAGAGCAGAAGACGTTTCGACATCGGGTGGTCCTTTCGGTTGCGTGAACGGGTGCGGAGCGCTCCAGCGGGTCGCCGTCAGCTGATCGAGGTGTCGATGCCGTCGTCGATGAGTTGCCGTTCCATCATGTCGACGTGGTGGTTGTGGGCGCACGACGCGGCCAGCCGTCGCACGACGAACCGCTCGTCGGCGTCGACCACTTCCACGTTCGCGCCGCCGGCAACGCTGAGCGCCATCCCCGGCTCGACAGCGAGATCGACCGTGTCGTAGTGCAACGCAGGAATCGACTGGCGGATCAATGCTGACCCGTCGAGAACGTGCCACAGCTCGCTCTCCGCAAGCATCGAGAAGAACCCTGCAGGTAGCCAGCAGTCGGTTACCCCGGCGATCGGCTCGGCGAGGAGGGGCGACACGCGACACGCGCGGCGACCACGATCCCAGCTGAGGAACTCGTCTGGCGTACGACTTGGTCCACTGGCGACGAACCGATGAAGGCCCTCGTGGTAGTCGAGCAGGCGAGTTTC
The DNA here is from genome assembly GCA_039194665.1 of Actinomycetota bacterium. Classification (GTDB taxonomy): domain Bacteria; phylum Actinomycetota; class Acidimicrobiia; order Acidimicrobiales; family Ilumatobacteraceae; genus JABSQH01. Next base: position 4,420 of record JBCCVW010000199.1, read on the forward strand.
CCGGCGACGATGCCAGCCATTGCGCAGCCACGACGGCAGGTGCCGATCCCGCGCACCGTCGACGATCAGCAGCTGCGACCAGTCGCGCATCTCGACCTGATCGCTCACGTCGCGCAGCGTGAGGTCCGGCACGCCCGGAACGTCGGCGGGCGCGCCGTCGATGAGCCCGAGCGAGATCATCCGTGCCACGTGGAGCTCGTCGTAGTAGACGGGCCCGTTCATCGCGTAGATGTTGGCGTGCGGCGCCGCAGTGCCGACCGCCGGCGGTTCCCAGTTCATCTCGCATCCAGCAGGAATCACGTACACCGACCCAGGGCGCAGCACGGTCGCGACGGTCACACCGTCGGACTGGACCGCGTGTGCCGGCGTCACGCCTCCGGTGCAGTACTGCACTTCAGGATGAACGAAGTTCCAGTCGAGGATCGGATACGGGAAGACCTCGACTCCGGACTCGAGACCGCGCGCCGTGAAGAACTGGCCGATGTACAGCCGCCGGTCCATCGGCAGTGGCAGCTCGAAGTACTCCGCGTGATCGGCCCGCGCCGCGGTGGGAACCGGACGGTGCGCGAACGACTCATCGAGTGCACGCAGCCGACGCATCTCAGCGGCGTCGGCCGCAGGACCAGGCGGCGGCCGCTCGCGGGAGGCCAATGCGGCGTAGTAGTCCCGGCCGGTTCTCGTCATCGTCAGCCAGCGTCTCGCATCGCTGCGCGTCGAGCAACCGTCGCGTCGGTGTCCACCGCCAAGGTGTCGTCGAGCCCCGATCCGGTGATGACAACCCCGTACTCCGACTCGGCGGCCTCGACCGACACGAAGTGCTCCTCGACGTCGCGCAGCACGCGCTCGGGGTCTCGGTCGAGCGGATAGCCGTAGCCGCCGCCGCCTTGGTCGACCGCACGCACAACTTCGCCCGGCTGGAGCGTCAACTGCATGAAGGCCGGCTGGACGTCGACGGCACCGTCGGCGTCGACCTTCTCGTTGATGCCGACCGTGCTGTCACCGCCGCCGTGCACGCCACGCGGCACCCGCCGTTGGCCGTTCGTGATGTTGATAACGGTCATCTCGTTCAGACGCGGGCCGTACACGACCTCGGTCGCCGGGCCGCCACGGAACTTGCCCGCGCCTGCTGTGTCTTCCAGCACCCGCATGGAATGGACGAGGAATGGGATCCGCTGCTCGTCGATCTCGACGCTGTCTCGGTAGAGCAAGCCAGAACCTGGCGGGATCAGGTAGTACGTCAGCCCGTCGCTGGTCGGCGTTCCCGGTCCTCCCCCGCCCATCAGGAACACTTGGTCGACGTAGTCACGGCCACCGTGCCGCGGATCGGTTCCCGACACGACACCAGCGCCAGCCGAGTTCGACCAGTTTCCTTCGGCCATACCGCTGCCGAGCTCGGCGAACGCGTACTGCGCCATGTTGACCAGGATGTCGACCGTGGGAGCCGTCGCGCACGAGGCGCTGTGCGGGTGCACTGGAATCCCGAATGCGCAGTTCTCACGGAGCACGACGTCGACACAGCGCAGCGTGCCCGAGTTGAGCGGCACATCGTCGAGACAGTTGAAGATGCCCTGCATCGTGCCCATCGTCGCCGTCGCCTCTGTCAGGTTCAGTCCGGCGTCGAGGCAGTCGGGATTGTCGGTCTGGTCGACGGTGATCGATCCTTGTTCGGCGTCGATGACGTACGTCGCCTTGACGTTGATGCCGTCCGGGAGCAGGTCGCCGACCGGATCGTGGCCGGCCTCGACGGTGACCTCGCCGCTGCTGTACCCGGTGCGAATCGCCTGCCGGGTTCGTCGTTCGGAGTAGTCGAACCAGGCGTCAACGAAGTTCTCGACCTGCGCCGACCCGTACTGATCGAAGTACTCCTTGAGCCGCTTCTCGCCAACACGCGCGGCGCCCACTGCGGCGGCGTGATCGCCGTACCAGATCTCCGGCACACGGATTCGCCGGCGGCACATGTTGATGATGTCCTGGTTCTCTTCGTACCGGGACTGCACCTTGACGCAGGGGAAGATCAACGCGCCTTCCTCGTACACGTCCTTGGCACCTGCCATGTAGGTCGTCGGCAGTGCGTTTCCCACGTCGGCCTGGTGACACGTGACGACCACCGTCGCTCGGTGTACACCGTCCCAGAAGACCGGAACGATGATCGCATGATCGGCCGGATGGGTGCCGCCGTCGTACGGGTCGTTGTGCAAGAACGCGTCACCTTCGGCGAAGTCAGGGTGCCGACGGTGCATCGATCGCGCCTGCAGGGTCGAGGCGTAGATGTGGATCGGCAGGCCCTCGGCCGCGGCGATCAACTCGCAGTCGGGGGTGAGGATCGAACACGACATGTCGCGTGCGAGCCCGATCACCGACGATCGCGCTGTCAAGATCACGGTGTTGGTCATCTCGCGAACGATCGCTTCCATGCGGCTGGCCATCACCGCGAGCTCGATCGGATCGAGCTCACGCACCGCAATGCCGGTCGCGGCGTTCGTAGTGGTGGATGAGTCGATCGTGGCGGTCACGATGCCTCCTCGGTGGAGTTGGTGAGATCGGTGCCCGACGACGCTGATCCTGTGTCGAGTAGGTAATGACCGTGCGACGTGAGCGTTGCGGCGTGGCCCGGGTACACCACGATGGTGGTCGTGGGCTCTTCAATGATCGCTGGACCGTCGACGACGGCACCCGGCGCGAGCTGCGGACCGAAGTAGACCGCTGCGTCCTGACGTCCTGACCCTCCGAAGAAGGCCGATGTCGAGCGTCGCTGACCTTCGTCGAGCTGCGTCTCGATGGTGGTCGCAGCCGGCGACGGAAGCGGGGCCGTGATCCGCACCTTCCAGTTGATGCACTCGACCTCGCTGTTCGGCTCGGTTACCGAGTACAGCCGCTGGTGCGTGTCGTGGAAGGTCGACACGATCCCACCAATGTCGCCTTCGTCGAGGTCGCCAGGAACGCCGAGCGGAATCTCGATCTCCCACTGTTGACCTACGTACCGGGCCTCGGCGAACACCGACAGCTCGAACGAGTCGATGTCGTGTTTGGCCAGATCACGGCCGAACGCGCTTGCCGACGACCGGAGGTGGGCGAGTGTCTTGTTGACCGAGGCGAAGTCGAACTCGTTCGATCGGGCGTAGCAGCTTGCGGCGAAGTCCATCACGATGTCGGAGTAGTGCGCTCCGCATGCACTCAGCCCGCCGGCAGTTCGGGGGACGAGCACGCGTTGGCAGCCGAGCGCCTCGGCGATGGGCAAGATGTTCAATCCAGCTGCGCCGCCGCCGGCGACGATGATGCTGTCGCGAGGATTGATGCCATCGTTCACGGTGACCTCACGAATGGCGGAGATCATCTGCTCGTTCGCCAGCTTGATGATCCCGAGGGCCGTGTCGTCGCGACGCATGCCAAGTTGCTCAGCAAGGCGATCGATAGCGTCGTCGGCAGCTCCGACGTCGAGCTGCATTCGCCCTCCGAGGAACTGCTCGGGATCGATGAAGCCGAGCGCAACGGCTGCGTCGGTCACCGTCGCCTCGGTTCCACCGCGTCCGTAGCACGCCGGGCCCGGGACCGACCCAGCGCTCTGCGGACCGACACGCAGGAGGCCGCCCTGATCGACCCATGCAATCGAGCCACCTCCGGCACCGATACTGCGAACGTCGACCGTCGACATCCCCAGGTTGTGGCCCACCCACTTTCCCCGGAGCCACGTCTCGCGCGAGTACTTCACGGCGCCGCTGCGCACGAGGCTCACGTCGAACGTCGTTCCGCCGGTGTCGCACACGATGATGTCGTCGCCGGTGTCCTCTTCGCGCGAGTAGGCCACGCTGGCGAGCGGCGCCATCGCCGGGCCCGACTTCACCGACAGAATCGGCCGCTCGATGATTTCGTCGGCATGCATCACGCCACCCGTCGATGCACTCACGAAGAGCTGACCGCCGAACCCCGCGGCCTCGAGATCCGAGTCGAGGTCGCGGAGGTGGGCTTGCATCAGCGGCTTCAGCGATGCGTCGAGGCACGTCGACGAGGCCCGCGGGTACTCGCGGATGATCGGATTGAGCCTGCTCGACAGGGTGAACGGCAAGTCGGGCAGCGACGACTCGAGCAGCGCCGCGATGCGCTCCTCGTGATGGTTGTTGACGGTCGACCAGAGCAGGCAGACCGCAACCGCTTCGATGCGCAACGCCCGCAGCTGTTCGATCGTGTCGCCCACGGCGGCCTCGTCGAGCTCTCGCTCGACACCACCTTCGGCGTTGATTCGTTCAGGTACCTCAAACGTGTACTTGCGCGGAAC
>JBCCVW010000200.1:0-8627 GCA_039194665.1 Actinomycetota bacterium
CAGCGTCGAAGCGAACTACACCGCGAGCGTCGATGACGGTGCAGCGGCCGCGGCGCACAACGTCGATCAACACAACGTCGAGCCCTCAGCGGAAATGACGATCACCGCCGGTGAGCTGGCGAGCAACGATGGCGGATTCGTGGTGTCGTCGATCGGCGACGGACGTGGCACCGTTCCGGGGCTCAACGCCCAAACGGGGTTCGGCTATCGGATGCAGTCCTACCTCGAGGTGCCCGAGACCGGAACGTACCAGTTCGCAACGCAGAGCCCGGCGGGCGCGGAGGCCGTGCTGTACACCGACGACGGACCGGTCCAGATCAGCGCCCCGAATTCGTGGCAACCAGCAGAGCTCGCAGACACGTGCTCGCTGAAGAGCGATGAGTACGTGGCGCACAATCCGCGAACGGGCGGCCCCTACTACTACTCCGATCCGAATCCGAACCACCACCACGAGACGTGGACAACCGTGTACAAGCACGCCGAAGACGACGACTCGTGGTACGCGGATCTGATCAAGGTCGCCGACGGCGAATTCCATCATCTGCGCCACGACATGTGCGCGTTCGACGAGCCGCGGTGGGGAGGACCCACGGTCGAGTTGCAGGCCGGCGTGCAGTATCCCGTCGACATGCGCGGCTGGGTCGGCAATGCCGGCGGATCGATCGGTCTGCACGTGCAGCGCGCCGATCTGACACCGCAACCCGTGCCGATCTCGTGGATGACCCCGGCGACGTTCGAGTCGACCGTCCTCCCAGCGACGCAGCTCGACGACGACCTCGTCGCCTTCACCGGCGACGCGCACGGCGACCTGCTCTACGGCATCGACACCGACGGCACGCTCATCCAGTACCACTCAGACGGACTGGGCGGCTGGGAGCGCGGCACCACGCTCAACGACGTCGCCGCGCCGCGGGATGTCGATCGCGAGACGGTCGAACCAATTCACGGCGACATCGAGGGGGTGACGCTCGAGCCCTCGGAGGGATCGATCGCCTTCTCCGCAACGGGTGGCTCGCTGGTCGGGCCGCGGCTCTCCGCACGAGGAAGCGACAACCAGGACGGCACCTATCGCTCCAACTCCGTGAACATCAGCGCGCTGGAGTTCACGCTCGACGAGTTCGGCGGCGTCGTGGACGGCCACGTCGTTGGCGACATCACCCGCTACGAGATCCCGCCGAGCACGATCGACCCGGTCTCCGTGCGTGGTGGGGGGCTCCAAGCAGACGGCACGCTCCGTCTCGTCGTCAGCAACCCGGACGGCACCGTGAGCGCCGATCTGGTGTTCCCCGTGCCGGAGCGTCCGGTCACAGGAACCTACGCAGTGACCGGCGACGATCTGTTGATCGGCGGGCACGCCCCGACCACGACGAATGGTGGCACGGTCACCGTGACTGGACAGTACGGATCGCTCGACGGGGTGGTCACCGCAGAAGCCGAGGAGGGCGGCCCGCAGCAAACGTCCCATCTCCTCACCATGGAGTCGATGAACTTCGTCGTCGCCGACGACCTGACGATCACCGACGCGACTATCGGCGGCTCGGTGCGCACCGTCGACCAAGCGACGGGCGTCGACTACACAGCACAACTACATGATCTGACCGGACGCTACGACCCAACGACCGGACACCTCGAGCTCGCCGCGAAGGCCAGCTTCCGCACCGTCACCATGGTCCTGCCGTTGACCCACGCCGCACCGGCGCCGGTCGCTCACTCCGGCATGGCCACCTCGGCCGACGGCGCCACTCTGATCGTCGCCACCGATCCGTGGGTCGGAGGCGAGGTCGTAGTGCTCACGAAGGGCAACGACGGCACCTTCGAGCCACAGGCTCACTTCGCCGACTTGTACAGCGTCGCCGGCGTCGAGGAACCCGCCGAACCATCGCACCTGGGCGGCCGAGCGCCCCAGAGCGTGCAGATGACGCCCGATGGAGACATCGTCGCAGTGATGCAGCCAACGGGCGACAGCGGACATCGCGTCGATGTCGCCGAACGGGCGAGTGGCTCCCAGTGGGAGATCGTGGGGTCGTTCGAGACCGAGATTTCGCTCCCCCACGCAACCGATCTGGCGTACGTCCCGTTCGCGATCGGCAGCGAACACGACGATCGTTACGTCGCCGTCGTCAACGGCGACAACGTCGAGATCCATCATCGTCGCGGCGATGGCGACTGGGAGCTCGGCCTGACCACCCCGGTTGCGGGAGCGGTGACCTCGATGAGCTTCGACTACTACGGCCGCCACCTGGCGATCGGGCAGCCCCACGTCGGGACGGTCACCGTGCTGGAACGGGCGGTCGATCCGACCACGCACACGCGCAGCGCCACCGACTGGGTGTTCAAGCGCGACTTGCACGACAACGCGCTCGATCGGTTCGGCTCGACCGTCAGCTGGGGATACGGCAACCTCGCAGTGACCAGCGATGGAACGTACCGCCCGGGCGGATCGGGGCCAGATGAGTACTCCGCGGCCACGGCCCGGATCTACTCCAGCGCGTCGCAGAACTGGGACGACTTCAGCTGGGTCAAGGACTACGACCTCGGCACGGGCACCGGCCCGCACGGCGTGGTGATACCCGCCGGGACGAAGACCTCGCCGGCAATCACGACCGCCACGGTGGCCACACTGAACACGTACTGGACGATCGCCGGCATGGCTCCAATCAACGGATACTGAACCGGTTTCGGGGCGACGCAGGTCGACGTGGTCGGCGACCAGCTCGAAGCACGTCTGCGCCCGAACGACGACCGGTGACGTCGAAGTGCGCGAGAGGGCACCTGCTGATCGTTGTGTATTGCTCGTCAGAGCGCCAGCGTGACCGCACCCGCCGCGGCGAGGGCTGCGGCCCCGTACATGCGGCGCTCGACCGACTCGTTCAGGAGCCGTGCTCCGACGAACACCGCCAGGATGGTCGAGGTTTCTCGCAACGCCGCGACGGGCGCGAGTGGGTCGCTGCGCGCAGCGATCAACACGAGGAGGTAGGCGCCCAGCGTCGCTCCTCCGCCAACGAACGCTGTCCGCCACCGGTGGGTAAGCACGCTCACCATCGCCCGACGTCTCGACGATTGCACAGCCAGCACGGCGGTCAACCCGATCGGCCGACGTGCAATGCCGTCGAGATGGCGATGTGGCCGAACACAACGCTGCCCGGCCATCCGACGATCGCCAGCGTCGGGACCGACAGCAACGACGCTCCGACGACGATGGTCCAGAGAGCAACGAGCGGATCGCCATCGGCCCGCTCCAACGTGTTCCACGCCACGTGGAGCGCGCCCGCAGCGAGGACGAGCCCGATACCGGATGTGGTCACCGGCAACTCGGCGGGGTCATACTCGCCCGAGTTGGTGATGGGGCGTCGGAGGCAGCGCGACGGAGATGTCGTCTCCTCGCCGCACCGTCCCGCCGCGGATCACCACCGACATCACCCCGGCGAGTCGCACCAACGCACCAGCAGGATCGCGAACGACCACCTGTGACAGCAGCCCGGGGCGGAACGAGTCGATCTGCGCGCACGGATTTCGCAGTCCTGTCACGCTGAGCACAACGTCGGGACCGATCGCCAGGATCGAACCCACCGGGAGCGCCAACAGATCGACGTTGCGGGTCGTGATGTTCTCGCCGAGGTCGCCCGGACCGACGTCGAACCCAGCTGCCCGGACCGATTCGAACAGTTCGCTGTGGATCAGGTGGACTTGGCGCAGGTTCGGCCGTGTCGGGTCGGCGGTCACCCGGGAGCGATGTTGCACCTGTGCCCCTGCGTGCGCATCTCCGACGACACCGACACCAGCTTCGAGCTCGAGACGCTCAGCTGGTGCCTTGGTGAAGCTGTGCTCCTTGCTGCAGTGGGTCGACAGGACAGTGGCGGGCGCGTGCTGCATGCGTACTAGAGTTACAGTATGAGCGACACCAATGAAACTGAGTTTCAGCCGCTCCCGGTCAAGCCAAGAGTGCTCTCGGCGCTGAGCACCTTGCCCGCCGCCGAGCGTCGCGTCGCCGACGCGGTGTTGGACGAGCCCGACGCGATCCACCGATCATCGATCGGACAGGTCGGTGACATGGCCAACACGTCCCCACCGACAGTGGTGCGATTCGCTCGCCGGCTCGGCTACCGCGGCTTCACCGACTTGAAGATGGCGCTCGCCGCGGACCGTGGCCGTGCCGCACAATTCGGCCGGCCTCCAACGCAATCGCTTGAACGCGCACCTCTCGATCAGGCCGTCGCCGACGACGTCGCCGCACTCGACGCAATGGCTACGTGCGTGACTCCTCAGTCCTTCGAGCAGGCAGCCGCCGCGTTGAGTGCGGCGCCGCAGGTGTTCTTCGTCGGCGCCGGTTCGTCGGCAGCGCTCGCCGAGCTTGCCGTCTTCCGCTTTCTCGCCCTTGGCCTCGATGCGCGCACACACCGAGATCCACTGCAGTTTGATCTCGAACTCGAACGCGCACCTGAGGGGTCGACGTTGCTCGCCATCTCGCACACCGGGGCAACTCGAACAACATTGCATGCCGTGCGATCAGCGCACGCGAGGGACTTCACGACGATCGGCATCTCGAGCCACGCCAAGAGCGAGCTGGCCGAACTTGCCGACATCGTGCTGGTCACCGGGTCCGCCACCCGAGCGCACCGACTCGACATGTTCACCAATCGCATTGAGCACGTGAGTGTGCTCGGCGCCCTCCACGACGCGTGCGCGCGATCGATGACGCGCGCCAGTACCGACTCTGCACACGTCGCCGCCCGCCATATGGACTGACTTCGACGGCCACGTGCTCCGACAACGTCACCGGAACTATCGTCGGCACGTGCCGCCAACTCACGCGGTCGGCGTGTCGGCAGTCATCACGTCGTGCACGAGCTCTTCGATCTCGCTCTTCAAGTCAAGGCCGGTCCGGGCGTCTTCTTCGATGACCAGATACACGCCATACCCCGCGTCGAGGTCGAGCCACGGCACCGAGCCGTATGCGCCGAGGTCTGACAGCCGGTTCGTATCGCGGTGGTGCCGCCAGCCGTAGCCGTAGCCAGCGTTGGGACTCCCCGCGTCACCGTCCCACACCGCTGCAGCACGATCGGCGTGCATGATCTCCAGCGACTCGGGTGAGAGCACCGGCCCGTACGGGCAACTGCCCCCGTTGAGGTGTAGTTGCAGCAGCGTGGCGTAGTCGGGAACCGTGAGATATGCCCCGCCTTCCACCTTCGGGTTGTCGGTCGGAGGCAGCAGCGACACGTCACCGTCGAAGTCGCGCGGATACTCGTAGCCCTCGGCGCCGAGCGTGCCCCATTGGTTGTTGTATCCGAAGCTGTCGTCGAGGCCGCAGGGGTTGCGGTACACCTCTTGGATGAGTTCGTCCCATGTTTTGCCTGACACGAACTCGGCCACTGCGCCAGCCACCTGCCACTGCCCGCCCCCATACCGATATTCGGTGTCGGGAGCAATCACGTCGGCGTCGTCATCAGGCGTGGTGGCAATGATCCGACCACACTCCTCGAGGTCATCGCCAACGAACTGACAGAGGTACGGCTCGTACAAGGGATCCGGGTCGGCGCCGACCAGTCCCGACGTGTTCGACACCATTTGGGCCACGGTGATCTCGGGTACGTCGGGCCCCCACGCGTCGCCAACGATGTTGGGCAGTGTCTCATCCACGTCGAGCACACCTTGCTCCTGGAGCGCCAACATCACTCCTGCGGTGAGCTGCTTGCTCGATGAGGCGACGAACGAGACCCGTTCCGCATCGAACTCGCCCCAATACTCCTCGTGCACCATGCCATCGGCGTCGACGATTGCAAGGCCTGCACCATTGAGTTCGCGGTCGTCGACAAACTCGGCGACGATGGCGTCGACCTCAGAGAAGTCGCGGCCATCGATTGCAGGCGCCCGTACTCGTCCCTCGGCATCCGCCGCAACCGATTCGGTTTCGGCTGACGGCGCATCGTCTGACTCGACCTCGATCGCTCCGTCGGGCCAGGCCGCTACGGCGTCGTTCGACGAGGCCAGCTGCCCGGAGTCATTCGGTGCGCAGCCAGCGGCCACCAACACCGCAGCAGCCGTGCCCGCAACAAAACGCGTTCTCTTCATGTGCTCTTCCTCACGTTCACGTTGCCGCCCATAGTGCGACCCGCGACCTGAGGACCACCTGAATAGAGCCTGTTGCTACGTCGTACGCAGCGACCCCGACGCGTGCACGATGTCTCGCTCGAAGTTCACCGTCAGGCGGGACACTCGATCCCAGCTGCGGCGATCGCACCACACAGCTCGGCGCGACTGACCGTCCACACGCCGTCGACCTGGGCCAACCGTGCGACCAGCCCACCGAGCGCGACGTTCCCGCCTGCGACGGCGTTGTACACGATCGCCACTGTTTCGCCTTCGCTCGTCGCCGACACCACCTCGGCGGTGATCCCGCCTAACCCGTCGGCCAGCACCTGGTACTCGTCGAACGTCCCGCGCAACTCGTCGAAGTCCTCCACGAACGGGCGCTTGTCTTCGATCGGCACTTGCGAGTCGAACACGATCAACAGCGCCTCGATCGCCGCCTGCTGTTCGGGGGTGGCCACGAAGTCGCCGTCCTGATACAACACCCCTGCCGATGCCGCCACTGTCTCCGGGTCGCCATCGGCCGCAAGCGCGAGGTCGTTCACGAGTTGCTCAAGGGCGAACTCGACCGCGAGCGGGCTGTAGTTGGTGAGTGCGTTCGACACCAACGTGTCGGCGATCACTTCGCTCCTCCGCTGCGCCGCCGTGAGCAGCGCCTGACGCACTGGAAGATCGCGAGTCGCCTGGATGTCGATTGCCGATCCCGGCACCCAGATGACCACGTCGGCGTCGATCGTCTCGATCAATTCGGGACTCAGCAGCACAAACCGCTCGTCACCGGCAAGTGCGTCGAGTTCCGGATTCACCTCGAATCCGAGGTCGCGCACGAACTGATGGCGGAAGTCGGCAGGCGGATACGTGACGACGTTGCCGCTCTGCGGAGAGTAGAAGGCGATCGTCGCAGTGGTGTCGGCGAATTGCGGGTTGTCGGCGGCCGCTGCCGCGAACTGCGCATCGAGGTCGTCGATCACCTGCTCGGCGCGATCGCCGCGACCGACCGCGGTCGCCACCAGTTCGACCCACTCGCGCAATGGAATCCCGAAGTGCCGATACTGCTCCGGTCGTGCGACCGTCGGCGCGATCTGGGACAAGAGTTCGTAGTCCCCCACCTCGATCGCGGTATTGGCGGCGAGAATGAGGTCCGGATCGAGTTCGGCGATCCGCTCGAAGGGCCACTGGCCCGCACCGATGGGCAAGACCTCGGGTTCGTCCGCGCCGGTCTGGGCGAGCAACGCGTCGTACTCGTCCTGGGCCCACGGCCACACGATGAAGTCCTGCCCCTCGAAGGTCTGACCGAGTGCTATCGGCATCACGTCGAGCGAAATCAGCACGTCCTCGGTGCCGTTTCCGAGCGACACGATGCGCAGCGGCTCCTCGTCGATCGTCGTCGAACCGAAGCGGTGGTCGATCGTTACCGGAAACGCCGACTCGACGGCATCGTCGACGGCATCGACGTCGACGGCATCGTCGTCGACGATCGACGCCTCCGGCGTCGACTCGGTCTCCGCTGCATCGTCGACGTCGGCCACGTCGCTGGTGGTCGGCGCGGCGGTGGCAGCCGAGCCACCGTCGTCGGCGCTGTCTGAATCAGTCCCACCACCGCACGATGCGGCGACGATCGCGATCACGACCATCGTCGCCCGCCAACCCGTGGTGGAGATCATGACCTGAGAACGCATGGACAGCACGCCTTTCACTTCGCATACAGCGCACCGAAGATACTGGTGGGTCCCCTAGGTTGCAGATCATGTTGCCGCCGGCCCCGACCGAGATTCGCACCAACCGACTCGCGCTTCGCCGCTGGCGCGCAACAGACCTGCCGCTGTTCGCGGCGCTCAACGCAGATCCAGCCGTGATGGAGTTCATGCCGAAGCTGTTGACGCGCGCCGAGAGCGACGCGTTCGTCGAACGCATCTCGTCGTCGTTCGACGAGCGGGCTTACGGGTTGTGGGCAGTCGAGGTTGCGGACTCGGGAGCGTTCGTCGGATTCACTGGACTCAGCGCGGCCCTCTTCGAGGCGCCGTTCACTCCAGCGGTTGAGGTGGGATGGCGGCTCGCTCGCTCGTCATGGGGTCATGGTTATGCGACCGAAGCGGCGCATGCCGCACTCGATGATGGCTTCGGTCGACTCGGCCTGGAGGAGATCGTGTCGTTCACGGCCGTGGTCAACGAACGGTCGACCGCCGTTATGGAGCGTCTCGGCATGCAGCGCGACATCGCCGGTGACTTCGACCATCCGGCGCTTCCGGTCGGCGATCCCCTCCGTCTCCACGTGCTGTATCGGCTACAGCGACGTCTTGCTGCATCGCCCGAGCAGTGAGCCGCCCGTAGCCGCCGAGGCACGCAGCACTCGTTTCCGGCTCTGGCAAGGATCGGACCCGCGGCCAACTTTTATCTGGACGTGTCGGCCTCCGGTCAGACGGCGGCGATCGGCGCGTTGAACGCATCCAACGAACTGAGTTGTGGTGTGCGGTCGGTGGGGTGAACCAGTCAGCGCAGCGCCGAACGGTCTGACTCGCGGTGTGCCCACACCGCGTACA
>JBCCVW010000201.1:0-8542 GCA_039194665.1 Actinomycetota bacterium
ATCGACTGTGGTTCGGGGCGTTCAACGAGGCTGCCGCGCTGCAGCTGGCGACCGTGTTGATCGGGTTGGCCCTCACCCTTGTGGCGATCGAACGGCTGCTTCGCGGTCGCGCCCGGTACCACCAGCAACTCGGTCGCGGCGATGCGATTGCGCCGAGGAGACTCCGCGGGTGGCGGGCCATTGCGGCAGCCGTGCCCGGAACGGCACTGTTGCTCGTGGTGTTCGCCCTCCCTGTCGTTCAGCTCGTGGTCTGGTCGATCGAGTCGATCGTCGACGGCGGCGTCGCTGCCGACCTGGCGAACCAAGCGCGCAACAGCTTGTTGCTCTCCGTGTCGGCTGCAGCCTTGACCGTGATCACTGCCACCGTTGTCGTCTACGGGCAACGCACCCGACCCTCGCGAGTCGGCAACGGCGCAGCGCGCGTCGCCACGATGGGGTACGCCGTCCCCGGCACCGTGGTCGCAGTCGCCGTCTTTGCACCACTGATCTGGATCGATCGCCGTCTGATCGACGTCGCCGACGGACTGTTCGGCACCTCGATCGGCTTGGTCTTCACCGGCTCGATTCTCGGGCTGATCATCGCCTATGTGATCCGCTTTCACACGTTGGCCTACTTCTCCGTCGAGTCGCGGATGGGGCGTATCGACCCGAACCTCGACGATGCAGCACAATCGTTGGGCGCCGATCGGACCCGGGTGCTCGCAGAGGTCCACCTGCCGCTGCTGTGGCCAGGCATCGTGACCGGCGCGCTCCTCGTGCTCGTCGATGTGATGAAGGAGCTGCCTGCGACCGCGTTGCTCCGGCCGCTCGGCGGAGACACATTGGCCATCGGCGTGTGGGAAGCGACAAAGGACTCGCGCTACGACGCGGCAGCACTTCCCGCGTTGTTGATCGTTGCGGTCGGACTGGTCCCAGTGATTCTGCTGGTACGGCTGCTGCGCGGCGAAGGCTGGTCGTCTGCGGCGGAACGGATCTGAGATGAACTCCCGATCCGACACCACAACCGACAGTGCATCGGTGGGTGACGCATCCGACGTCGGCGACCACATCGTCGTGATCGGTGCGGGACCAGCAGGCCTCACCGCGGCACACGAACTGTCAAGGGTAGGACGGACGTGCGACGTACTCGAGGCCGACGATGTCGTCGGCGGCATCAGTCGCACCGTGGTCGCCGATGGGAACCGATTCGACATTGGCGGACACCGCTTCTTCACGAAGGTGGGTGCCGTCGAGGAACGATGGCACGAGTTGCTCCCCGACGACCTCCTGATCCGAGAACGGTCGAGCCGTATCTTCTACCGCGGCAAGTTCTACGAGTATCCACTCAAGCCGCTCAACGCGCTCGTCAACCTCGGCCCGATCGAGGCGTTGCGCTGCGTCGGGTCGTACCTCGCTGCGCGCATCGGCCGGCTGACGACACGACGACAGCCGCCACGAACCCTCGAGGACTACGTCGTCGCCAACTACGGACGGCGCTTGTACGACCACTTCTTCCGGGCATACACCACCAAGGTGTGGGGAGTCGACCCGTCGGCGTTGTCGGCCGACTGGGGGGCGCAACGAATCAAGGGAATGTCGCTGTGGGCCGCCGTGTGGGAGCCGGTACGAGCTCGTCTTGCCGGCCGGCGCAACCGGGATCGGCAGGTCACCAGCCTCATCGAAGAATTCCTGTATCCCCGGCTCGGCCCGGGAATGATGTGGGAGCGATGTGCTCAGGTCGTCGAGGCGGCGGGCAACAAAGTGCACCTCGAATCGCCCGTGACGCGCATCCAACACGCCGCGGGTCGCGCCCACTCGGTCGACACCACCGACGAGACCGGGGCCATCACGTCGTACCGGGCCGATCACGTCATCTCGTCGATGCCGCTCGCCCAGCTCGCCACCGTGATGGACCCACCCCCACCGGCACCTGTCCTCGATGCTGCCGGGCGCCTCCGCTTTCGCGATTACCTGCTCGTCGCGCTCGTCGTGCCCGCCGATCTCGTTGATTGGACCGACAACTGGGTGTACGTGCACGAGCCGGACATCGACGCGATGCGCATCCAGAACTTTGGCGCCTGGTCACCCGACATGGTGCGCACGGGCTGTGCGGTGCTCGGCTTGGAGTACACCACCGACACGCTCGATCCGTGGTGGACTGCGCCCGACGAGGAGTTGATCACCCGCGCGTCCGACGAACTGGTTCGTCTCGGCCTGGTTCCACAAGAGCAGATCGAAGCCGGTCATGTCGTGCGTATGCCGAAGGCCTACCCCGTGTACGACGAGCACTACGAGCAACACGTCAGCACCGTGCGACGCTGGCTCGCCGAGGCCACAGCCAACGTGCACCCGATCGGGCGTAACGGGATGCACCGGTACAACAACCAGGACCACTCGATGTACACGGCCATGCTCACGGTCGACAACATCGTGAACGGCCGAAACCACGACGTGTGGGCGGTGAACGTCGAGGCCGACTACCACGAGTCGGGCAACGGGCCGTCGGCGCGCACGGGACGCGACGCACCAATCGTGCCGGCGAGCGCGACAGACTCAAGGACGTGAACCGTCCCGGCGGGGTGACCCCACTCGAGACTCCCGCCAACACATCGCCCCCGACGCACGACGTCGACGGCGCCTCCGCTCGTCGGCAGTCGCGCCGCAACGCGGTGATCCTGATCGGGGTCTGCGCGCTGTTGGCGGCGCTCTCGCTGCTGCTCCCGGGAGCGTTGTCGTTCGATCCGAGCGCATGGGTGATCTGGGGGCGAGAGGTCGGCCGGCTCGAACTCGACACAGTGACTGGCCCGTCGTGGAAGCCCCTCCCGGTGGTCGTGACCACCATTGCCGCTCCGTTCGGTGATGCCGCACCGGAACTGTGGATGTGGGTCGCGCGCACCGGTGGTCTGTTGGCGATGGCCGGAGTGGTACGGCTGGGGATGCGGCTCGCAGGCCCGGCCGCCGGCGCACTGGCAGGGGCGCTATTGATCCTGACGCCCGACGGCGAGCCCCGTTTTATCCGCACGTGGGCAGAGGGACACGACGCGCCGGCGACTGCGGCGCTCGCCGTGTGGGCGATCGACCGCCACCTCGCCGGTCGACGAACGACCACCGTCGGATTGCTCGTTGCGTTGGCGCTGCTGCGGCCTGAGGCGTGGCCGTTCGTCTTGGTCTACGCCGCGTGGCTGGCCGTGACGACCGACGTGTCGCGGGTTGCGCTCGGCGCGTCATTGGTGGCGATCCCGGTGTTGTGGTTCGGTGGCGACCTCTGGGGGGCCGGCAACGCGCTACAAGGGGCATCTGCTGCGCAAGTGATTCCACTCGATCTGGTCGACCGCACGACGACTGCGCTCGGCAACGTGGGCGCCATGGTGATCGTTCCGGCATGGGTCGGCGCCGGGCTGGCCGTTGTCCTCGCGATCCGCCGGCGCGATCCGGTGCCACCTGTGCTGGCCGCACTCGCACTCGCGTGGTGCGTGATCGTGTCAGCGATGGCGATCGTGTTCGGGTACGCCGCGCTCAGCCGATTCCTGCTCCCTGCAGCAGCGGTGATGTGCGTACTTGCCGGCGCCGGATACGTGCGAGCCGTATCGACTGTCAGAGCGTCCCGGGTGCGTGTCGCGCTCGCCGTTGGACTGATCGCCGTCAGCGCTCCGTTCGTGGTCGCTCGCGCCGCCGGGCTGCCGGCCGTGTGGGACGAGGTGCGGTTCCACGACGACATCGAGCAGGACCTTCACGCCACGATCGACGTCATCGGCTTTGATCCGGCCACCACCAGCTGCGCCAAGATCGCCGTCGAACCCACCAGCCAGCTCCAGCCGGCAACCGCATGGAAGCTCGACGTGCCACTGCGCGACGTGCGTTTCGTACCCGAGACGGGCGAGGTGTTCTTCCTGGTCATTGCCAACGGCGAAGCGGAAGCAGAGCTCCTCGCTGATCCGGCGATCGATGCTCTCGGTGGGGTCGGCACCATTGCGGCCTACGCCAGATCGTGCCGGCCGGAAGGCGCAGAGTGAGCAACGCCGTCACCGGATCGGACGAGCAGCGTTGCGCGCTCCGTTCGGTTGCACTGCCCAGCGAACACGGTGGATGGGGTCTCACGATCGAACCCGGACTCCTCGGAATCCTCATCGCCCCGAGCTGGGCCGGTGTGTGCCTGGCGTGTGCCGCGTTGCTCGCGTTCGTCATCCGCACGCCGATCAAGTTGGTGCTGGTCGATCGGCGGCGGCACCGACGACTGGCGCGCACTGATCTCGCCGCCAAGGTGGCTGCTGTCGAGGGCGCGGTACTCGTTGCACTGATCGTCGGTTCGTTGGCGCTTGCGGACGACCGCTGGTTTTGGATCGCGCTGATCCCGGCAGTGCCGTTCGTCGCTGTCGAGCTGTGGTACGACGTTCGTTCACGCAGCCGGCGCTTGGCCCCGGAAATCGCCGGAGCGCTGGCGGTGGCCTTCGTCGCGCCTGCGATCGTGCTGGCCGACGGCGGCGACCCCGAGGTCGCGCTGGCCATCTGGTTCGTCCTCGCGGCACGGATCGTCGGATCGGTCTGCCACGTCCGCACCCAGATCGCCAGAGTGCACGATCGAGCAGTCAGGGCATCGACCAACCTGATCGCCGACACCGTGGCGGTCGGCGCGGCGGTCGTTGCGACACTCATCGATCGAGCGCTTTGGCCAGCGCTGTTGTGCGTCATCGGCATCATCGCCTTCCAGGCGGTACGACGTCGTCAGTCGTTGTGGCCGGTGCCGGTGATCGGTGTCAGTCAGATGCTCCTGGGAATCGGGTTGGTGGTCGTTACCGCGTTGGCGGCGTAGCAGTGGTTCTCGCAGCGGGCAGCGTGGCCCTCGATCCAACCGGCGCCGCGGCGAGGCAGAGATCGCACGCCCGTTCGAGCGAGTTGAAACGTGTGTTCAGTCGCCGGGAACCAGGAACGACACGCCAAACGTCACCGGTCGCCCGTCAATCTCGCCAGACCACTTGCAGACGCTCACATTGCCGGCGCCTTCGATCCGTTCATGGGTGAACAACGGCTCACCGCTATCGAGCACATGGCGATCGTTCGCCTGCAACGTGGCGGCCGTCTGCGGTGACTCCGCAGCGGGGCCGAAGTCGGCGTCGGTCCTCCCGGCGACGCCACCACCAGCGAACCGGTCCATCTCAGCGCTTCCCCAGAGATACGTACCGTCCGGGTCCTTCGCCCAGAAGTAGAACGGGACGTCCTTGAACGGTTCGAGGTCGGTCAAGTTCATGAGGTCCTCCCAGGTGGCGACGCGCTCGACATGGACCGTGCGGTCCACAGGTGTCGGACACTCACCCAGCGCTCAGCGTTTCGCGTGAGCGCCGACATGCGCTGCGGCAACGTGCTGCAGTGCCATTCTGTCGACCTTGCGGGCGGAGTTGAGGGGCATCTCGTCGAGATAGAAGACCGCCTCAGGGGCCTTGTACCCGATCTCGCGGCGGGCGACCTCGATGATGTCGCCCGGTGATGGTCGTTCGGCCCCGTCCACCAGCGTGACATACGCCCAGACGTTCTCGCCGTGCAGCTCGTTGTGAACGCCAACCGCACCCGCAAGCGCAACTGCAGGATGGAGCATGACGGCTTCTTCTACTTCTTGTGGAGCGATGTTCGATCCGTCGTGCACGATGATCTGCTTGGTGCGGCCCTTGAACCAAAGGAATCCATCTTCGTCCACCGACATGACATCGCCGGTGTTGAACCAACCGTCGGAGAAACTCTCAGCGGTCTCCTCGGGGTTGTTCCAGTACCCCTGGCACACCGGCGCACCCGACAGCCACAGTTCGCCCTCGGTCACCTCGTTTCCGTCGTCATCGCGAATCGATGCGACATAGCCCGGGCAGAGATGGCCGACCGAGCCGGGCTTCGCGGAGCCATCCACCGGCCCGAGCGTGCAGTCGGTGGCCTCGGTGAGCCCGTATGTCTCGGTGATCGGAAGCCCCGAGATTCGAGTGAACTCGCGCTCGACGTCGACCGGGAACTTGTCGCCGCCGCTGATGAGGAGACGGACCGACGTGAAGTCGTCCGTCGTGGCCAATCCGTCGTGAAGAAAGGCCATGAGCGCGGCCGGGAGTGCAACGACGACGGTCGGTTCTTGTTGGCGAAGCTCGCGGAGAAAGGCCTCCGGGGTGTCACTCCGGTTGAGCACGACTGTCGATCCAGTCGAGAGTCCGGCAAGTGCGGTCGACAAGCTGCCGACATGGGAAATGGAGCCGCCTGGAAACACGACGTCGTCAGCGTGTAATCGCAGTGCCTGCGCAAAGCTCGCGGCGATCGATCCAAACGACGTGATGCTGTGCATGACCCCCTTCGGTCTTCCCGTGCTGCCCGACGTGAAGAACATGAGTGCCGTCGCGTCAACGTCGATCACCGGCATGTCCACCTGCGGAACCGCGCGTGACATGAGCGCCGTATACGGCACTGCGCCCGCGAACTCGCCGCCCACCGAGATCATGCCGTTCGCCAGCGTTCCTGCGCGTACACACGCGGCGATGTCCTCTCGCCGTTCGGCGTGAGCGACCATCATTCGGGCATCACTGAACCCGAGCGCGACGTCGATGTTGTCTGGCGTGTAGCGGTAGTTGAGGGGGGTGGCGATCAGTCCCGCCCTGAGGCACGCCAGGTAGAACACGATGAGCTCACCACAATTCGGCAGCAGCGATGCCACGCGGTCGCCCTGCTGAAGGCCCGCCGCAATCAGGTGGGCAGCCAATGCGTCGACGTCGTCCGACAGCGCTCGCCACGTCCACGTCTCGGTCCCGGCGACCAGGCACACTTCACTCGGCCGTGTCCAAGCAAGATCGTTGACCATCCGATGCAATTGGGCGGGTCCAGCGAGCGCAGGTCCGACGAGCGGCACAGGGCATCCCTCCAGGGTCGTCGATTCGAGGTTGTCGCGCCGAGAGCAGACGGTGGTCTGTTCCTCGCCGAGAGCGCTCAACCTATCCGCCGGCTCAGCGGTGCACGGCTGCACAGGTGCGGGACCGACTGCTCGAGTGCGCCGCGACCGTTGCCCGGGACGGCACTAGTCAGCTGCGACGTCCTTGGTCGGGACACGCAGGATCACAGCGATACCGATTGCGATCAGCACACCGATCAAGATCGCGAACCACCACGTACGGACCAACCACGCACTGAGGCCGGCGAACACCACCATCATGGTGATCGCCAGCACCTTCGCCCGTCGCGGCATGCCCTTGCCGTCCCGATAGTCGCGTACCGCCGGACCGATCGTTGGCAGGTTCAGCACCCACGCCTCGAGGCGCGGGCTCGATCGAGTGAACGCAGCGGCGGCCGCAATGAAGAACACCGTGGTCGGTAGCCCCGGGATGATGATGCCGATCGAGCCGAGCGCAACACACAGCAACCCGACGAGCAACCAGATCAGGCGCATGTCAGCCGAGGAAGAGGTTGCGGATACCGAGGCCCATGATGAACAGACTGCCGAATCCGTACAGTAAATGCTCCTTGCCACGTACGAACGGGCTGTTGCGATAGGCGTACAGGATGCCGACCGCAACGATGGCGCTGAAGCCGTACAACGCGTGGAAGTCGTCGAGCTCGAGGTCGTACCGATTGACCAGGAGCACGCCCACGATGGCGACGGCGAACGTCGACAGCTGGGCAGCACCGATGAACCACCACAGCACCCCAAGACGCAAGCGAGGCTGCCAGTACGCGAGCAGTGCCCACGTTCCGACAAGCGCGTTCGACACGATCAAGAACCAGCCGATGCCCTCGTGGAGGTCGAGGAGGCCTTGCACGGAACGCCGGCTACTCCCCGCAGCCGATGCCGCCGAGGATCACCGTGACCACCGAGTCGTCGGCCAGGCCGGTGAGGAATCCGCGCAGGTTGTCATTGACGTAGAAGTTGGGCGCCACGAAGTCGTCTTCGGGGTTGAGCACCACGCCTGGGTAGGCCGCGCCGAGGTCGAACACCGACGACCCGACGGTGATGCCCTCGACCGTTGTCAGGCCGACGGGTTCGGCGCCGAGCTCTCCATCGATCCCGTACTGATAGGCGTAGAGGTGACGACGCCCCTGCACCACGCCCGACGCATCACCGAACTGCAACGTCAACGCACCCCATGACACCAAGCGGATCTCGGTCCCCGGACATGCGCCAATGTTCAGCGGGTCGATCCAGCCGGTGTCGTTGGTCGGATCACCGAGAAACGAACTGACATAGCCGATCACCCCGTCGGGGTCGGCACCAAACTCGGCCTGCCCGACACCGCTCGGCGACAGCACCAGTGCATCGACCGCCGGGTTCGCCACTGTGGTGGGCGGCACGGTCGGCGACGCGGTGGACGCCGTTGTGCTCTCCACCACAACTGCCTCCGTGGTCGGCGCTGCGGAGCTCGGCGCAGGGGTGGTCACGGTTGCCGCCGGTGCGGTCGTGGTCGGCGCGACGGTCGTGGTCGAAATCAGGGTCACCGACGGCAACGTGTCTGCTCCGTCGTCGTCGCCACCGCAGCCAGCGGCCACGAGGACACCAACCACGACCAGTCCAGCCCCAGCGCGGACCGATCGCGACGAGTTCCTACGACGA
>JBCCVW010000202.1:0-8542 GCA_039194665.1 Actinomycetota bacterium
ATGGCGTGCCGGTGATCGCGCCATCGTGGTGCCGTCCGTGAGTGATGAAGAAGCGCGGCGCACGTATCCCGATGGGTTCGACGCCGTGCTGCCCTACCTCCGTTACGTCGACGTCCCGACGCCGGTGTGATGCGGCCACCCGCTCCTCGCCCGCTCTCGCCGAACGAAGTCAAGAAACGTCAGCGCGAGGGAGACCTCGTCGTCGACGTACGGGACCCGGAAGTGTTCGCACAGCGCCATCTGGCGCGGTCGATCTGCATTCCGCCGGATGTGCCGGTGTCAGCACTCGCCGGTGTTCTCGGCGATCGACGACTGGTGCTCGTCACCGCTCGCGGCGAGGAGCGGGCGGCCTACGAGCGGTTCGCTCGCGGCGGGATCAACCGCATCGGGGGCTATGCAGTCGCCATCCCTCGCCATGAGGCGCTTCGCGCGGTCCATGTGCCGGTGATCGCCGCCAGCATGCTCGACGCAGACGACTTGTGGGATGTCGCGGAGCGTGAGTTCGGCATCAGCGGGTGGCGGCTCGCGCTGGAGGCCACCGATCAGACGATATGAATTGGAGATGGCTCGCGTCGCCATCTCGGTACTCGGCCCGGTGTCGGCCGAGGTCGACGGCCGCCAGGTCGATCTCGGCGGCCCGCGCCAGCGTGCCCTCCTCGCAGCGCTCACGCTCGACGTCGGTGTGGCGGTGTCGAGAGATCTTCTCGTGGACCGCCTGTGGTCTGACGATCCGCCATCGTCGGCGCCGAAGCTCGTTCAGAAGTATGTGTCGGGTCTCCGGGCGACGCTTGGCGCCGGAGCCATCGAGACCGTGGGCGACGGGTATCGCCTGGCCATCGCGCCGACCGACGTCGACGTGGTGCGGTTCGAAGCGGCAATCGCGGCTGATCGTCACCACGGCACCATCGAGTTCGACGATGTCTGGAGTGGTCCTGTCTACGCAGGCTGCGGAGACCCGGAGTTCGTCGTTGTCGAGCGCGCACGACTGACGCGTCTGCGACTCGACGCGCAGCTCGGGCGCCTCGGCGTACGTGTCGACAACGGCGAACACCGTCCGGCCACGGCAGCGCTCGAGCGTCTCGCCACGGATCATCCAGAACACGAGGGGGTTGCCGCGCTGTTGATGCGCGCGCTGTACGCCTCAGACCGCCACGTCGACGCGTTGCGCGTCGCCCGCCGAACGCGCCGCTACCTGAGCAACGAGATCGGGGTGGACCCGTCCCCGGACTTCGTGGATCTCGAGCAGCGGATTCTGCGTCATGACGAGTCGCTGCGACGTCCCGCTGCACCCACGCCCTCGTCGACGGAACCCCCCGACATCGGTCAGCCTTCTGATCGCGTGGTCGAGGATCGGCACGAGCCAGCGACGTTGGAGGAGGTGCGTGCGGTGGTCATCGTGTTCGTCTCCGAACCGCCACCACTCGCGACGCCCGATGATGCGCTTGCGCATCATCGAGACCTCCGAGCCGAGTTGCAGTTGGTCGCCGACGAGTACGGCGTCGCGATCGAACGGTCCGTCGGGCACGAGGCGGTCATCCTGTTTGGGGTTCCCGCTCGCGACGACGATCCCGATCGGGCTGCCACGTTCGCGGCCGACGTAGAACGGCGTCGACCACGTGCCGCTGTTGCCGTGGTTGCCGGCGATGCGGTCGTTGCCGTCGAACCGCACCTCCAGCTTCTGACGAGCTCGCTCGTCGACGCCGCACGGGCGATCGTGGCGGGCACCGACGCTCCCGAACCGGCGCGTGGCGGCGCGGTTGGTGCGGCCGAGCTCGCGACTGAAGCGGCAACTGCTGCGCCCTTTGAAGGTCGCCGCGATGAAGCCGAAGCGATCCACCAGGTGTGGCATCGCGTCATCGACGACGACCGGCTGCGCGTGATCGAGGTGGTCGGCGATGCCGGAATCGGCAAGACGCGACTGGTGAACGAGGTGGTGCGCAGTCTGCGGCCCGCGCCCACCACTGCTGCAGAACTCGGCTTCGCGCCGCTGGGTGATCGCGGGGCACTGGCGACGATACGTCGAGCCGTGCGCGCCCTTGCTGCTGATGGCGCAGCGCTCGATGATTGGCTGGCAACGACGGGCGACGTACACGGCCCGCTTGCGACGCGCCTCCGTGCGATCGTCGATCCGACCAACCTCCACGAGCTCGACGCACCAGACGAATGGGCCTCGCCCGTCGAGCAGATGTATCGGCTCACGGCTGAGCGTGGGCCGATGGTGGTCGTCGTGGAAGACCTCCATTGGGCGGACTCGACATCCCTCGAGCGGATTGCCGAGCTGATCGCCGACCTGGTCGACCATCCCGTGCTGATCATCGCAACGCGCCGGCCAGCACCGCAGGTCGACCTCGTGCGGGACGGGCCAGTTCGCGAGCGATCGACATTGCATCTCGGTCCACTCGATGCGGAGGCGGTCGAACAGATCGCCGGAGTGCTCGGCTCGGAACTCGGAACGGATGCGCTTCGCATCGCGGTCGAGGGCAGCGGCGGCAGCCCGCTGTTCCTCCTGCACTTCGTACAGATGCTGACCGATCGACCCGACGCCACCGACATCGGAGTACCCGACAACGTGCGGCGCGTCGTGGCGATGCGTCTCGACCAACTCCCGACGCCGCTGCGTTCGACGATCCAAGCGGCATCGCTCGTGCCCGAGCAGATCACCGTCGGCACGATCGCCGCGATCAGTCAACGCAGCGAGGATGAGACCGCTGCCGCCCTCACGGTCCTCGCGCGAAGTGGTCTGCTACAGCGCTCGCCGGCCACCGCAGCGCCGGACCGATTCCACCACGCGCTGGTGGCCGATGTCGCCTACGCCCAACTCACGAGGGCGACGCGTATCGAGTTGCACCGTCGTGCTGCTCGGTGGTTCGACGGCGCTAACGAGGATGTCGATCACGTTGAATCAGCGGCCTGGCACTGGGAACAGGTGGTGGCGCTCACGGAGCAGTCGCGGGTCGACGTCTCCGCGAGCGACCGCGATGCTGCCCAGCGGGCGCTGGCCGCATCGGCACAGTCGGCGTGGCACGTCGATGCCACCCGCGCAGCCGAGCTGCTGACGGAAGCCGCCAGACTCGCACCCCCTGACTCCGGTCGGCGCGCCGATGCGCTCCTGAAACTCGGGGAGATCACCACGTACGCAGGGGACTTCCGCCGGTCGGTGACCGCGCTGACCGAAGCCGGAGAGATCTTCGAACGAGTCGGCGATCTCGGCGCCTTGGGGGAGGCACTCGCCAGGCGGGCTCGGGCCCAGTGGTTTCTCGGACGGGCCGACGACATCGATGACCTGCTCGACGCTGCCGCGCGCCACCTGCACGCAGCTCCGCCCTCTGCGTCGCACGCAGCCGCCGCAACGATTGCGGCCGCCCAGACCTCGCTTCGCGGGCGTGCTGCGGATGCGCTGGAACTGGCCGATCGGGCGGCGACGATCGTGCGCGATCACGGCAGTGACCAAGACGCGATCCGTCTGCGACATGTCCGTGGGTTCGCACGCGTCGACCTCGGCGATTCCGACGGCCTCGACGACCTACGAGCGGCGCTGCAATCGTCGCTCGACGGTGGATACGGCAACCTTGCGTGCCAGAGCTACAACAACCTCGCGGAGCTGGTGTGGCCGCTGCGCGGGCCCGGTGAGGCGATCGAGTTGGCGCGTGCGGGACTCGACCTTGCTGTCGAGTCAGGGTTTCTCGGCCAGGCTGCGTGGCACGTGGCCCAACTGTGCGAGTTGTCGTTCGATCTCGGCGACTGGGACGCCGTCATCGCGCTTCCCGAGGCCCACCCGGCGCGCACGCCTGTCGTCGAGTGGACGCTCGTCGCATTGAGTGCCCGCGTCCGGTTCTGGCGTGGCGACGATGATGCTGCAAGCGTGCTCGAGGAGGCGCTTGAGCGGTCCCGCGCGACCGAAGAAGCGCAAGTTCTTGTACCGATGCTCGCTGGCATGGCCGCGGCCGCCGCGGCAATGGGTGACGATCGTCGAGTGGCGGAGATCGCCGGTGAGCTCGGCCAACTCGTGCGGGACGCACCACACGAGGTGTTGCGCGCCGCAGCCGAAGCCACCCGCGCACTGTGTACGTCGGGACATGTCGACGTGGCCCGGACCCTGTTGTCACGCGATGCGCCATCTGCGCTTCGGCGTCGATTGATGTGGGAGAGCTCGCTCGGCCACATTGCTGAGGCTGACGGTCGCTCCGCCGATGCCATCGAGCACTTCCGCCGGGCCGAGCACGGCTGGAGCTCGTTCCCGCATCCGTTCGAGGCGGCACACGCCGCTGCCGGTCTGGCGAGGAACAGCGCCGCAACGGGTCGGTCGACCGACGCGACCGAGGCACGAGATCGCGCTCGCGCACGGTTCGATGACTTGGGCGCAACTCGTTGCATCACGTCGATGGCCTTCGCCCACGGGCTGGCCTGAGCCGTCCGAAACGCCTACTGGCGGGGGAGCGCGAGGAGCGCGGCGAAGGCGGCGACTGTGAGCACCATTGCACCGACGATCACGGCGGTGTAGCCATCGGTACGGTCGATGACGGCCCCGGCGATGGGCGGTCCGAGCAGGCCGCCGACGCCGGCTGCGGTGTACAGCGCACCGAGTACCCCGCCCAGCCCCTCGGTGCCGAACGCGTCAGCCGCGACGGCCGGCGACAGCGCGATGAACCCGCCGTAGGCCACGCCGAGTACAACGGCGAACAGCACCAGCAGCACGTACCGGCCGTCGGCGACGAGCCAGATCACGAAGCTCGCACCCATCACCGCGAAGCACCCTTGGTACAGCCTGACCAACCCAACTCGTGGGGCGAGCGTGCCCAACGCGAGTCGCCCGACGATGCTCGACCCACCGATCAATCCGACGAGCACGGCCGCCGGTCCTGGATCGGTCCCGAACCGCTCCGCGTAGTCCACGAGGAACACAAACGGCACGAACAGGCTGAGCGACATCAACATCGCCGATCCGTAGAGTGAGCGAAACGACGTCGTGCCGGCGACCTCGCGCAGCGGGATGAGCGCCACTGCGGTCGTCGACCGCGGCGGGCGGGTGGCCACCACAGCGCAGGCGACGAGGATCACCGTGGCCCCGACGGCGAGGACTCGATACGCCGTCCGCCACCCGTGGGTCTCGATCAGCCAGCTGGATAGCGGGGCGACGACGAGCGTCCCGAAGCCGATGCCGGCCACCGCAACGCCGAGGGCCAATGTGCGCTGCCGTTCGAACCAGCTACCGACGAGCGCCACCATCGGGACGTACCCGCATGCCACGGCGATCCCCACGCCGAGCGAGTACGCACCGATTGCGAGCCACAGCGAGTTGGCCACAGACGTGATCCACAGTCCGCCGAGCATCGCGGCGGCGCCGGTTGCCAGTACCGGTCTCGGACCGACGTGGTCCGACCAGCGGCCCGTCACGAGGCCGAGCATGAAATACAGGAACGTCGTGAGCGAGAAGAACAGCGCTGTCTCGCCACTTCCCGCATCGAACTCCTCAGCCATCGGGTCGAAGAAGGCACCGAAGCTGTAGGCGACACCGAACACAGCAAACGTCGAGGTGAACGTCGCGACGGCGATCATCCACGAGCGGCGCGAGTCGAGATGCGACTCGACGGTGCTCTGCATTCCCACATGCTGCCCGCCGAGACTCGGTCACAGCGCATGGGCCGGCCTGCCTCGCTAGAAGACGCTCGCGCCCTTGGCCGGCTCGACCCGCCGGTGTCGACGCGGTCCGACGCGCAGGGCGCGCATCGCCCACGAGCCCAGCAGCGGACCAGGGACGAGCAGCATGAACGCCCACCCCCACCCGTAGCGACTCTCCACCGTGGGAACGAGGAAGATCGTGAACACGGTCAACACGAATCCGGCGGCGAGTTGGAGTGTCAACGCAGTGCCGACGTAGCGCGGGGCGACGCGTTCGCTCACGATCGCCGAGAACTGTGCACTGTCAGCGATCACCCAGAACCCCCACACGAGCCCGACCGCGATCACCACCGGCTGTGGCGCGTCGACCAGGAATCCGATGACGAAGGCCGCGGCGGCCGACCACCGCATCGCCAGACCGGCCGCCTCGGCACGGCTCGTGCGATCGCTCGTCAGACCGCCATAGATCGAACCGGCGGCGCCGATGGCGATCACCAAGAAGGCAACGAAGCTCGCCGTGCGGGGCGACGTGAACACGTCGCCGTAGAACGCGGCGATCCACGCCCACATCGCGTACAGCTCCCACATGTGTCCGAAGTAGCCGAAGCTCGCCAGCCGGAACCCGCGGTTGGTCACGATCGCCCGCAGCTGTGACGGGTCGAACGGTGCGGTACCCACCGCGTACGGACCGTCGGTACACGCCACCAGCGCGATCAGCCCGCCCGCAAACGTCAGCGCGGAAACAACGGCGAGCGTGGGTTGCCAATCGAACCCGCCAACGGCATTCACCAGGTGGGGGAGTGCAGAGCCGACGGTGAGTGCGCCGACCATCACGCCGAGGGCCAGACCGCGCCCACGCCGGAACCACGCCGACATCGCCTTCAGGGCAGGTGGGTAGACGGCCGCGAGGAACGCTCCGGTCCCGAGTCGTGCGGCGATGCCGACGCCGAAGGAGTCGCCGGCGATGACGGCCAGGTTGCACAGTGCCGCTCCGGAGGCGCCGATGAAGATCAGGCGCCGCGGAGGGACCCGGTCGGCGAGGTTGGTGAAGGCGATGGTCAGCGCGCCCGCAACAAAGCCGAGTTGAACGACGATCGTGAGCCAGCTGGCCTGCGCGCGGGAGAGATCCCAGTCGATGCGCAGTTGTCCGAGCACGGCCGCGGTCGAGAACCACGTCGACATCGCCAGCACCATCGACGCCGCCAACAGGATCAGCTCGCGTCGAGGCGACGTTCCGGTGCTCATGTTCTGTTGCTCATGCTGCCGAAACCGTGCGCGCCGCCGCGACATTCCTGTCGCAAAAGAGCCCTCGGCAGCCCTGCCGCGCCGGTGTCTGGTCAGGCGACCATCGAGCGCAGCATCCAGGCGGTCTTCTCGTGTACCTCGAGACGCTGGGTGAGCAGATCGGCCGTCGGCTGATCGTTGGCGCCGTCAGCGGTGGTGAATGCCGAACGCGCCGTGCGGGCGACCGCTTCGTGGCCGCGCACGAGGTCACGAATCATGTCCTCGGCCATCGGCACCGACGTTGCCTCGTCGATCGAGGTCAGCTCGGCGAACGCCGAGTAGCTGCCCGGGGCGAACTCGCCGAGTGAGCGCATGCGCTCCGCGAGTAGGTCCACCGCAACCCACAACTCGTTGTACTGCTCCTCGAACATCAGGTGCAGCGTGTTGAACATGGGCCCGGTCACGTTCCAGTGGTAGTTGTGCGTCTTCAGATACAGCGTGTACGTGTCGGCGAGCACCTTGGCGAGCTCCGCAGCGATGGCGGTGCGTTCCGCTTCGGCGATCCCGATGTCGATCGGCAGGGTCGTCGTGTTGCTCATCTGGAACTCCTTTGTTCGGGGGCTAGTGCAACCGCTCCATGATGCCCGATGTTCCGCGCCTCGTCCGCCGCTACGCGGGGCGCGGTACCGTCGGGCGATGAGTGATCCGATCGACCTCGAGGCTGTGAAAGCCGCCGCCACTGCCCTCAGCCCGTGGGCCCACTTGGCCACGGTTGGCGCTGATGGCGAGCCCGATGTTGTGCCCGTGCACCCGTGTTGGGAAGGCGAGACGTGTTGGTCGATGGTCGGTACTCACTCCGTGAAAGCGCGCAACGTCGCGGCCAATCCCAAGGTGGCGCTTCATTGGCAGGTCACCGAAGTGGGCGACGGCGTCGAGGTGTGGGGCACCGCCGAGCTGTTCACCGATATCGACACCAAACGCCGGCTGTGGGATGGAGTGTTCGACTACGACCTCAACGCCTTCGCCCCCGGCGGTCCCGACAACTCGCCCGACACCGCATTCTTGGCGATCACCCCCACCCGGGCGCTCGTGCTCAAGCAGTACGGCATGGGTGGGATGCAGCGTTGGAGCGCCGGCTGACACCAGCGAGGGGTTCCGCACGCAGATGACGCGCGTCGACGACGCGCCGGCGACGACGCGCCGGCGACGAGCTAGCCGCACCGCGGAGTCAGGCCTCGACGATCACGGCGAACTCGCCGGACGGGTGCACGCTGCAGGTGCCCTCGAACACGCCCACGGTGGTGAACCGCTGGCGCAGCGTCTCGCCCGGTCCGAGGAACCACGGCCCGAGGAAGTGCGGATCGTCGTCTTCGTTGCGGATGACGATCGTGTCGTACAGCTCGGCATTGAGCTCGCGGGGCAAGATGTCGAGCTTCTCGCCCTGCTCGACGAGTTCGGCCGATCCGTCGGGGATCACGAAGGTGAACGTCGGCTGGTTACTGGCCTGGCCGTCACTCCCACCGCACCCGACGCCGATCGCCATCAGCGCCGCGAGCATCACCGGAGCGATGAACGCCCGTAGGCGTGCTCCGGGTCGTGCAGACGCCGGCGGCGCTGATGAAACGATCGTCGACATCGACCTCAGGTGCTTTCTGCCTCGTTGACGATCACGGCGGTGACCATGCCGAACATCCCTTCG
>JBCCVW010000203.1:0-8530 GCA_039194665.1 Actinomycetota bacterium
ATGCCAACCACTCCCGCCAGCTCGCGGGGCGGGTAGTCGCGCGTGTCGTATCCCGCCACGGTGACGGTGCCAGCCATCGGTCTCACCGGGGTGGGCAAGTCGACGCTGCTCGGGGCGATCAACGGCACCGTGCCGCACTTCACCGGGGGCACCATGGCTGGCACCGTCACCGTGGCGGGACACGACACGCGCGACTACCCGCCCCGCGAGCTGGCGGGAGTGGTTGGCATGGTCGTGCAAGATCCGGCGAGCGGATTCGTCACCGACACGGTCGAAGAAGAGCTGGCGTATGGGATGGAGCAACTCGCGGTGCCACCCGACGTGATGCGCAAGCGGGTCGAGGAGACGCTCGACCTGCTGGGCATCGCCGACCTGCGCAACCGCTCCACCCAGTCGCTCTCGGGCGGGCAGCAGCAGCGAGTGGCGATCGGATCGGTACTGACGTCGCACCCGCAGGTGCTCGTGCTCGACGAACCGACGAGCGCGCTCGATCCGGCAGCCGCAGAAGACGTGCTCGCTGCGCTAACCCGGCTGGTTCACGACCTCGGCATCACCGTGGTCTTGGCTGAGCATCGCTTGGAGCGCGTCGTTGAGTACGCCGACCTGGTGTTGGCTGTCGATCGTCGCGGCGCGGTGCGCTGCGGCCCGCCCCGGGAGCTGATGCGCGTCACCGATGTTGCACCGCCGGTGGTCCGGCTGGGCCAAGCGGTGGGGTGGGATCCGGTGCCGTTGTCGGTACGTGACGCCCGTCGACGCGCGGCCGATCTCCGGAGCCACCTCGATGTGACCGTCGCGCCCGACGGTCAACCAGGGCCTGACGATCAGGTCACGTCGGCAGTTGGCGCGGTGCGTGCCGAGCGGTTGATCGTGCGCTACGGACGGACGACGGCTCTCGCCGGAATCGACCTGGCGCTGCGCGCCGGTGAGGTCACTGCGGTGATGGGCCGCAACGGCTCGGGCAAGTCGTCATTGTTGTGGTCGCTGCAGGGGTCCGGACGTCGGGACGGTGGCCGTGTGTTGCTCGGCGATGACACGGACACTGCGACGCTGACGCCCGCCGATGCCAACCGACGCGTCGGCCTGGTGCCGCAGGTTCCAGCCGATCTGCTCTTCCTGGCGAGCGTCGCCGACGAGTGTGCCACATCAGACCGGGCTGCCAGTCGGCCGGCCGGGTCGTGCCGCCAGATCCTCGATCGCATCGTCCCGGGCATCGACCCGGGCACGCATCCGCGCGACCTGTCGGAAGGTCAACGCTTGGCGCTCGCGTTGGCAGTACAGCTGTGCGCCGAGCCCGATGTGGTGCTGCTCGACGAGCCGACGCGAGGTCTCGACGAGACCGCAAAGGTGCGCTTCGTCGATGTTGTCCGCGAGCTCGCCGCCGACGGTCGCGCCGTGGTCATTGCGACGCACGATGTCGAGTTCGTCGCCGCCGCCGCGCGCCGCGTCGTCGTCCTCGCAGACGGCGAGATCGTCGCCGACGGCCCGACTGCCGACGTGGTCACGTCGTCGCCGGTGTTCGCGCCGCAGGTGGCCAAGGTGATGCGCCCGGACCCGCTGCTCACGGTGGCGCACGTGGTGGCGGCGTTGCGCCCCGACTCCGATCCCGATTCCGACACGAGGGCGTGCACTCGATGAGTGCGCCCGCCGAGGATGTTGCGGCCAACCGCACGCGGGCGCGGCATCCAGTGCCGATCCGGGTTCGCAGCGCGCTCGTATTGGGCGTTGCCACCGTGGCCGGGTTGGCGATGTTCCTCTGGCCGCTGCTCGTGTCCCCTCCCGCACAGGGCACTGCGCACGCCAACGAGGCCCCGTTCCTGTTCGTGTTGATCCTGCCAGTGGTGATCGCCGTCGTGTTGTTCGAACTCGCCGACGACGGCATCGATGTGAAGGCGCTTGCCGTGCTCGGGCTGTTCGCTGGTGTCGGCGCCGTGTTGCGGCCCCTCGGGGCCGGTACCGCGGGCATCGAGACCGTGTTCTTCTTGCTGATCCTTGCGGGTCGGGTCTACGGGCCCGGGTTCGGGTTCGTGCTTGGGGCGATCACGTTGTTTGCCTCTGCCATCGTGACCGGCGGAGTCGGTCCGTGGTTGCCGTTCCAGATGATGGCGGCTGCTTGGATCGGACTTGGTGCCGGACTGCTGCCGCGTTGTTCGGGCAAAGCGGAGATCGCGCTCCTCGCTGCGTACGGCGTGGTTGCGGCTTACGCATTCGGCTTTCTGATGAACATGTGGTTCTGGCCGTTCGCGGTCGGCACGTTCGCCGGCGTGTCGGACACGGCGACGGTTCAGTTCGTTCCCGGCGATGCGGTGGTGGAGAACCTTCGTCGGTTCTTCGTGTTCACGGTGACCACGTCGACGTTGGGGTGGGACACGGGGCGGGCGATCACCACCGCGACTGCTGTGGCGCTGATCGGCGCTCCGGTGCTGGCCGCGCTGCGGCGCGCTCGAAGGAAGGCCCGCTTCGACTCCTGAGCGGTACCAGTTCACGCCGAGATCACGGCCCATCCGTACGGTCAGCGTCGAAGCGGTGTGGACGTACACCGTCGAGAGCGACGTGCCGCTCGCGCCCCGGCGACGAGTTCTACACCGACTATGCGGGTGTCGTCGCCACGTTCGGTACGGTCGGGGACTGTGTCCGATCTGCCGCTCGACCTCGACCTCGTCCGCGCTCAGTTTCCCGCGTTCGCCGGTCGGGACGGCGGAGACGCGTTCTTCGAGAACGCCGGTGGGTCGTTCGCCTGCCGGCAGACGATCGACGCGCTCACTGCGTACTACACCGACACCAAGGTGCAGCCGTACTCGGCGTATGCCACGTCGGCCGCGGCCGGCGCGGCGATGGACCGGGCGCGTACACGTTGGGCCGCAGCGCTCGGTGTCGCCGAGACCGAGGTGGTGTTCGGCCCGTCGACCTCGGCCAACGCCTACGTGCTTGCCGCGGCGTTCGGCGAGCTGCTCGGGCCTGGCGACGAGGTGATCGTGACGAATCAGGATCACGAGGCCAATACCGGGGCTATCCGGCGCGTCACCCAGCGCGCCGGGGCGACCCTGATCGAGTGGCGCATCGATCCGCACACCGGCCTACTCGACACGGACGAACTGGCGTCGTTGATCACGTCTCGGACGCGCCTGGTCACGGTGCCGCACGCCTCGAACGTCATCGGGCAGGAGAACGACGTTGCCGCGGTGTGCGTGCTCGCTCACGACGTCGGCGCTCGAGTGGTCGTCGACGGTGTCGCCTTTGCTCCGCACGGTCTGCCCGACATTGCCGCGATCGACGCCGACGTCTATCTGTTCAGCCTGTACAAGACGTACTCAGTACACCAGGGGCTCATGGTCGCCCGCAACGGGTTGCTTGACGAGTTACCCAACCAGGGCCACTTCTTCAACGCCGACCAGCCGAGCAAACGGCTCAACCCGGCTGGGCCCGATCACGCCCAAGTCGCTGCAGCTGGGGCGGTGCTCGACTACGTCGAGCTGCTCGATCAGGCCCACGAGCCTGCGCCGGCACCGTCGTTGGGTACGGCATGCCGGCGGGTCGCGGCGCGTTGGCAGGCGCACGAAGACGGGCTGACCGCGTTGCTCCTCGGTGCGCTCGCCGAGCACGCCAACATCCGCATCCTGGGCGCGGCCACCGTCGACGACGTCCCCGGCCACCGGTGCCCGACGATTGCGTTCGTTCCACGTGCAGAGCGGTCAACGGCAGTCGCGCAGCGGCTGATCGAGCGCGGAATCAAGACGAACAGCGGTCACTTCTACGCGTGGCGGGTGCTCGACGCACTCGGTATCGACCCGGAGGTGGGTGTCGTCCGACTGTCGTTCGTTCACTACACGAGCCGTGACGACGTCGAGCGTGCGGTCGCAGCGCTGGCTCCGTGACCTCGTCTGCAACGCTGTGGGGATGGCCCATCCGCAGATGTTCGATGACGACGACCCGATCCTCGCCCGCGTGCGTGAGATCGCCCGGGCCCTGCCGCGTAGCGACGAGAAGGTGTCGCACGGTCGACCGGCGTTCTTCACCAAGAAGGTGTTCGCCTACTACGGCGGATCGCTGAAGGTCGATGGCGATTGGGTGCAACATCCGCAGTCGATCGTGATCTTGCCCGATCCCGAAGATCGCAGTGCGCTGCTCGAAGACGAGCGGGTCTACGTGCCGGCGTACCTTGGGCCCTCGGGATGGATCGGTGTTGATCTCGACGATGCGGGCGACTGGGACGAGGTGGCTGAACTGCTCGATGCCTCGTTCCGTCTCACCGCACCTGTGGCGGCCGTCGCCGAGCTCGACGAGTCGGACTGATCCAGACGTCGTTCAGCTGAAGATCGCCGCAAGCCGGTCTTTGGCTTTGGCGTCGCCGAGCGGTCGACCGATGATCGCCGTGTTGTTCCGTACGATGACCGGCCGCTGCATCAGCCGCGGGTGCTCGACCAGCACCGCCACGACGGCGTCGGCGTTCCCGACGTAGTCGTCCTCGTTGAGCCCGAGTTTCTTGAACTGCGCGTCCTTGCGCACGAGGTTCTCCACCGGGTCTTCCAGCATGTCGATGAGCGCCCGCAGCTCGTCCTCGCTCGGGGGCTCTTTCAAGTAACGCACCTCTTCCACGTCGATCCCCATGTCCGCGGCGACCGCCACGGCGTTCTTCGAGGAGTTTCAATTCGGGTTGTGGAAGATGCGTGCGTCAGCCATGGCTGCCTCCGGTATCGGTGAACAGATGCCCGGAGAGTAGCGGCGGCGAGCGTTACGAACGCGGGGTGGCGAACACTTCGGTCCAGTACGGCAGCCCGTCGACGCTGTACGCCAGACCGAACCCGACGTGCGTGTTCGACGACAAGATGTTGGCTGCGTGGCCCGGGCTGTTCATCCAGGCGACGACGACGGCTTCGACCGAGCCGTAACCGAACGCCACGTTCTCCGCCCAGTTGCGGAACTCGAAACCGGTGCGCCGAATTCGGTCGCCGGGGTTCGAGCCATCAGAGCCGGTGTGGGTCATCAGGCGCCGGTTGGCCTGATCGACCGAGTGCGCCTGGGCGGCCTGCCCCAACTGCTCGCTGTAGGCGAAGGGCGGGAGTCCTCGACGCGATCGTTCCCCGTTGAGGAGTTCGAGGTGCCGCTGGAAGTCCGGTGAGAGGGCCTGCACCTCTGGCTCGGGCTCAGGCTTCTCCGGTGGGGCGAGGCGCACCGCCGGCGCAGGAGATTGAGGGGTTGCCAAACCATCGATGGTGGAACTGGTCGCCGAGGTCATCGGCGCAGCCCCGATGACGAGCGCACCGATGGTGGTGCCGACCAACAGCGTTTTTCGCACGTCTTCTCATCGACGCGTCGGTGGGCGATCTAAAGCAAAGTTCCGCACAAGCGAATGTCAAGAACGCGTCAAGTCGGCGCCACTAGGGTCCTGGTGTGCGCCGACCGGTCGATCGGGTTCTTGTGCTCAACGCCGGGAGTTCGTCGGTGAAGTACCAGCTCATCGGCCTCGAAACCGAGGCCGGCGGGCGTCGCGAGGCTGAATCATCGACCGGTGGTGTCATCGCGGAGGTGGCCGACCGCCACGCTGCGTTCGAACGAATCGCCCGCGCCCTCGACGGCCGGCGCGTCGATGCGATCGGGCATCGCGTCGTGCACGGCGGCGACGTGTTCTCTGCACCCGTGCTGATCGACGACGGAGTGCTTGACGTACTCCGCGCCCTCGTTCCCCTCGCGCCCCTGCACAATCCCGCCAACATCGACGGAATCGAAATCGCCCGACGTGTGTGGCCCGACGATCCGCAGGTGGCGGTGTTCGACACCGCGTTCCATGCCACCCTTCCGCCGCATGCGTATCGGTATGCCGTGCCCGACGACTGGTACCGCGAACACGGCGTACGCCGCTACGGCTTCCACGGCACCTCGCACGCGTACGTGGCACGCCGCGCCGCCGACGTGCTCGATCGCTCACTCGACGATCTCGCCCTGATCACCGCGCATCTCGGTAACGGCGCGTCGATGGCGGCAATCCAAGGTGGGCGAAGCATCGATACCTCGATGGGTCTCTCGCCACTCGAGGGACTGGTGATGGGCACCCGCTCGGGCGATATCGATCCGACGGTGGCCGCACATGTCGCCGCGGCCAGCGGGCGGTCGGCCAACGATGTCATCGACGATCTCAATGAGGCCAGCGGTCTTCGCGGTTTGTGCGCCGACTCCGATATGCGGCGGATCATCGAGCGCCGTGGCGCCGGCGATCGTGACGCAGCGCTCGCGTTCGACGTGTTCGTTTACCGGATACGCAAGTACGTCGGCGCGTACCTCGCCGTCCTGGGGCGATGCGATGCGTTGGTCTTCACCGGTGGAATTGGCGAACACAGTCCCGACGTGCGCGCCGCGGTGTGCGCTGGAGTCGAACACCTCGGTTTCGCGATCGATGACGCGCGCAATCGACGCAGCGACGTGGTCGCCTCGGCGGATGGCGCGGAGCGCGCGGTGCTCGTGGTGCCGACCGACGAAGAACACTCGATCGCCGAACAGACCGCGGCGCTCCTCGGCTGATCAGGTGCGCGGCACGATGCCGACGCGCTCGCCGAGCTTGGCCAACTCGCCGAGCACCAGCAACACCAGTGCCGCTGCCGCACCGACCGCCCATTGGTTTGCGGTGAGCGGCACCGTGTCGAACACGTCACGGAATACTCCGAGCTCGGTGATCAGAATCGGCACCAAGAGCACAACGATGAACGCCAGCCACAGGTTGCGATTGGTCAGTGTCGCGCGCTGGAAGATCGTCAGATTCTCGAACCGCAGGCTGAGGGCCAGCGCAATGTGCGAGTAGGCGAACGTAACGAAGGCCATCGACTCACCGATCGCCGCCGAGTCGTACTGCGCCTCGCCCCACTCACGGACGGCCACCGTGAGCGCCGCCATGAGCGTGCCGGCGACCACGATGCGCGCCCCGAGGCGGAGATCGATCACCGGAGCATCGGCGGCGCGCGGCGCACGTTGCATCAGGTCGGGCGCAGGTGTGTCGAATCCGAGCGCTGCGCCGATCGATGCCACCACCACGAAGTGCACCAGCAGCACCTGGCTCGGCTCGAACAGCGCTGTTCCGGCGATAGCCGCCGCCAACAGGAACCCGACGACGAAGCCGATCAGGTTGGCCATCTGCACCCGGACGTACTTCATCAGGTTGTCGTAGATCCCGCGGCCCTCCTCGACCGCAGCGACGATCGTGGCGAAGTCGTCGTCGACGAGGATCATCTTCCCGGCATCCTTGGCGACGTCGGTGCCCGTGCCCATCGCCACGCCGATGTCGGCGCGTTTGAGCGCAGGCGCATCGTTGACGCCATCGCCGGTCATCGCCACGATGTGGCCTTCGCGTTGCAGCGCATCGACGAGGCGGACCTTGTCTTCAGGGGCCACGCGGGCCACGACGCCCAGGCCGTCGAGGCGAGCCGCCAGCTCGTCGTCGGCCAGCGCCGAGAAGTCGTGGCCGGTCATCGCCTCGCCCTCGATGCCCAACTCGGCAGCGGTGGCCTTGGCGGTCACCAGCTGGTCGCCGGTGATCATCCGCACTCTGATCCCGGCCCCCTTGCATCGCTCGATCGCCGACTTCACCTCTGGACGTGGTGGGTCGACGATTCCGGTCAGCGCGAGGAACGTCAGATCGGTGATGTCGTCGAGATGATTGGCGTCGGAATCGAAACCATCGGCGGGCAGATCGCGGACGGCCACGGCCATCACGCGCAGACCCCGTCCGCCCATGTCGCCGAGGACGCTGCGCAGACGCTCGCGATCGTCGTCGCTGAGCGTCGCGGCGGACCCGTCGGCGGCGCGCAGGCTGCTCGATCGTTCGAGCAGGACGTCGGGAGCACCCTTGACGTAACACCGAATCGAGCCGGAGTCGTCGGGAGCTTCGTGAAACGTGCCCATCAACATGTACGCCGAGTCGAAGGGAACGGCAGCGACTCGCGGGTGCGCTTGTCGAGTGGCCTCGACATCGATCCCGCCCTTCTCGGCCAGGGTGACCAGCGCACCTTCGTTGGGATCTCCGACCAGCTCCCCATCCTCCACGACGGCATCGGAACACAGCGCCATCGGTAGGAGGTACGGCTCGAGCGACTCCGACGCCGAGCCCACCTGGCGGATGCTGCCGTCGGCGGAGTAGCCCTCGCCGGTCGCCGTGTACCGGCCGCCGTGGGCCAGGGCTAGCTCGCGTACCGTCATCTGGCCGACGGTGAGGGTGCCCGTCTTGTCGGTACAGATCGCGGACGTCGAGCCGAGCGCCTCAGCAGACGGCAGCGTCTTGACGATGGCATTGCGCTGCGACATGTGCACGGTGCCCAGGGCGAGCACTGCGGTGACCACGGCCGGGAGGGCATCGGGAATCGCCCCAATCGCCAGGGCCACGCCGACGTTGAACAGGTCTGACCACGAATCGCCCTCCCGTACGCGCAGGATGAACACGATGGCCACGAAGGCGATGGCGGCCAGCCCAAGAATCAGCCGTGTCAGCGAGTCGATCTGGCGAGTCAAGGGAGTGGTCTGTGTTTTGGTCGCCTGCAGCATTCCGGCG
>JBCCVW010000204.1:0-8530 GCA_039194665.1 Actinomycetota bacterium
GTGCGTCCGTACAGCTCGTAGTAGGTGTTGAACAGCTCGGCCATCCCCTCCACCGTTGCTGCATCGTCGGCGTTGGTGTCGTCGTTGGCGATTGCGTCGTTGATGAAGTTCAGCACCGGATCGTCGTCGGGGCCGAGGTAGAACACGACCTTGATCGTGTCGCCGGTGACGCCCGGTGCGGTCTCGCCGCCATTGTCGCCATCGAAGGGCGCGTAGCAGTCGGGGGCGAAGAACCAGGGGATCGCCAACTGGCCGGTGTCGGTGTCGCAGCGGTCGTCCCAGGCCACCTCGATGCCCTGCTCCTCGGCCTCGCTGAAGGTCAGCGGGTAGACGATCTCGGTCGTGTCGCCGCCGCCCGCTGCCGTGGTTGCCGGTGCGGTGGTTTCCGTGCTGTCGTCGGGAGACGCAGTGGTCGCCGTTGTGTCGTCGGCGGGGGCGGCGGTCGTTTCGGGCGTCGCCTCGGAGGTCGCTGTTGTGGTGGCCGTTGCGTCGTCGCCGTCATCGTCGTCACCTCCAGACACCACGATCACGCCAACGACCGCGGCGACGATCAACACGATCGCGCCGATCGGTCCCCACTTGCGCACGGCGTTGCCGCTCGACGACGAATCGTCTCCTGCTTGTGCTGGTTGCACGGTTATCCCCTTCCCCCCGAACGGGCGATAGCGGCACCGGAGGTGCCGAGGTACGACTCGACCACGTCGGGATGCGTCAACACGTCGTCGGATGGACCCGTGGTGACAACCGTTCCTTGGTCGAGAGCGATCAATCGGTCGGCGATCGATGACACGAACGGAATGTCGTGCTCGATGATGACGATGCTGGCGCCCATCTCGTCGCGCAGGCGGCGGATGACCGGCGCGAGCGCTTCGACCTCGCGTTGGGCGATGCCCGACGTGGGCTCGTCGAGCAGAATCACGGTGGGGCGATGGGCGACGAGACCGGCGAGGTCGACCACGCGCCGCGTACCGGTCGAGAGCTCGCGGACGAACGAGTTGCGATACGCCCCCAGGCCCATCAGCTCGATCAGCTCGTCGACTCGTGCCGCGACCTGTTGTTCGGACTCGAACGCCCACGGCAAGTGCAGTGCCGCAACGGTTGTGCTGCGGCTGGCGACGAATCGTTCGAGGGCGATGGCTAGCGTCTCCGACACGGTCAGTTCCGGGAACAATCGAGCGTCTTGGAAGCTGCGACCGAGTCCCGCTGCGGCACGGTCAGCAGGGCGGAGCGTGCTGATGTCTCGTCCGGCCAATACGACGCGCCCGGCGTCGGCAGGTGTGAATCCCGAGATCAGATCGAACACCGTGGTTTTGCCGGCGCCGTTGGGCCCGACGATCCCGACGATCTCGCGTGGCGCGACCTCGAATCCGACGCTGGCGACGGCGCGAATCCCGCCAAAGCTCACCGCCAGACCGTCGACCGCCAACGCTGGGTGATCGCTGGAGACCAGCACCGCTTCGACGTTGTCGACGTCGCCTGTGTGGTCGATCTGTGCGGTCGCCGCGTCGGCGCCGTCGGCCGCTGAGTCCGTTCCGTTGGCGGCCGCGTGTACGCCGTTGGCAATGGTGGCTGCGTCGTTGGCAGTGGCGTCTGCGTCATCGGCGGTGGTACCTGCGGCTGCGCCGGAGAGAAACACCGACCGCAGCAGGTCGGGGCGATCGAGGAGCTCGGCGGTCGGACCGTCGAAGCGGATCTCCCCCCGCTCCATGAAGTACGCCCGATCGGCGACCGTCAACGCCACATTGACGCTCTGCTCCACGAGTACCACCGTGACGCCATCGGCGGCCATACGCGAGACGATCGGTAGCAACTGTCCGACGACCACCGGGGCGAGTCCGAGCGACAACTCGTCGATGAGCAGCACCTTCGGGCGCATGATGAAGCTCATCGCCAGCGCAAGCATCTGCTGCTGGCCGCCCGACAGATTGGCCGCCGGCTCATCGAGCCGGGTCGCCAGGGCCGGGAACATCTCGAGCACCTCGGCGTGTGCCGTCGCCACACCATCGTCGTCGCGACGGTTGGTCCAACCGGCGAGCTCGAGGTTCTCGCCGACGGTGAGTGACCCGAACACACCAGCCCCGCCCGGCATCTGCACGATGCCGAGTGCGGCGATCTCTTCTGGCGGCGCATGGGTGATGTCGCGCCCGTCGAGCACGATGGCACCGCGATCGGCTTCGACGATGCCGCTGATCGACTTGAGCAGCGTCGACTTGCCCGCGCCGTTGGTGCCCAGCAGGGCGATCACTTCTCCCTCATCGAGGTGCAGTTCGACGTCGCGCAGTACGGTGCGGCCGTCGTATCCGGCGTATACGCCGCGTATCAGCAGCAGGTTGCTCGTGCCGTTGCGCCGATCGAACAGCACTTCTGAGCGCGCTGCCGCCGACTGCCAGACCTGGGCGATGTCGCCGTCGATCACATCGGCGGTGCTGCGCAGGATCAGGCTGCCGATCACGAACATCGGCAACATCACGAGCATGCCGATGCGGATCGACCAGGTGTCGGCGACCCACCCGATGAACGGGAGGATCAAGAGCCCGGGAATGATCCACAACGACGCCACGGAGAAACCGGTCGCCCGGGCTCGTGGGGGAATGGCCAACGACAGCGCCGCGAGAACACCCGGACCAACAACCGCCAGCGACGCCGAGATCACGCAGTTCAACGCCACGGCCACGTACACGTTCGGTGCGAGGGCAAACCCGACCGACGCGAACGAGCACAGCAGGGCGACCGCCGCGACGAACCGGATCAGGCCCTTCACGTTCCCGATGTATCGCTTCGTTGCTACGCGGGCGCCGATCACCAAGCCGACGAGCGCGAACGGCTCGGCGACGGCGGCGGCGACGCCCCGGGCGCGTTCGTCGAGACCGAACTCTTCGTCGTACAGGAGCGCGGCGAGGGTGACGAAGCCGATCAGGGCGGTGGCCAGGAACGGCAGGCTCCACCAGATGCGGTGTAGCGACTGCACCTTGTGCACCGTGCGCCAGCTCTCGGCAAACGAGGGCGCTTCCTCCTCGGTTTCGACGACCTCGGCGGTGGCGCCGGTGGCCTGTCGCTCCCAGCGTCCGCGGGTCGGCTCGCGCAACGACATCGCCAACAACGCGAAGATTGCGGTCGGGATCACGAAGATCAGAAATGGCACGCGCCAACCGAAGGCGTAGGCGAGGAGTCCCGCGCTGAGTGGCCCGACGAATGCGCCGACGGCATTGGCCGCGCGATGGAAGCTGTACACCCGGCTGCGCGACTCGATGGGGTAGTAGTCGGCGATGAGGCTGTTGTGTGTCGGATCGATCACTGCCTTGCCGAGCGACGAGCCCGAGCGGGCGATGGTCAGCAGGATCAGGCCGGTGGCCAGGCCGGTCATTCCCGAGAAGAAGCCCCACGCCAACGCGCCGCCGACGACGATCGGGATGCGCTTGGAACGGTCGGCCCACTGGGCGATCGGCACCTGTAGTGCCAACGCGGCGACGGCGGCGAGGGCGACGAGCGACAGCGCCGTTTGGATGTCGATGCTGAACGCCTCGCGGATCTCCGGAAGGAGGATGCCGAAGGCGGTTCGGTCGAGCTCGTCGACCGCGTTGAGGCCGAACAGCACGAGCAACGGGAACGCAGCTTCGCCGCCGCAGATCTCGCGCAGCCACTGCCGAGGATGTCGTACGCCGTGGGCGAACCCGCGCATGCTCGAACCCACACTCATGTCCGCTGCTGCTCCTCGGCCGCTTGCTGGTCGTGCGGCTCAGCCGACGGAGATGATGTGATGGGCGATGATGGGGTTGGCGATGACGGGGTCGTCGCCGGCTCAACACGCGCAGGGTCGGCTGCGTCAGCGGTGACATGTGTAGCGCCGTTGGCCGTCTGGCCGGCGCTATCGCTGATCGGTGTGGTCTCGGCCGCCGGCTCGGGACGTGCGTCGCCAGGCGGCTCGAGGTGGGGGAGTGGCGGCGGATCATCGCCGCGATCGGGGGCGTCGCCGGGTGCACGTCCCGTGACGATGGTGACGAACCGGTCGCGCAGCTGGATGACCAGGCCGGCCAGCCCACCCGGCACGATCAACAACACGAGCAACACGCCGGCCGCCGACGACAGCAGCCGCCACTCCTCAGCGGTGATGAACCATCCGGTGCCTCGCAGGTACACCGCACCCAGCACGCCCCCGAAGAGCGCGCCGAGGCCGCCGACGACCGCGGCGGTGAACACGCCGATGCTCTGTTGGACGCCGTAGGTGCCGATGTCGAAGCTGCGAACGAGGTGGACATACAGGCCGCCGGCGATCCCGGCGACCACTCCAGAGATCACGAACGCGGTCAACTTGGCCGGCACGGGGCGCACCGCTACCGCCTGCGCGGCGCGCTCGTTCTCGCGCAGCGCGACGATCGCTCGCCCGGTACGGCTGGCGCGGATCCCGCGCAGCGCGATGTACACCAGGACGCCGACAACCAGGCTGTACACGTAGTAGCGCGTCGG
Source organism: Actinomycetota bacterium (assembly GCA_039194665.1). Classification (GTDB taxonomy): domain Bacteria; phylum Actinomycetota; class Acidimicrobiia; order Acidimicrobiales; family Ilumatobacteraceae; genus JABSQH01. Next base: position 4,465 of record JBCCVW010000204.1, read on the forward strand.
TGTGTCGACCGAGATTCGGCCGAACAATGGCGGGCGCTCGAGTCGCTCCTGGGGGACCCACTCAAAGAACCGGTTGTTGAGCAGCCACGAGGTGACTGCGAGGGCGAACACCAGGGTGGTCACGGCGAGGTACAGGCCGCGTAATCGCAGCGCCGGGAGCCCGACCACGAGCGCGGCGAGGCCGCCTGCAGCACCGGCGATGAGGATCGACAACGACAGGTCGACGTTCCAGGTGAGGGTCAACTTGCCGCTGACGGCCGCGCCGACGCCAACAAAGGCCATCTGTCCGAGCGAGATCTGCCCTGCCCATCCAGTGAGTACGACGAGCGAGAGCCCGACGATGGCGAAGGCAACAACCGCCGAAGCCTTGATGATCTGGTCGGCGCGCATGATCAGCGGAATCGCCACACATCCCAACACGATCAACAATCCGATCGTGGCGCGCATGGCGCGGACGGCGGGAAGTCTCGTGGTCCGAGCATCGAGCGGGCGTACCTCGTCGGTGAGGGCCCACGACGAACCGTCGTCGTCGGCGCGCGACGCCGACCGCCGTTGGGCGAGCAGCGCAAGGAGCACGAAGCCGCCGACGATGGGGGTGACGAGTAGCGGGCTCGACGCGTTCCACGAGACGCCGTACTCGAGCAGCCCAAGGGAGACAGCGGTCACCGCCACGACCGGCAGATTCCGCAGCCGGCCGATGACCAACGCCGAGAGGGCGAGCACCAGTGATGTCACGTCGAGTGCCGTCCCGAGCGGGACACCCAGAATGCCGGCGCGCAGGAAGAGTGCAAGGAACGACAACCCCGCGGCGATCGACCACACGAGCGTCGACAACCATCCCACCGGGATGCCGAGCAAACGCGCCCGGTCGCCGCGTTCGGCAGCGGCACGTACTGCGGTACCGAGTGTGGTGCCGCCGAGGAACCACGCGACCGCCACCATGGCCATTGGTGCGACGACGAGAGCGATCAGGTCGTTGGCGTTGAGGATGAAGGTTCCGATCGTCAGCTTCCAGTCGACCGGAGCAGGAATGCGCTGCGAGGCGGCGTTCTGGCCCCACATGCGCGGCGTCAGCACAGCCAGGACCGCAAGGAGTTGGGTGATGCCGATCGTGGCGACGGTGAGTACCAGCCGCGACGCGTGGCGGAATCGACGGATGAACGCCAGCTCGACCACCACGCCGAGCGCGAGTGCGGCGGCCAGTCCAACACCGAAGCCGAAGAGATACGGCAGGCCGGAGAAGACGATCAGTCCGACCGCCAGCGAGGTGGGGACGAACCCGAGGTCGGCCTGGGCGAAGTTGATCACCCGGTTGGCCCGGTACACGAGGGCCATGCCGACGGCGAGGAGCGCGATCAGCAGCCCGAGCACGATGCCGCGGACCCATGCTCCTGCGGGCATGCCGAACCAGATCAGCTGGACGCCGAGCAGTGCCACGGCGGCCAGATATGGCTCGACGTGTCGCCACCAATTCGGCGCTGCGATCCCCCCGATCGACACCCCCATGTCGGTGGGGAAGCTAGTGGACCGATCGGTCGGCCGCCGGGTCAGAGACCGAGTGGCATCGAATTGTCAACCCGGTCGTTTGCCTTGGTCGTTGATGTGACAGCGCCGACGTGATGTATTGACATGGGCGGACACGGCGGTTGTAGATGTGGCCCACGAGCCGGCAAGACGGTTAGGGAATCGACACGAGGGGGGTGCACGGTGAGCGTGCATGACGACAATCTGGCGCAAGCGGAGTTCTGGACGACCGCGGGCGACATGTGGACGGCGGCGAGGGAACGGTTCGACCAGCAGGCGGGTGAACACGGCATCGCAGCGATCGATGCCCTCGCGCCGCAGCGGGGTGAACACGTGATCGACATCGGGTGTGGCGCCGGGAGCACGACCGTGGAGTTGGCCCGGAGGGTCGGCGATGATGGACGCGTCACGGGACTCGACATCAGCCCGACAATGGTCGAGGGCGCAGCTGCGTTGGTCGCCCAGCATGGGCTGCCGAACGTCGCGTTCCGTGTAGCCGACGCAATGGCCGATGACTTCGCCGGCGACGCCGACGCGCTGTACTCCCGCTTCGGCGTGATGTTCTTCGCCGACGCAACGACCGGTTTCGCCAACATGCGCACGGCGCTCAAGCCAGGCGGTCGGTTGGGGTTCGTGTGCTGGCAGTCGCCTGCCGACAATCCATGGGCATCGACACCGTTGCGTTTAGCGGCCGAGTTCGTCGACATGCCCTTCGGTGCCGATCCGACGGCGCCCGGCCCGTTCTCGCTCGCCGACGCTGAGCGTGTCCGCTCAGTCCTCGACAGCGCAGGCTACGACGATGTCGAGATCGCCGGTCGCAGCACCCCGGTAGGGCTGGGCAGCGACCTCGACGACACGGCTGACTTCATCTTCCAATTGATGCCACCGGTTGCGGCCCTGGCGCGCGACGACCCTGCCGCCGCTGGCGAGTTCCGCGAGCGTCTGCGGGGCGAGTTCGAGCAGTTCGCTGGCGACGACGGCGTGCAGGTGCCGAGCGCTACGTGGATCGTGACGGCAGTCCAGCCGGGCTGAACGCGTCAGGGGGGAGTGCCCACCGCGGTTGGCCTGCCCCGGTGACGCCTGGGCGGGCAACGAACATGGCCCCGGCGAGTGGTTCGTTGGGGCGGTCCGCTTCGGGCACATCGAACCACGAGGTGGTGATGTAGAGGTCGGCGCCGTCGGCGCCGCCGAACGCCACCGATGTGGGATGCGTCGTCGGGAGTGCGATCTGGTGCGAGCGTTGGCCCGACCGGTCGTAGCGGTGAACCTCGCCGGCATTGCCGAGGGCCACCCACAACCCGCCATCGACGTCGACGGTCATGCCGTCGGGCCACCAACCATGTGCACTCACGTCGAGGAAACGATGACGGTTGCTGAGCACCCCCTGATCGACGTCGATGTCGAGCCGATCAACCGTGCCGAGCGCGGTGTCGGCGAGGTACAGCACACCGTCCGTTTCGTCGATCGCCGGACCGTTGGAGATCGTCAGCCCGTCGACGACCGGGTCAACCTGGCTCGACCGAATCCGGTAGAGGTGTGCTGCCCCCGCCCGCTTGTCGTACGCCATCGTCCCGGCCCATACGGTGCCCTGCGAGTCGATCGTGATGTCGTTGCCCCGTGTACTGGCGTTGTTGGCCTCGACGGGAACGACGAGCGGAGCGTCGCCGGTCACGGTGTCGAGCTGCCGTAGACCGTCGGGGGCGTAGACCACCGGTACTCCGTCGGTGTTCACGAGCACGCCACCGGGCTGGCCGGCGACTGCCCAGGACCTATCGTCGCCGGACGTCGGGTCGAACTCGTGCACCCGTTCGCCGACGATGTCGACCCACCAGAGGCGTTCACTTGGTGTGTCCCAGACTGGGCCTTCGCCGTGTTTGGCCCCGACGTGGAGAACCATTTCGACCGCCGACATGCGATCACGATGGCACAGACGGCGCGGGTCCGTCGGCGGTTCGCTTCCTCGCTCAGACAGCGTTTGGGTCCGCGCAAGGTTGGCCGTAAGCACGAGTCCGTACGGTCGGGTCATGGACTTCTTCGTGCAGCTCGCTGTGACCGCCGCGTTCGTGTTGGGGATCAACATCGTGATCGGGCTGTGCGCGCTGTTTGTGGTGTTGCCGGACCCGCGCAACGCCGACGCCGAGCTGATGGCTGCAGATCTCGGCGAGGGCGCGGACGTGCGCGACCCATTGGTCACGGAGTCGGCGACGCCAGAGCTCGTTGACGCGACAGGCTGGTATCGCGAGATCTGAACGACCCCGATTGCAGGGTCGAGTTGCGCAGGCCCCCAGCGCGTTCGTTGACGCCGCCGCTCAGCGAGCCGTCACGCCGCTGGTTGGTGACGGTCGATGGTTGATCCGCTCCAGTACATGGTGCCGTCCGGTCGGGTCCAAGTGGCGATGCGGTCGGGGGTCATGGTGAGTTGCCAACCGCCTTCGTGCACCTGATGGTGGTGGTGCTCACAGACCGGGATGAGATTGTCCATGTCGGTGGGTCCGAGGTCGCGGGTCCACCAGTTGAGGTGATGGATGCGGCAGGCGTCGAA
>JBCCVW010000205.1:0-8498 GCA_039194665.1 Actinomycetota bacterium
AGCGATTCTTGAAGACACCGACCGAGGCGCGTGACCTGATCTGTGTTGCCCTGGCCGGCCGAGCCGCGGAGCTCCAGGAGTACGGTGAGGCGTCGAGCGGCATCTCGTCGGACCTTGCGGCGGCCACGAACGTGGCGTGTCAGCTCATCGGTCAGCTCGGCGACGGGCCCGGCCTGCTGAGCCTGGAGGCAGCCGCCATGCCGACGGCCGCGAACCTCGTCGCCAAGGTGTTGGCCGACGAACGCAGCCGCAACGCCGCCGAGGCGATCCTCGAAGAGGGCGAGCGGCGGGCCGCCGACATGGTCGAGCGCTATCGCGATGCGCTGCACGAAATCGCGGATGTGCTGTGCGAACGCGACGAGGTCGATGGCGACACGATTCGGGCGATCGTCGCTCAGTACACCGACATCACCGAACGTCGTGGAGCCGTGCGCAAAGGTGCCGAGTTCCGTCGGGCGGGCGTGACATCAGGTGACCCCGCCAGAAACGCCTAGATCCGTTCCAGGCCCGCTCCGTCGAAGAGCGGCGTAATGCCGTAGGCGGCGATGTCGGCACGCAGCTCGTCTGACGTTGGCGTTGCCAGTTCCCCGGCGGCGACACGCACGGCGGCGTCGAGCGCAGCCGGCAAGAGGCGGGCGTCACTCGACGTGTTGACGAACGCGGTCGGGAACGACAGCGCGTACGCGACCGCCCGCCCGATTGCGCCCTCGTCGTCGAGCGGCTCGTACCAGCTGAAGTGCGGCACCTCGGGGTCGTCCCAGCGCCGACGAGCGATGCTCTTGATCGTCTGCACAGCGACCTCATGTTGGGCGCAGTACGCGAGCAGCTCATCGAACTCACGGCGGTAGGCGTCGATGTCCATCAGCGCAAAGTTCAAGGGGACGAGCACCGACGCGAAGTCGAAGCGATGGAGGCTGGCGAGGTGCGTGGCCGGGGTTCGAAGACCGTGCGCGGTGATGCCGATGTGGTCGACCAGCCCTTCGGCACGGGCCACATCGAGCGCCGCCACCGCTCCCCCATCTGCGAAGGCCATCTCGATCTCGTCGGGTTCGATGAGATTGTGCAGCTGGATGAGGTCGACGTGGTCGACGCCCATCCGTTCGAGCGATCGTTCCAGCTCACTGCGCGCTCCGGCTCCGTCGCGGGCACGGGTCTTGGTTGCCAGGAACACCTCATCGCGGTGCTCGGCGAGCCATGGCTTGAGCCGGTCCTCGGATGCGCCGTACATCGCAGCGGTGTCGATGTGGTTGACTCCGGCGGCGCGCACGGCGTCGAGGGTGATCAGCGCACGCTCGTGGCTCATACCGCCGAGCGCTGCGGCGCCGAAAATGATGCGCGTCGAGTCGTGTCCGGTACGCCCGAACGGCATTGTCGGCAACATGCCCGCACGGTACTGCGCGGCCGTACCACCACGGCGAGCCGGTGCCACACTGTCGAGCGATGACGGCGATCGGCGAACACGTGCGGACCGACACCGGCTGGGAAGTGGTCGACACTGCGCCAATCCCGACGCGCGGGATCACGGTGGGTTCGAACTTCATGGTGGGCAACGGCTACCTCGGCTATCGCGGGACGCGACCCGATCAGCGCGCCACTGACTTCGTCGCTTGTGTCGTGTCCGATACGTACGACATGGCCGACGGGGTGTGGCGCGAGCTGTGCACCGTGCCCAACGCGCTGTATGTCGCAATCCGCCTCGACGGCGAGCCGCTGACCATCGATCTGGATCAACCAGCAGAGGTCGAGTACACACTGGCGACCGCTGAGGTCACGCAACGCTGGCGAGCAACCACGAGCGCCGGGGAGTCAGCCAGCGTCTCCGTGCGCCGATTCGCCAGCCTCGACGACCTGCACGTTGTGATGCAGCAGATCACCGTGATTCCCGACCGCGACGGGCCGATCATCGAATTCGACCGCACGATCGACACCGACGTGTGGTCGCTCAACGGCACCCACCTCGTCGAGATCGAACCGCAGGGCGACCACGAGGTGCGCGCGGTCACCGGCGAGGGAGCGATCGAGATTCGGGTGGCGCGACGCGACATCGTCGAGATCGGCGCCGCCAGCGGAACCATCATCAGCGCGATGGGTGTTGCGTCCTCCAACGACGATCTCAACGGCGTCACGCCCCACGCGCGCGCTCGCGAGTCGGCGGCATCTGCGGTCGCGCTCGGCTACCGCGAAGCGCTCACCGCGTCCGCCGAACACTGGACGCGGTTCTGGGCACACAGCGACGTGCAGGTCAGCGGCGACGACGCGGCACAAGCAGCGCTGCGGTTCTCACTCCTGCACAATCGAATCGCCACGCCTGCGCACACCGACCGTCTGCCGATCGGGGCGCGCGGGCTGTCGTGCCAGGCCTACCAGGGGGCCGCCTTCTGGGACCAGGAGATGTTCAACCTCCCTGCGTTCCTGCACACCGAGCCAGACGTCGCCCGAAACATTCTGGTGTACCGATGGCGCACGCTCGACGGCGCCCGGCGTAAGGCCCGCCGCCTCGGGTACGAAGGCGCGTACTTCGCGTGGATCAGCGGAACCACTGGCGACGAGTTGTGTCCCGACTTCTTCTTCACCGACGTGCTCAGCGGGCGGCCGATCCGCAACCACTTCAACGTGTGGCAGATGCACGTCAGTCCCGACATCGCGCACGCGGTGTGGCGGTATTGGGAGGCAACACACGACCTGGACTTCCTTGCCGACTACGGGGCCGAGATCGTGTTCGAGGTCGCCCGCTTCCTGCGGTCGTTCGTGAAGTACGACGAGGTTCGCGAGCGGTACGAGAACATCCGTCTCCTCGGCCCCGACGAGTGGCACGAAAACGTCGACAACAACGCCTACACGAACCGCCTGACGCAAATGACGCTCGACCATGCGCTCGCCATCGACGAGCTCTTGGCGACGCAGCGACCCTCGGATCGTGAGCAACTGCACACCCGTCTCGCCCTGAACGACTCGGATCTCGCCGCATGGCGACGCATTCGCGACCACATCTACATCGCCGAGCCCGAGCCCGACACCGGCCTCATCGAAGCGTTCGACGGATTCTTCGAGCTCGAGGACGTCCTACCCTCCGAGGTCCGGTCGCGCCTCATCGATCCGTCGGAGTACTGGGGCTGGCCCAACGGTGTCGCGGTGCACACCCAAGTGTCGAAGCAACCCGACGTCGTGCAGCTGTTCGCGGTCGATCACACTCATCCGCTCGACGTGCAGCGGGCGAACTACGACTACTACGAACCGCGTTGCGCGAAGGGCTCGTCACTCAGCCACTCGGTGCACGCGATGGTGGCGACGCGGCTGGCTGCGCTCGATCCGACATATCTCCTGCGAGCCGAGCGCGACTTCTTCGACACGGCGACGATCGATCTGCTCGCCACACAACACGCCGCCGTCGGCGGCACATTCATCGGCGGGATCCACACCGCCGCAACGGCCGGCGCGTACAACGTGGCCGTGTACGGGTTCGGTGGTGTCGCCATCGAGAACGGCACCGTTCGGCTCGATCCGGTGCTCCCGGCCACCTGGACTGAGCTGCGGTTTCGCCTGGCGGTGTGGGGGCAACGACTCGACGTAGTCGTCGATAGTCAGCGGGTGACGATCACCGCAGACGCAACCAATGGGGCGCCCGTCGAGCTCGCCGTCGGCGGTCAATCGCGCAGGCTCGTTGCGCCTGGCGAATCGGTTGACGCGCCGCTACGCCGAACGACTGACTGAGCGGCAAAGATGGTTCCATGACTGCGCTGCCTGCTGCGTTCGACAACCGCGTGACTCGCGACCTCGGGGTCGACGTCCCAATCGTCCAGGCCCCGATGGGTTGGATCGCTCGGTCACAGTTGGCCTCGGCGGTGTCGCGCGCCGGCGCATGCGGGATCATCGAAACATCATCGGGTGAACTCGATGCGGTGAAAGACGAGATCCGCAAGATGCGCGATCTCACGGATCATCCGTTCGGCGTGAACATCGCCCAGGCGTTCGTCCGCGATCCGGCGATCGCCGAATTCGTCATCGATCAGGGCGTCAAGTTCGTGACGACGTCAGCGGGCTCACCGACGAAGTACACCCCCGTGCTCAAGGAGGCGGGCCTCACCGTGTACCACGTGGTGCCCACGCTGCACGCCGCACTCAAAGCGGTCGATGCCGGCGTCGACGGGCTCGTGGTCGAAGGTGGCGAGGGCGGCGGCTTCAAGAGCCCGACCCCGGTGTCGACGATGGTGCTCCTTCCGCTCGTCCGGTCGAAGGTCGATGTGCCGATCATCGCTGCTGGCGGGATCACCGACGGGGCGACGATGGCCGCGGCGTTCGCTCTCGGCGCCGAGGGCGTGCAGATGGGCACCCGCATGGTGTCGGCCGCCGAGTCGCCGGTTCACGACAACTGGAAGCAGGCGATCATCGACGCCGCCGAGACCGACACCGTGTTTCTCAACCAGCGCCACTCTCCGGCGTTGCGCGCGCTGCGAACCGAGCGCACCGCCGCACTGGTCGACGCCGAGCACAACGTGTTCGGCGACTTCGGAACGCCGCAGGACCTGTACTTCGGCGGCGACATGAACGCCGCCATCGCGCTGAGCGGTCAAGTCGCCGGCCGCATCGAGTCCGTCCGTCCGGTCGCCGACATCATCGGCGACACCGTGTCCGAGTTCGCCACCACCGTCGCCCGCCTCAACAGCTGACCACCGGTGAGCCACACCCGTACACGTGCGGGTTTCGATCACCCTGCGTGGTCAGCGGTTCATGGCGTCGGCGATCTCGATCGTTACGGCCGCGGCGCGAGCGAGCGCGTCGCGTGGCACCGGCTGAGGATTCGCACGCACCGCAACCGCCAGCTCGAAGAGCTCGGCATGAGCAGGTAGGCGCTCGGCGGCCCATCTGCCGGCGCCGCGCTTGGAGGTGGCGTCACCAGTTTCGAACGTGTACAACATCCGCGCGATTCCGAGCGCTGTCCACTCGAGGACGTCACCGTCTGCCTCCTCACCGGCACGCTCGGCGAGCGCCGCAGCCAGACGCTCTCCCACCCCGCGCCAGTACGTGTCGACGTTGCCACGCACCCAGTCGCGACGCTCCTCGAGCTCGCTGACCACACCGATTGCGGACGGTTCTGGACCACGGACTGCGATCCCGTAGCTGGCGAGCGTGTACCACGTGACCGGGTTGATCTCGAACGACTCGCCGTCGACGTGGTACTCGCCGTCGAGGACCCACGGCCGTTGCACCGCCATCGCCGGCACGACGAGATCACCCCACGCGACGTACGGGCCGTCGACTGCGCGATCGACTCCGGCCAAAATGAGCTGCTGCGCCGTGGCCAACCCGTCGTAGAGATCGGGGTCGGATGGATCTGCCACAACGGCGACAACGTCGATGTCGCTGTGCGCCGTCCAGTCGTCGAGCGCCGCCGAGCCCACCACGTACAGACCCTCGATGGCTCCAGGCGCCACCTCGTCGTGCACTTCCAGCCAGGTGCGGAGGGCGACGGCGACCTCGACCGGCAGCGGTACGGTGGTCATCGGCGCAACCTACCCTGGCAGACATGGCCCTCTCCGACGCGCTGCTCAACAAGCTGACCTGGAAGATTCCCAACGCGTTGGCACTCGTCGGCTCAGCCCACGACGGGGTGCGCAACGCGATGACCACCAGTTGGATCACGCAACTGTCGATGGAGCCAGTGCTCATCGGCATCGGGGTCGACAACAGTGCGGTGACCCACCGGTTGATCAGCGAGAGCGGCGCGTTCTCGATCAACCTGTGGAGCAGCGACGACACCCGCCCATTCGTCAAGTTCTCCAAGCCGGCGGTCGACGACGGAGCCACACTCAACGGTCGAGCGGTACGCTCCGCAACCACCGGCGCGCCGATCTTCGATCAAGCGATCGCCTGGATGGACTGCGAAGTGCGCAAGGCGATGGAGCTCGGCACACACACGCTGTTCGTCGGCGAAATCGTCGATGCCGGCATCAACGACGACGACGCCCGAGCCGCTGCGATGAGCGACACCCGCATGAAGTACGGCGGCGTCAAGCGCCACTAACAGTGCGCCGAAATCCAGGGGATTCCAGGCGCCTGGCGCCGGATTCCGCGAACAGAACAGCCGAGCGACGGCCATTCGCAACCACTCGAACGCGCCAGCTACTGACTTGACAACGGAGTGAACACTGCGGTGATCGATCCACCACGGACGGTCCCGGCTCCGCCGACCTCGATGCACCGAACGTCATAGACGGCCTCTCCGGGCGACACCTCTCGATCGCTCGTTCCAGCGACGGAACCCTGTCGGGCATCGTCGCTAGCGAACCACTGCGACGACGACGGGGAGAAACTGAAGATCGTCGAACTCGACGAGCGTGCACCGATGATGTGGCATCGCACTCCACCACCGGGAGTGGTGTTCTCGGCGTTCACCCCGTACACCATCGTCAGACGACCCTCGGCGGGGATGGCGACCTCGATGCCCATCACCGTCTGCGGCGTGCTGGTCAACGCCGTCGTCGACGAGCGGCGGTCCTCGACAGAGAAGGGCAGCACCAGGGAATCGACGCGTTCGGAGACGACTCGTTGATCCTCCGCCAGCTGCTGGTCTACAAGCTCCAGGGCGTCGACACGACCGGCAAGGACACCGTCGTCACCGCTGTCGCTGTTGTCGCCACCGTTGCCGGCTTCGAGAGCAGCGAGACGGGTTTCGATGTCGCCGAGTGTGCCGCGAGTTGAATACCCGACCACGTCAGCGATCACGTCGACGGTGCCCTTGAAGTTCTGCACCACCACACGACCATCCGCCGACAACTTCACATCCACCTTGTTCGGGGTCGGTGCCTGACCCGCCACCCAGTTCAAATTCGACGCCAACGGCACCTCCACACCGTCCGGATATAGCCGCAAATTCGACTGTGCAGTCCCGTTGGTGACCGTCACATTCAGACTCACGCCCACCGCACCAACCGGCACCTCACAGTCACCATTCACGCCGGTCACCTGCTGCACGTGCGCACCCCCAACACCAGCACCCAACGGCGTCGAACGCGAACCCACATTGTCCGAGCCAGAACGCGTGTCGAACAACCGACACGGCGTCACCGGCACATACGTCGAATCCTCACCCCCACCAGACGCATCCACCCGCCACGCCGACAACCCAGCCAACGCAACAGCACCAGCAAGCACCACACCCGTGGCCACCCGCACCCGACGAGAAACAGTCCATTCACTCATACGCCCAACCCTGAACACTCACGCGTCACCGGTCTTGGAGGAAACCCCACGATTTGCTGCAGAAGCGCGACGGCTGCGGCCGCCACCGGTCTGATCACAAACTCGATCGTGTAGATATTAGACAAGCGCTTGTCTTGTTAGGCTCGTCGACACCGCTACTACTGCGAACGCATCGAAGGGACCGTCATGGCTGAACTGACCGCACGCGAGATCGCGAGTTTCTTGGAGAGCCGCACGCGCCAAGGGATCCTGCTGCGGTCGAACGCTGACGGTACGGCGAACGGCACACCGGTGTGGTTCGACTGGGATGGCACTGCCATACGGGTGTTCACCGGCGCAACGTCGCCAAAGGTGCGCGCCATCGAGCGTGACCCCCGCGTCTCGATGCTCGTGATCAACGACCTCGACGAGCCGCCGATGTGGGTTCGATTCGACGGGAACGCGCTGATCGACCGCGACGCCGACGCCCAAGCGCTGGCCACCGATGTCCTCGCGCCGCGGTACTGGGACACCACCGATCCGAAGATCCGCGAGACCCTCGAACAGTGGCGGGCTGCGCCAGCGGACTTCTTCGTGGTGATCGTGCTCGAGCCCAATCGCGTGCGCTCCAGCGTCGGCTGACCATGCAGGCGCCGCGAGCAGCGCAGGCACTTCTGTTGCTCAAATTCCGCGCCACGCGCTTGAAATCCCCAGAGTTTCCGTGACGCACGTAGTCTCGGAGACCTCATGGCGCACGAATTCATCTACCAGGCGTACAAGCTCGCCCGGCACTACCCGCCCGACAAGACCGTGCTCGAGAACATCTCGCTGTCGTTCTACCCGGGAGCGAAGATCGGGGTGCTCGGCTCGAACGGCGCCGGCAAGTCGTCGCTGCTCAAGATCATGGCTGGCATCGACGACGGCTACACCGGTGAAGCCCGGCTGACGCAGGGGTTCACCGTTGGTTACCTCGCCCAGGAGCCGCAACTCGACCCCGCCAAGGACGTCAAGGGCAACGTGATGGACGGCGTCGCCGAGGTGCAGGCGATCATCGATCGCTACAACGAAGTGATGGCGATGTGGGCCGACCCCGACGCCGACTACGACAAGATCGGCAAAGAACAGGCCCAACTCGAAGACAAGATCGCCGCCACCGACGCGTGGAGCCTGGAGCGCAATGTCGACATCGCCATGGACGCACTGCGCTGCCCGCCCGACGACGCCGACGTGTCGGTGCTCTCCGGTGGTGAGCGCCGGCGCGTGGCGTTGTGCCGCCTCCTGTTGTCGCGGCCCGATCTGCTGCTGCTCGACGAGCCGAC
>JBCCVW010000206.1:0-8320 GCA_039194665.1 Actinomycetota bacterium
ACGGCAAGGCGTACAACTCCCAGGAGATCAGCGCCCGCACGCTGATGAAGCTCAAGCGTGACGCCGAGGAGTACCTCGGGGACACCGTCACCCAGGCCGTCATCACCGTGCCCGCCTACTTCGACGATGCCCAGCGCACCGCCACCCAGGAAGCCGGCGCCATCGCTGGCCTCGAGGTGCTGCGCATCATCAACGAGCCGACCGCGGCGGCGCTGGCCTATGGCCTCGACAAGGAGACTGAGGTTCAGACCATTCTCGTGTTCGACCTCGGCGGCGGCACGTTCGACGTGTCGGTGCTCGAGATCGGCGACGGCGTGTTCGAGGTGAAGTCGACCCACGGTGACACCAGCCTCGGAGGCGACGACTGGGACCAGCGCATCATCGACTGGCTGGTCGACCAGTTCAAGGCCGCTCACGGTGTCGACCTGTCGGCCGACCGCATGGCGGCGCAGCGCCTCCAGGAGGCCGCCGAGAAGGCCAAGATCGAGCTGAGCCAGACCCAGTCGACGCAGATCAACCTGCCGTTCATCACGGCCACGGCCGACGGGCCGCTCCACCTCGACGAGAGCCTGTCGCGCTCGAAGTTCCAGGAGATGACCTCCGACCTCATCGAGCGCTGCCGGATCCCGTTCGAGCAGGCGCTGAAGGATGCCGGTCTCTCCAAGGGCGAACTCGATCACGTCATCCTCGTCGGTGGCTCCACCCGCATGCCGGCCGTCGCCGACCTGGTCCAGGACCTCACCGGCAAGGAGCCCAACAAGACCGTCAACCCCGACGAGGTCGTCGCCATCGGTGCGGCCATCCAGGCGGGCGTGCTGCGCGGCGACGTCAAGGACGTGCTCCTGCTCGACGTCACCCCGCTGTCGCTGGGAATCGAGACGAAGGGTGGCGTCATGACGCGGCTCATCGATCGCAACACGACCATCCCGACCAAGCGGTCGGAGGTGTTCACCACCGCCGAGGACAGCCAGCCGTCGGTCGAGATCCACGTCCTCCAGGGCGAGCGCGACATGGCGCAGTACAACAAGACGCTCGGCAAGTTCCAGCTCGTCGACCTGCCGCCCGCTCCCCGTGGCGTGCCGCAGATCGAGGTCACGTTCGACATCGACGCCAACGGCATCGTGCACGTGTCCGCGAAGGACCGGGCCACCAACAAGGAGCAGTCGATGACCATCACCGGTCAGTCGACGCTCGACAAGGACGACATCGAGCAGATGGTCAAAGACGCCGAGGCGCACGCCGACGAGGACCGTCAGCGTCGCGAAGAGGCCGAGGTGCGCAACAACGCCGACTCGCTCGTGTATCAAACCGAGAAGGTGCTGCGTGAGCAGGGCGACAACGTGTCGGCCGACGAGAAGCAGGCGGTGGAGCAGCCACTCGCCGATCTCAAGACGGCGCTCGAGGGCAACGACAACGACGCCATCAAGACCGCCACCGAAACACTGATGTCGGCCAGCCAGGCCTTCAGCCAGAAGCTCTACGAGGCGGCGTCGAAGGACGCCAACGCGGCAGGTTCGTCTGCCTCCGGCCAGGAGACCGGCGACACGGGCGCCGGCCCGGTCGACGACGACGACATCGTCGACGCCGAGATTGTCGACGAAGAGAAGTGACGTCGAGCGCAACGCGCAAGGCGGCGACATGACCGACAACACGATCGGCGCACCCGACGACGGCACCGAGCGGGCCAGCGAGATCGACGACATCACGTCGTCGATGCCGCGGCCCACACCCGGTGCCGCGCCGGCGGCGCCACCATCCCACACGGCCGGTACCGGCGATGGCGACATCGCCGACGTCGACGACCTCGACGAGTTCGATGCCGTTGCGCCCGACTTCTCAGACGTCGACGTGGAGGCACTGCTCACCGAGCGCGAGGAGTACCGGGCGATGGCCCAACGCGTGCAGGCCGACTTCGACAACTACCGGCGCCGCATGCAGACCCAAGCGCAGGCTGATGCCGACCGGGCGACGGGCCGGCTTGCCGAAGCACTGCTCCCGGTGCTCGACGCCGCCGAGGCGGCCTATCTGCGGCATCCCGACGAGGTCGGTCCACTCCTCAACCAGATGCTGGTGGAGCTGAAGAAGCAAGGCCTCGAGCTCGTCAACCTCGACGGCGCACCGTTCGACCCTGAGGTGGCCGAAGCGGTCGCCCACGAACCGGCGGGCGGCGGCGAGCCGACCGTCGCCGAGGTGCTGCGCAGTGGCTACCTGTGGAAGGGCAAGGTCCTGCGCGCCGCGATGGTGAAGACAACCGACTAGCGCGCCCAGCCGGCGTGTGGCCGGCGACCACCGTGGTGGCCGGCCAGGAGCAACCCGAGAGTGCACCGGAGGAGGTGACCGACATTGGCTCCCCAACGAGAGTGGTTCGAGACCGACTACTACAAGATCCTCGGCGTCGACGAAGACGCCTCGGCGAAAGAGGTCACCAAGGCGTACCGCAAGCTCGCTCGCGACTTGCACCCTGACAAGAACCCCGGCGATGCCGCTGCCGAGGAGCGCTTCAAGGAAGTCTCGGCCGCCTACGACGTGCTCGGCGACGAGGACAAGCGCGCCGAGTACGACGAGGTGCGCCAGATGGGACCGCTCGGCGGAATGGGCGGCGCGCCCGGCGGCGGCCAAGGTGGCTTCCGGTTCAACGTCGGTGACGACGGCGGTGGTCTCGGCGACCTGTTCGGCAACCTCTTCGGCCGCGGCGGTCGTGGCGGTCCTGCCCCGGGCGGAGCAAACGGTCCAGCGGGTGTTGGACCGCGGCGCGGGGACGACATCACGGCGCATCTGACGATCGACTTCGAGGACGCCGTTTCGGGGATCACCACCACGCTGTATCTGACCACCGACGCCCAGTGCTCCACCTGCGGTGGCTCCGGTGCGCGACCGGGCACCAGTCCGACGATCTGTGCGAACTGCGGCGGCCGCGGCGTGGTCGACGACAACCAGGGCCTGTTCTCGTTCTCGTCGCCGTGTCGCGTGTGCCAAGGCAAAGGCGTGCGTATCGACGACCCGTGCCCTACCTGCCACGGCAGTGGTGTCGAGAAGCGCCAGCGCGAGGTCAAGACGCGTATCCCTGCCGGGGTGAAGGACGGCCAGACGATCCGTCTCAAGGGCCGCGGCGGTCCGGGGCGGAACGGCGGCCCGGCGGGTGACCTGCTCGTCGAACTCACGGTGATGCCGCATCAGATGTTCGGCCGGCAGGGCAACAACCTCACCGTGTCCGTCCCCGTGACCTACGCCGAGGCGGCGCTCGGCGGCGAGATCGATGTTCCGACGCTGGACGGCTCGCGCGTCACGTTACGGCTCAAGCCAGGGACGCCCAGCGGCAGCCGGCACCGGGTGAAGGGGCGCGGCATCGAGACGTCGTCCACGTCGGGTGACCTCATCGTCACCGTCAACGTCCAGGTACCGACCGACCTCAGCGACGAGCAGCGGGCGGCACTCGAACAACTGGCGGCGGCGACTACCGTGAACCCGAGGGCATCGCTGGCATGAGCACAGACCGCAGCAACCAACGGATCGAACGTTCGGCGACGCACGCGGTCTACGTGATCTCGGTCGCTGCCGAACTGGCTGGGATGCACCCCCAAACCCTGCGCATCTACGAGCGCCGCGGGCTGGTCACTCCGGCGCGCACCCAGGGTGGCAACCGCCGATACTCCGACGCCGACATCGCGCTGTTGCGGCGCATCTCACAGCTCACCGACGAAGGACTGAACCTCGAGGGCATTCGCCGGGTAATGCAGCTCGAAGTCGAGAACGCGGCGTTGCGCGACGAGTTGAGCGAGGCCCGACGGATTGCCGAAGATGCCGTGTCCGCAGCCGAAGGACGCGGTGGCGATCTCGTGCCGCTGCGCCAGGCCGTTGCTGTGTTCGGCGAACGGCCATCGATCTTCGATCGCGACTGAGTTGTCGCACGCCTCGCAACTCGCCCTGTCGCTGCGGGGCGGGGGGAGCCGTGTCAATTGGACGAAATCGGTCGCCTCGATCGGCCGACCGGTGCGGCGGGTGATGGCCAAGCCCAGCGTGTGCCTCCGAACTCGCAACGCCGGAAAGGCCGATCTGGTAGCCATGCATCCTGCTGTCGATCAGATCGATCGGCCGATGCAGCAACCCACGATTCCGCCATGGAGACTCGATGTCAACATCCCGTTTCACCGCCCGCGACGCCGACGACGTCCGTTCGACTGTGGAGACATGGACCTCCCAGATGGGCCACGACTGGCCAGCGTGGCTGGCTCACTACGCATCGAACTGTGTACTGATGGCGCCGGGCTCACCACGCATCGTGGGGAAGGTGGCTATCGAGGCCTACGTACAAGAGGGCTTCGGCGACGTGGCCAACGTCCGCCACACACACTGGTCGATTGAGGGCGACGGCGACCTCGCCGTGGTGAACAATGACATCGAGTTCGACGACGCCGACGGTTTGACCACGATCAAACAGATCATCGTGCTGATACGTCTCGACGGCGGCTGGCGTGTCCAGCAGGTGTGCTTCAACGACCCAGGCGGGTGATCGCAGCATTGCCGCGCTACTCGCGCTGCCGTACCGAGGAGATCACTTCGACCGAGCGCGAGCGGACAACCGACCGTGTAGTCGAGCAACGATCCGGTGGGGTCCGGTAGCCGTTGCGGTGCTCGCAGCTACACGTCGGTGTGTTGCGCAATAGCAAGGGCGAGTTGGTATGCCCGCACGCACGGCGCAGTGAGTTCGCCGATCGAACCCGACGGTGGCCTCGACCCATCTCGGTGGTAGCCGTGCTCGAGGACGTCGGCTCCGTCGGTGAGTAGTTCGACGAGGCGACCACGCTCGGCCGCAGTAGGGAGGCTGACCACCACGTCGTCGCGGACGCGCGTCGCCAGACGCGAGGCCGACCGTCCGACTTCGTTGGTCGCCTCCACCAGCTGTTCTTGGGGGTACAGCGGTGGACAACTCCAATCCGCGTTCGCTTCGGCGACGAGCGCAGAGGCATCACCGAGCGCAGCGAGCGCACGCCGTCGAGCATGAGCGATCTCACCATCCGTCGAGTCCTCGCGGGTGACCGTGTCGACATAGCCAGAAGTGCGACGCATCGCCGCTGCCAGTGCACCGTCGAGTTCGTCTCGGGGATGGTGCGGCCACACGAACACCCCAACGAGGACAGCGATTGCGGCACCGATCACCGTGTCAAGTAGTCGAGCTGCGGCAACGGGCTCGCCTCCACCGTTGGGCCAAGACATCAATGCGACGATCGCAGTACTGATGAAGATCACCGCCACGCCGTAGTTGATCGGCATGACGGAACCGATCACGATCGCAACGATCGCGAGGAAGCCGTAATGCCACAACGATCCGGGGGGCACGACGCCGACGACGCCGATACCCACGGCGACGCCCACGATGGTTCCGACGGTGCGCTGGATTCCTTTCGATATCGTCGCCGTCGCCGTCGGCGCCAGGATGATGAACACCGTCAATGGCACCCAATAGCTCCGATCCAATCCAGCCCACAAGGCCACGGAACCAGCAATCACGATGGCCAGCGCAAGCCGAAACGCATAGCGCTGCTGTCGCAGTCCCGGATGTATGAACCTCACGGCGGTGTCCGTGATCCGGCGTGAGAGCGACCATGGCGGGACGGTGATCGGCACCGGTGCGCCGACGCTGTGTTGGGCGTCGCTCATCAGGCCGACGACGCTGGGAGGAGCGCCCTGTTCGTCCAACTCGGCTGCGGCCGTCGTCAGACCGTGCACCGATGGGTCACGTCCCACCGCACCGATTGTCTCGAGCCAATGAGCGGAGCGAGGATCCGACGGCGCCCGGTGCACAACGTCGGCCGCTGCGGTCAACACGAAGTCGACGGCGCGGATCTGACCGCTGAGGATCGATGGAGCCGATCGCGTCGCAGCAACTGTGGACGCAGCAACGCCAATGCGAACGCGCGCGTCGCGGAGCGCGTCGTCGTGAGGCTGTCGGCAGTAGTCAGCCAGTGCGGTCCACGCATCAGCGACAGCGTTCTCAGCCGGTTGTGCAGCACGTAGTGGCCACGACCACAACGCCACGACCATCGCCCACACCGCTCCGACGGCCGTCAACGCAACACGATCGACGACGTCGGGATCGGGAAGATCGCCGAACGCGAAGATCGTCCACACGATCGCCGCAAGCAACGCAATTCGACTGCCGCTCGACCCGAGACCCGACGCAAACGCCACGCCGACGGCAACTGCCACCGTCGCAACGAGCAAGGCGGCCGCCTGGTCTGCGAACAGCGTGGCGACACCGGCGGCCAGACACGACAGGACACCCGTCGTCATCAACGAGCGAAAGCGACTCTCGTATGCGCCGCCCGGGTCGGCGATCCCGACATTGAGCGCCACCAACGCCACCACCATCACGCCCGACCCCGCATCGACCACCGCACCAACGACGAGCGGCGACACCATCTGCACTGCAGAGCGGACACCACCCCGCCAGCCCGTGCGGTCGGGAACGAGGCGAATCGCGTCGGTGAGCCACACCGGACGTCGACGCTCGCGCATTCCCGGCGAGACTAGACGCGACCACTCAACCATCGATCCGAGCAAGGCGATCCGATGTGCGGTCTGAGCGCGATCATGGCAGTTGATCGACTCTCGGTAGATCGGGCCGCCGGCTACCGTCGACGCGCGTGGTCGAAGTCGTCCGAGTGATGCTCGAGACGGGCAAGAAGAAGCGTCTGGTCGCGAGCGCGTTCGACTGGCCCGGATGGGACCGCAGCACGTCCCTGGGTGGCGACGTGCTGTCGGTGCTGGACGCGTATCGTCACCGCTTCAGCAAGGTGGCTGAACGTGCCGGCTATGGCGACGACTTCGATCGGCTCGGTGATCTCTGTGTCGTCGAGGAGGTCGAGGGCATCGGGATGACCGACTACTACGGAGTCTCAGGACGGACCGCTACCGGCGAGCGCAACTCGATGACCGACGCCGAACTCGACCGGAAGCTCGCGCTGTTGCAGGCCGCGTGGGCCACCTTCGATGATACGGCCGCACGTGTGTCAGTTGAGCTGCGCAAAGGTCCGCGGGGCGGCGGTCGCGACAAGGACCACATCATTCAGCACGTGAATGGTGCAGAGATCCACGAGTTTGCTCCCAAGGTCGGCGTGAAGGTGCCCTTGGAGACGAGGGATGACCCCGCAGCGTTGCGCGCATACCGCAATGACTTCACCGAGGCGGTCCGCGATCACCACGCACGGGGCGAGCCGGCTCGATCGTGGGCACTTCAGTTCCTCATCCGACGCTGTGCCTGGCACATGCTCGACCACGCCTGGGAACTCGAAGACAGGGACCTGACATCTGCCGAATAGGCATCTCAATGAGCCACCTGCGTACTGGCAATCACGGCTGGCCAGAGCAGAACCACCCACCCGCAAGCGTGCACGATGCAGCAGTCCTACGGATGCGCATCGCGGCACGACTGTTCGTAGTGAATCCGGCGGTGTCAGTCGTCGCCGGTCACGACGGTCTGCTCCTCTAGGTATGCGCCGGTTGAGAAGCTGTCGCCGTCAACACATGTGGCCAGGCGACGGCCGACTCGATCCGCGAGCAATGACATCGCGTCGCTCATGTCGCACCACCGCCACTCCGAGAGTTCGTCGTCCGGTAGGCGTATTGCCGCTTCTTGCTGGGCCGTCAGCTGCGGTCCGGCGAAGAGGAACATGAGGCTCTCGAGATAGTCCGTCGTGCTCGCGTTGTAGTCGACGCAGATCATCGGACCGAGGTCGATCTCTAGGCCGAGTTCCTCGCGCACCTCCCGTTGGGCCGCAGCGCGTGGAGACTCGCGGTCCTCGACGGCTCCCCCTGGGAGTTCCCACGTCGGTTTGTACGTCGGGTGGACCAGCAGAACGCGGCTGGCGGAATCAACAAAGACGACACCCGCGCCCATCCGCTTACGAGGCAGCGACTCGTGGAAATCGCGTCGGCCGGAGCTCACCGTTGAACTCTGTCACGCCGACGGCGCAGCACCATGTCGACGGCCACCATCCTCAAGTCGCCTCTTGCTCAGCGCCACAAGCGACGCAGTCCACGCCGACGACGCGGTCGCAGTACTTCGCCGGTCGTCGGATCCGTGGACACGGGTACTCGCTCGACCGCCCACGGGCGCCGCAGCTGCCCCGCTGCGTCGCCCTGTTGTGCGTCGTCGACGGTGTCGACGGGTCGGAGCGGTCCGCGCAGTCCCGCTGCGCCGATCGCCGCCCCGAGGGCCACACACTGCCGGCGCGCCGACCGCAGGTCGGCGTCGGGATAGTCGGGATAGGCCCCGTCGCCAACCCGCAACACGACCGGCCCACCCGCCTCCGCGATGCCC
>JBCCVW010000207.1:0-8317 GCA_039194665.1 Actinomycetota bacterium
AGCCGATCGGCCATCCGGTCTGGGTCGACGTGGATGGGTTGGAGGCGAGTACCAGGACTCGCCGGGGGGTTCCGTGGGTGTCGATTGTGGCGGGCATCGCGCTTCCTCGTGTGAGACTGATACGTACAGATACGTAACTGTTATGTATTTATATTGAACCTAGCGACCCTCCGGCGGAATTGCAATTCGCTGATGTCACGAAATTCGCTACGCTCATCGTGTGCCGCCAGCAACGACTGACACGCCACGGGCCACCGTCGGTCGTCCCCGCGATCACTCGATCGATGCGGCCGTGCTCGATGAGACGCTGCGCCAGCTGGCGCGCGACGGGTACGCCGGACTGTCGCTCGCCTCGATCGCCGAGGCCGCCGGCACGACGCGACCAGCGATCTATCGTCGCTGGTCGGACAAGGCGGCGCTCGTCGTCGACGCGATCGCCGAGCTGGCACGCGTGGAACCCCCGGACCTGAGCGGTGCGCCGTTCGATGACTTCGTCGCCGAACTCGAGCACTTCCGGCACTGCATCACCGCTGCCGGGTCGCTCCCCGTTGCGGGCTTGATGCTCACCGATGGCGTCGACGACGCCATCCGCCAGCGGTATCTCGACGACGTGGTCACGCCTCGGCGGGCCCGGTTCCGGGGGCTGCTCGCTGACGCCGTCGACGCTGGCGAACTCGACGCCGACGCCGACCTGGCGATCGCGGGCACATTCGCCACGGGCTCGTGGTACAGCATGGCGCTCGCTGCAGCGGACGTGCCCGACGATTGGGCGCGCCGCGCCGCGGCCTTGATTTGGCGGTCGTGCGGCGGCGAGCCGCCGACGTGATCCCCTCGTCTGATCGCGTCAGGCCTCGGCGCGGACGACCTTGATGCCGCTGGGATCGACGAGGGTTCCGTATTTGAGCCGGTTGTGAGCGTGCGCCACGTGTTGCAGACCGAACGCAGACTGCAGCGCGGTGTACATACCCATCGCATCGAGCGCATTGTTCACCGACTGTTTGGCCAGCGTGAGGCCGAACATCGGGCGTCGCGCGATGTGCGCAGCCATCTTCAGCGTTTCCGTTTCGAGCTCGTCGCGCGCAACGACCTTGTTGACCATCCCGGCGCGCAAGGCCTCGTCGGCGGTGATCGCCCTGCCGGTGAACAGCATCTCCTTGGCCAATCGGGCGCCGACCTCGTAGGGGTGGGTGAAGTACTCATGGCCGTTGACGCCAAAGGCCACAACTGGATCGGAGAACGTGGCGTCCTCTGAGCACACGATCAGGTCCATCGGCCACACCAGCATCAATCCACCGGCGATCACCTTCCCTTGTACCTGAGCGATCGTCGGCTTGGCGATGTTGCGCCAGCGCCAACACAGTCCGAGGTACATCTCGGCCTCGCGCGCCATGTATCCCTCGACGCCCTCGGCGTCGAAGTGCTGTTGCGTGCCGATCGTCGGCAGCGCAGCCATGTCCTGGTCGGTCTCGGCGAGGTCGTGGCCGGAGGAGAAGTGTTTGCCGTCTGCGGCGAGCACGATGCACCGGACGTTGTCGTCTTGCGCGGCGACGTCGAATGCCTCGTTGATCTCGGTCAGCATCAGGTAGTTCTGCGCGTTCGCCGCCTCGGCGCGGGCAAGCGTGATGCGGCCGACGCCTTCTGCGGGCGTGTCGTAGCGGATGTGCTCCCAGTCGCTCATCCCCGGGACCGTACCCGCGGCGACCCAGTGGCGGGCGAGCTAGCGTGCGGCGGTGCCGCCGGACTGGCTCGAAACGCTCGCCGTGGTGTCACTGTCGCTCGCCGCCGCGAGCGCGTTGGTGATCATCGTCGACATTCGTGCCCGTGGCTTCCGTCAGCCGATGGGCGTGATGGAGTGGGTCTGGCCGATCACCGCGTTGTACCTCGGGCCATTCGGTTTGTGGTTCTACTGGCGTGTTGGCCGATCGGCGAGCCCGAAGTACGTCGCCGAGTATGGACCGCGCCCGCATCCGTATTGGGTGCGAGTTGCGGTGGCGTCGACACACTGCGGCGGTGGGTGCACGCTCGGCGATGTGCTCGCCGAGACGATGATCTTCGCCTTCGGTCTGAGTCTGTTCGGCGCCACCATTTGGGCGTCGTACGTCCTCGACTTCACGTTCGCCCTGTTGCTCGGCATCGCCTTCCAGTTCTTTGCGATTCGGGCGATGTCGAGTGACCCGACGCGGGTCCTGCTACGGCGCGCAGCCAAAGCCGACTTCTGGTCGTTGACCGCCTTCGAGGTGGGCCTGTTCACCTGGATGGGGCTGATGTTCTTCGTGTTCTTCACCGATCCGCACCTCGAGGCGAACTCGGCGGTGTTCTGGTTCCTGATGCAGATCGGCATGGCCATCGGACTGGCCACGAGTTATCCGATGAACCGACTGCTCATCGCCCGCGGCGTGAAGGAAGCGATGTAAGCGACTCGCTCAGCTGGTCGGTGCGAGCACTTCGAGCGCCCGCCAGTCGACGGCCAGCGGATCGTCGACGTCGATCGGCTGAACGCAGACGTGATCGGCGCCGGCGTCGTAGTGCGCCTGCACCCCGGCGCGTAACCGGTCTTCGTCGCCCCACACGACCACTGCATCGATGAACCGATTGGCGCGGGACTCGATCTCGTCCTCGGTGAAGCCGAGCCGCTTCCAGTTGTTCCGGTAGTTCGGCAGGTCGGCGTAGATGTTGCTCGTCCGAATTGCCGCCGCCCGCGCCGCATCGGCGTCGGTCGACAAGATGACCTTCTGTTCGACGCACAACAGCTTGTCCGGCCCCAGAATCTCGCGTGCCTGGGCGGTGTGTTCCGGGGTGGTGAAGTACGGGTGTGCGCCGTCGGCGGCGGTGGCCGACAGCTCCAGCATCTTCGGCCCGAGGGCGGCGAGCAGACGGATCGGGGGTTCGGCAGGCGGGATCGAGGTGTACCGGAAGCGATCCATCGTGGCGAGGTACTCGTGCATCTGTGAGTAGGGCTTGGAGTAGTCGAGCTTGCGCACACCAGCAACCATCGGCGCATGGCTCACGCCCAGCCCGAGCACGAAACGCCCGCCAGTCTGTTCAGCGACCGTGAGCGAGCTCTGCACCATCGACGACGGGTGGCGGTTGAAGATGCCGGCGATGCCGGTGGCGAATTGCAGCGAGTCGGTCTGCGAAGCAAGCCATGCGACGTGCGGGAACGGATCGCGTCCCAACGTCTCGGGCAGCCACAACGTGGAGTAGCCGAGTGACTCCACTCGGCCAGCGAACTCTGCGGCGGCACCGGCGGGCATCGCCTCGGTGAACATCCACACTCCTGTATTGGCCGGTCCGATCAGGCGGTCTCGTGCGCTCATGGCGCCGACGCTAGAGCGGGCGACCAGCCAGCCACTCACCCGAGGCGGTCGACGCGCTACGTCGCTGCGACCGGTGAGGAGAGCGGCCTGCGTGCGTGGCAGGCGAATCCGAAGTCGTTCGCGCGAACCGACACGTCGACGAAGCCGACGGCAGTGAGTCGGTCGGCGAGCCCGTCGGGATCGATCGGGTTGTACACGTCGCCGTGATGGAGCGCGGCGAGATCGTCGCTGGCGACGCTGTCGGACGCCACGAACCACCCACCGGGCCGCACTGTGCGAGCGGCTTCGGCGAACAGCCGGTCCTGGATCGCGGCCGATGGGATGTGGTGCAACATCGTGCAGCAGATGACGCCCGAGAAGGTGCTGTCGTCGAACGGCATGTCGGATCCGTCACCGCAATGGACACGCACATCCGGACGAGAGCTGAAACGCTGCGACAGCCCTGCGGCGAGCTCGTCATCGAGTTCGAGGCACGTGACACTCGGAATCAGGTCGGCCAAGAGATCGGTGGTGAGGCCGGGCCCAGGGCCGATCTCCAAGAGGTTGTCACCCAACGCAGCCCGGCCGAGTCCGTCAAGAGCGAACGGCAAGATGACTTGGTCGAGCAGCTCGCGCCATCCATCGCTGGCGAGCAACTCCATGTGTTCGCGGTTCATGCCGTCAACGTAGGTTCCGCGAGTTCGCTGCGCACGCCGCACCATGGGCGTGGCCGTGAAGGTCGGGATCCGGTTGCGATGGTCGGGCGTGTCGGTGTCAGCGTTGTCGGTGGGCGGTCCAATCACCCGACTGGATTGGGGTCAATTCGAGGTCGCCGCCGTACTGGTAGCTCCAGGCGCGATGACCGCGGGCGGTGTCGATCTGGACGCGGTGGTACAGGCCAGCGACGGTGCCCTCGATCTCGTCGAGGATGGCGAGCGCCAGGTCGACATCGTCGAGCTCGTAGGTTCGGCCGACGATCGTCGATGCGCTTGCATCGTCGAACACGGCGGCTGGATACGCGAGGCCGGTGTCGAACAGGCGGCCGTCGACGTGGTCGGCAATACCGGCGTTGACGACGAGCGGTGCGAGTCGATGCCAACGAACGTCGCCGGGAAGAAGCGTCCCGTACACAAAAAGATGGCGGAGTTTCGTATTTGGCTCGCGCACGCGATGAATCATGGTCCGCTCGACAGCGTTTGGTGGGGCATGCGCAAGCGTCTGGCCGTTCTGCCGATGACCGCTGCCGTCGTTCTCGCGGCGTGCGGCAACGTCGATGACAACTCGACCGCCGGTGATCAACCTGCGGCCGACGTCGAAAACGCTGGAGCTGCAGGCGAGCAAGGCGAATCGGGCGCCATCGCGGATCCACCACCGTCGGGCGACTATTCCCCCGAGGTGGTCGCCACGGAGTTGGTCGATTCCACCCCGCGCGAAGACGTCCCCTCGGGCCTCGAGACCTATCGCGATCCGCTTGCCGAACTCCCCGAACCGGCGATCGACTTGAGCCGATTGCGCTCCGGTGGCCCGCCTCCCGACGGCATCCCCTCGATCGACGACCCGGTGTTCCAGACGGCGGCGAGCGCCACCCACCTGGCTCCGCAAGCGCCGGTCCTGGCGTTGGAGATCGAGGGCGACGCTCGTGCGTATCCACTCGAGGTGATGGTGTGGCATGAGATCGTCAACGACACGGTGGGCGGCGTCCCGGTGGCGGTGGCCTACTGCCCGCTGTGCAATTCGGTGACGGTCCACGACCGACGCGTCGAGGGCCGCGTGCTCGACTTCGGCGTGTCCGGCTTGCTCTACAACTCGAGCCTGGTGATGTATGACCGCCAGACGGAAACGCTGTGGAGTCACTTCGCCGGTCGACCGCTGTACGGGGAGCTCGGCGAGGCCGCACTCGTCGACTATCCAGCAACGATCGTCGGCTTCGACGAGTGGCGTACGGCCAACCCCGAGGGGCTGGTACTCACTCGGGAGACCGGTGTCTCGCGCGACTACGGCGTCAACCCGTATCCGGGGTACGACGACGTGAACGCCGACCCGTTCCTGTTCGAAGGTGAGGTCGACGGTCGCTACACACCGATGACGAGAGTCGTCGGCGTCGAGGTGTCGAGCGCCGAGACCGACAGCGATGCGCTGGCGTTTCCGCTGCTCGAACTGCAAGAGGCGGGCGTGGTGACCGGCGTGCTCGGCGACAGCGACGTGGTGGCCCTCTGGGTCCCAGGTTCGGCGTCGGCCGTGGACGCATTCGATGTGGCCGATGGCGTTGATGTCGGGGCCACCGGCGTGTTCATCCCCGTTGTCGACGGCGAGACGTTGACCTTCTCGGTCGACCCTGCCGATCCATCGGCCTTCGTCGACGAGCAAACCGGCTCGACGTGGAACGTGTTCGGCGAATCCACCGGCGGCGAACTCGTCGGTACCCAGCTCGACCAGCTGGTGCACATCGACACGTTCTGGTTCGCGTGGAACGCGTTCCACCCCGACAGCGCCGTTGCCGGCTGACTCGTCGCCGGCGCCCGCACCGGCAGTCTGTCGCCGAGGCTCCTACTGCGCTGCTTCGGACAGTCGGTCGAGGTCGGCCTGCAGTGAGGGTGCAGCGAGGCCGACGACATCGCCATTGGTGGGAATCGCATCGTTGCGGCCGAGGAACGCCATGCGGCCGTCGATCACTCGGACGAGCGGGATGAACTCGTCGTTGGTGACGGCCCGCGACAACCGCGCCCCCGCCGCGCCACCGCGCACCCGCCATCCCTGACGGCTGTGTTCATCGATCGTGCCGAAGCTCAAGGTGTCGATACCGACGAGTCGGCCGAGGTACTCGTCGGGCACCGCGGTGTCGCCGCTGCGACGACGGGTCGGCGTCAGTTGGAACACCTCGCGGCGTCCGAACACGCGGGCATAGCGGGCCGTGGCCAACGCGTTGACCTCGTCGTTCGAGGTGAATGCGAGCAGCCGGCCGATGCCGCGGAGGTCGAGGTCGTTGATCGCATCCTCGGCGAGCACGTTCATCCGCCTGGCCGTCAGGCCGGCGGCGATCGCCCGCGACACGTTGTACGGATCGGTGTCGACGAGCAGGGTCTTGACGCCCCGCTGTTGTAGCTGCAGTGCCAGCCCCCGCGCCGTGGCATGGGCGCCGGCGATCATCAACCCGTCGGCGTGAGCCTCGGCGAGACCCAACGCCCGTGCCGCCGGCGCGGCGAGGAACCCGTACACGATGATCGTGCCGATGATCACCAGGAACACGATCGGCACGATCTTGTCGGCATCGGCGACGTTGGCGTCCTCGAGGCGCAGGGCAAAGATCGCCGAGACCGCGGCGGCGACGATGCCGCGCGGTGCGAGCGTCGTGAGAAACACCCGCTCGCGCCAGCTGAGATCGGTACGGATCGTCGACACGAGCACCGTGAGGGGACGGGCGACCAGCACCAACACAGCCAGAAAGCCGAGTGCGGGGAGCGCAACGTCGCCGAGTGCGTCGGCGTCGATCCGAGCCGCCAACAAGATGAACAGCACCGAGATCAGCAGCGTGCGCAGGCTCTCGTTGAACTCGAGCACCTGACGAGTCGTCGAACTCTCACGGCGGGCGAGGTACATGCCGAGCACCGTCACCGTGAGCAGCCCTGCCTCTTCTTGGAGTTCGTTGGTGACGACGAACGCTCCGATCACGAACGCCAGCGTGATCGGTATTGCCAGCTGGTCGGGGATCAAGAAGCGGCGGAGTGCCGAGTCGAGGACGAACGCGGCGGCCAGCCCGATCCCGATGCCGGCCACCAGGGTCAGGGCGACCACACCGGCAATCGTCGAGATCGCCTCGTTCGTCTCGTCGGTGATCACGATCTCGAACGCGACCAGCGCGGCCGTGGCGCCGATCGGATCGATCAGAACACCCTCGGCCCGCAGAATCGGCCCGGTGCGCCCGGCAGGCCGCACGAATCGCAGCAGCGGTCCGACCACCGTCGGGCCGGTCACCACCAGTACCGCACCAAGCACGATCGCTGCCTGGTTGCTGATGTCGAAGATCTCGCGCACCGAGTACCAAGCGATCACACATGTAACGAGGGCGCCGATCGAGATCAGCCGCCGTACGACCGTGCCGGTCGATCGCAACTCCCGTGGACGAAGGTCGAGTCCGCCCTCGAACAGGATCAGCGCCACCGCCAGCGACACCAGGGGAAAGAGCGTCCCGCCGAGGAGCTCGTCGGGATCGACCAGCCCCAGCCCGGGCCCGAGGATCAGCCCGGCGACGAGCAGCGCGATGATCGAGGGGATCTGCGTGCGCCACGCCAACCATTGGGCGAGCATCCCGGCGCCGAGGATCAGCGCGAGGGTGGGACCGATCGCCGAGGTGGCAGCGAGCATCCACGCGCACGTTACAACAGGTGTCGGAGCCGTTCTGTGACAAGTCCGTTGTCGCTCCGTTGTCTCTCCGTTGCTCGGGCCGGGCTCCAACCACGGTGTCGAGGCGTCGCGGTCGGCGGGTACGGTCCACGCGGTGACGGCACGGATTCAACGCATCACCTTTCCCGGCAGCCAGGGCCATGACCTTGCGGCCCGTCTCGATCTGCCGGCCGGCCCGCCGCTGGCCTATGCCCTGTTCGCCCATTGCTTCACCTGCAGCAAAGACATCAAGGCTGCGTCACGTATCGCGGCCGGGCTGACCGACCAGGGGTACGCGGTGCTGCGGTTCGACTTCACGGGGCTCGGAGCAAGCGATGGTGAGTTCGCCAACACCAACTTCACGTCGAACACCGACGATCTGTTGGCCGCAACGGCATGGCTCCGCGAGCACCACGAGGCGCCGCAGTTGTTGATCGGACACTCCCTCGGCGGCGCGGCTGTCCTCGCGGTCGCCAGCCGCGTCGATGAGGTGCGCGCCGTGGTCACCATCGGTGCGCCGGCCGACCCGGAGCACGTCACCAAGTCGTTCCATTGCTCGATCGACGAGATCGAGGCCGCGGGCGAAGCCGATGTGCAGTTGGCAGGACGATCGTTCCGTATCCGCAAGCAGTTCCTCGATG
>JBCCVW010000208.1:0-8008 GCA_039194665.1 Actinomycetota bacterium
CACGGGCTTCAACTCTTTCGAGTGTGTGTGACAGCTGGGGTCAGCCCCCTCGTGTCACAGCTCGCCGTTTGACCGGCGGGGTCTGACCCCAACTGTCACACTGCGGTGTTCACGCTTTGAGTTCGGCGGCCTTGGTTTCGAGCGCAGCGATCAGCTCGTCGAAGGCCTTCTCGAAGCTGGCCACGCCCTCACGTTCGAGCTGCGCGGACACGTCATCCATGTCGACGCCTGCGTTCGGCAGATCGGCCCATACGGCTTCGGACTCGTCGACGTCGGCGTCGATCGTGCGGGCCAACGTGCCATGGTCGGCGAACGCCTCGAGGGTTTGGTCAGGCAACGTGTTCACCGTGTGCGGGCCGATCAGCGAGTCGACGTACAGCGTGTCGGGATAGGCCGGATTCTTCGTCGACGTCGATGCCCACAGGGGCCGCTGCACACGGGCCCCCTTGGCGGCGAGCGCCTCCCATCGCGGGCCAGCGAACGTTTCGGCGAACAGTTTGTAGGCCAATTTGCCCTGGGCCACCGCCGCCTTGCCGCGCAGCGCCAGCGCATCGTCGCCGCCGTGGGCCTCGAGTCGGCGATCGACTTCGGTGTCGACGCGGCTGATGAAGAAGCTCGCCACGCTCGCCACCTGCGACAGATCGGCTCCGGGCGTCTCGGCGTACCGCTCAAGACCCGAGATGTATGCCTCCATCACCTTGGCATAGCGCTCGAGACTGAAGATCAGCGTGACGTTGACGTTGCGGCCTTCCGAGATCATCTGCTGAATCGGGTTGAGGCCCGCCTCGGTGCCGGGGATCTTGACCATCAGATTACGCCGCTGGATCCGCTCGTGGAGCCCACGCGCCGCAGCCTCTGTACCGGACGAGTCGTTGGCCAACGACGGTGCGACCTCGACGCTGACGAACCCGTCGGTCCCACCCGATTGGTCGTACACCTTCGAGAACACGTCGCACGCCCCGTGGATGTCGCGGATCACCATGTCCCAGTAGTCGTCGATGATCGACGAACCGGTGGCCACCACCTCGCGGAACTGCTCGTCGTAGTCGGCGGACCCCTGAATGGCCTTCTGGAAGATCGACGGGTTGGAGGTCAACCCGCGCACGCCGCCGTCGCGAATCGCCACGAGTTGGCGCGAGGTGATGTAGCCGCGCTTCAAGTTGTCGAGCCAGGGGCTCTGTCCATGCTCGGCGTAGAGGGCTTGCAGACGATCGCTCATGCGGGGGTCTCCGTTCTCTCGATCAGTGCTCTGTCGTTTGGTGCTCAGTTGATCAGGGCGCGGGCGCGCTCGATGACATGGTCGGCGTTGATCCCGAGTTTGTCCAGCACCAGCGCGCCGGGAGCGCTGGCGCCGAATCGGTCGATGCCGATCGACTCGTCGGCGAAACGGTCCCATCCGAACGTCGCTGCCGCTTCCAGCGACAGCACCGGAACACCGGGCGGGAAGAGCTCGTTGTGATACGCCTGATCCTGGGCGGCGAAGCGATCCCAGCTCGGAAGGCTGACCACCCGGGCGCTGATGCCGTCGGTGGCGAGGCGCTCGGCAGCCTCGACGCAGACGGCGACCTCGCTGCCGGTGCCGACGATGACGAGCTGCGGTGGCTCGCCGTGCTCGACGACGATTCCTGCGCCGCGCTCGATCGCCGATCCGTCTGTGGTCACCGTGATGCCCTGGCGGCTGAGCACCAGGACCGTCGGGCCGTGGTGGCGAACGGCGTCCGCCCAGGCGTGAATCGTCTCGTTGGCATCGGCGGGACGAATCACGTGCAGGTCGGGAATCGCTCGTAGCGCCGCCAATTGCTCGATCGGTTGGTGGGTGGGCCCGTCCTCGCCGACGCCGACCGAATCGTGGGTGTACACGAAGACGACCTTGGCCTTCGACATCGAGGCCAGGCGTACGGTGGGGCGGGCGTAGTCGTAGAAGGTGAAGAACGTGCCGCCGACCGGGAGGATGCCGCCGTGGCGGGCCATCCCGACCATCGCTGCCGACATCCCGTGCTCGCGGATCCCATAGTGCATATAGCGGCCGGCGGGGTCGTCGGCGGACTGGTTGGTGGTGTTGTCGATGGCCGTCCCGTTGCTGCCCGTGAGGTCGGCCGAGCCCGAGATCAGTCCCGGGATCTTGTCGAAGGTGGCGTTGAGCGCGGTCTTGATCGCCGCTCTCGTCGCTTGCGATTCCCCTTTGGGGACCACCGGGAGTTCGTCGTCCCATCCATCGACTCCGGTTGCATCCCACGCGGCCGCCCAGTCGGGGTTGGCCCGTACCGGTGCCGACGTTTCCTCCCACGCCAACTGCGCGGCGGCACCTCGCTCGGAGGCGTGTGTGCGGCACGCCGTCACCAGGTCCGCCGGCGCCCAGAACGGCTCGTCGGGGATCCCCATCACCGCTTTCGTGCGGGCGACGTCGTCGGCCTTGAACGGGTCGCCGTGGGCTTTGGGGCTGTCGGTCCAGTCGGGCGAGGGCGAACCGATGTGGCTGCGCAAGACGAGCAACGACGGACGTTCGGTTTGGTCCTTGGCAGCGTTGAGTGCGGCCTCCAAGGCGTCGAGGTCGTCTTCGACCTCGCCCATCTCCACGACGTCCCAGCCGTAGGCCCGAAAGCGCTCGGGGACGTTGTCGCTGTAGGCCAGGTCGGTGTGGCCGTCGATGGTCACGTGGTTGTCGTCGTAGATCGCGATCAGGCGGTCGAGGCGCTGGTGGCCAGCCAGTGAGGCCGCCTCGTGGCTGATGCCCTCCATGGCGCAGCCGTCGCCGAAGATCACGAAGGTGTGGTGATCGATGGCCTCGGGACCGAAACGGGCCCGCAGGTTGCGTTCGGCGATCGCCATGCCGACCGAGTTGCCCAGGCCCTGCCCGAGCGGTCCGGTCGTGACCTCGATGCCGGCCGTGTGGCCCGCTTCGGGATGACCCGGGGTCAGCGAGTCCCACTGCCGGAACTTCTGCAGGTCAGCGAGTTCGAGGCCGTCGCCGTTCAAGAACAACAGCGCGTACTGGAGGATCGAGGCGTGCCCGTTGGACAGGATGAACCGATCGCGATCCGGCCAGGTGTGATCGGCCGGATTGCGCTTCATCACTCGGCTGAACAGCACATGGCCGAGACCAGCGAGAGCCATCGCTGTCCCCTGATGGCCGCTGTTGGCCTTCAATGGACCGTCCATCGCCATGCCCTTGATGAGCTTGACGGCGAGATCGTCCTGTTCTGCGGTAAGCGTCACGAGCGGCAGAGTAGTGCCCAGGGTGCACTGGCGCGACGGGGCGACCGATACGAACGGTGGGCTACGCCTCGGCCGGCGGCAGCAACGTGAAGGGCACGAGGTGCCACTCGCCTTGGCCCACTCGGCAGTGAGCGAAGACCTGGCCGTAGTCGGGAAACTCGAGCTCACCGCGCACCAGCCGGTAGGTGAACTTGCCTGGCTCCACGGTGAACGGACTCACGTTGCGCGCGAGTTGCTCACTGTCCTCCTCGGTACCAGAGCGGAACACCACCTCGAACACGCCGTTGCCAGGTTCGCCTTCGGGGCAATAGATGAGCGCCACCAAGTGGGGAGCGATCGTCAACGGTGCGGGTTCAGGCGCCGCCTGACTGAACATCACGCCGGTCATGTCGATGCGCGTCGACGGGCCCGGGGCCTGACGCATCTCGAAGTTCTCGACAAAGAGGGCGGCGACGATCTGCACGTCCGGCAGCCTAGGTGCGCGCCAACAGCGTGTGTCGAGCGGCAAAATCCACCCTTCTGTTTGCAGATTCCGGTCTATTTACAGATTCCGGCGCGTGGCGCCTGGAATCACCTGGATTTCAGATCTACATCAACCAACGGGGCACGCGGAGCACGACGCGATACGAGCCGGCGATGGCGACCCGACCGAACTGGCGGGAGTCGACCGTTGCGGCATCGTGGTTGTCGGAATGCACGCGCATCGTGCCGGCGGCGGCGTCCACCGAGTCGACTCGTTTGACGAGCCAGAATCCGGGGTGTTCGGGATGTTCCACGCAGCGCAACTCGCCTGGTCGCGCCCGCCTGGTCGTGCGCGCCACGAGTCCCTGTCCGGCGACCAGCGTGGGCTCCATCGAGCGATCTGCGACGACGAAGCGGCGCCAAGGCACCAGGTCAGTGTAGGTTTCCAGGTTCAGACCCTCTCCGACGAACCTGATGACGAAGGAGTCACCATGCTCGGCAAGTTGTTCGCGAACGCCACTGTCGCCCACGCACACTGTGACCTGTATTGCGGTGTGTACGACCCGGCCCAAGCCAAGATCGAGGCGCTCTCGGTGGTGAAGACCGCACAGAAGTACCACGACAGCGACGACGACGTCTTCCGGGCGCGCTGCATCTCGATCAAAGAGGAGCGCGCCGAGGAGACCAAGCACCATCTGATGGTGTTGTGGGCCGACTTCTTCGCTCCCGACCACTTCACCCAGTTCCCCCAGCTGCACGAGCTGTTCTGGAAGGCGATCCACCAGGCCGGCGAGGCCAAGAAGTCGATGGACCCCGCCGTCGGTGAGCAACTCGTGAGCTACATCGACGAGATCGCCGACATCTTTTGGCAGACCGACAAGGGCAAGCAGATGGGTGTGTACCCGCCCAGCTGACGACAATCGTGTAACTCGGTAGCGTTCCCGGTCGATGAGCGATCGACCGGCGGACGCCACCACGAGTGACAGCCGGTCGACGCGCGAGCAGATTCTCGACGCCGCGCTCGAGTGTTTTGCTCACCAGGGCTACTCCGGCACCTCCCTCAACGACATCAGCGCCGAGGTAGGGATCCGCCGCCAGTCGTTGCTCCACCACTTCGGGAGCAAAGAGGCGCTGTACGGCGAAGTCTTCGAGGGCTTGCTCTCGGACTGGCTGGCGCGCGTCACCGAAGCCGTCGAGTCCACCGCCACCGGTTGGCCAAAGGTCGAACAGGTGCTGCGCGCCGGGTTCGCCTTGTTCGCCGACAACCCGTCGTATGTCACGTTGATGCGCCGGGAAGCGATCGACGGCGGATCGCATTTGGGCATCGACCTGGCGGGGGTACTGCGTCCGATGTTCGATCAAGCCGCCGACTACCTCCGGCGGGAGATGGCGGTGGGGACCTACCGCGCTCAAGACCCCGAGCAGCTGTTGCTCACCGGGTACGGCGCGTTGTTGAGCTACTTCTCCGATGCCCCGTTTCTGGAAGGCCTGCTCGACGAAGACCCGATGTCGCCGGCTGCGTTGGCGCGCCGTCGCGACCACATCATCGAGTTCTTCCGAGCTGCGCTCATTCATCCCGGCTGAGGTCCAACCCGACCCCATCGGTGTCAGGGGCGACCCGCTACGGTCCGGCCGATGAGCGATGCGTTGCCTCATCGGGCCGATCAGTACGACGAACTCGACGACGATGCGGCGCGCCGTTGGCGCAAGTTCGGCCCCGGGCAGGCGACCTACTACCCGGGCCTGCTGGGATGCGTCGTGGAGGAAGTGCGCGTCGACTATTGCCGGATGCGGCTGCCGTTCAAGCCCGAGCTGCTGCAAGGTGGCGGCATGGTGCACGGTGGCGCAGTGGCGTCGCTGCTCGATGCGGTGATGGTCCCCGCCGTCGGGTCGGTGTTGCCGTCCGACGCACGGTATTCCACGGTCGACATGCACGTGCAGTTCATCGGGGCCAACCGCGACGAAGATGCGGTCGCCGAAGGGTGGGTTGTCAAACGCGGCCGATCGGTGGTGTTCTGCGAGAGCGAGGCCTACTCAGCCGACTCGGGGCGTCTGCTCGGCCGCAGCGTGCTGACCTACAACGTCGCCGCACCGCGCAGCTGACCGGCGCTGTCCAACGCCACTGAGTCGGCCGCCCCACGAGAGGGTGCCGCCGGCCGCCACCAGGCGGCCGATACGGTTTGCGGTCGTGCCCACCCTCTCCGAAGCCGACTCGAAACTCCTGCTCAGCGAGCACGGCGTACCGATCGCGGCTGAACGTATCGTCGACTCGGCGTCGGCCGCTGCGTCGGCGGCCGACGACGTGGGTTATCCGGTCGTCGTCAAGCTCAACGGCGACCACATCGCGCACAAGACCGAGCGCGGCCTCGTGCGTCTCGGCGTTACCAGCGCGGCCGATGTGCGCGCTGCGAGCGACGACCTCCTTGGCGCGGCCACGCCAGACGACGGTGATGTCTCGCTGCTCGTCGCACCGATGATCAAGGGCAGCCGCGAGCTGATCGTCGGGCTGATCGACGACCCGGTGTTCGGGCCGACGGTGATGCTCGGACTCGGTGGCATCCTCGCCGAGGCGGTCGCCGACGTGGTCTTTCGACCAGCGCCGGTCAGCGCCGATGACGCCGCCTCGATGATCGCCGACCTGCGCACGGCCGCGTTGCTCGATGCGTTTCGCGGCGAAGCGCCGGTCGACCACCAGCAACTCGCCGACGTGCTCATCGGCCTCGGCGGATTGGCCGCAGCGCGCCCCGATGTGCGCAGCGTCGATCTGAACCCGCTGATCGTGCAGGCCGATGGACGGTTGGTGGCCGTCGACGCGCTCGTCGAGACCGGACCGTCACGTGCTGCGGCGAACGCAACGCGCGAGCGGCCCAGCGACGACGCCTTTCGGGCGTTGTTCGAACCCCGCGGCGTGGTGGTCACCGGTGCCTCCACCCACCCCGGCAAGTTCGGCTTCGTCTCGCTGCACAACTTGCTCGCTCAGGGATACGACGGCGCGGTCTATGGCACCAACTTGAAGGGCGAAACCGTGCTCGGCGTCGACACCGTGCCGTCGGTTGCCGACCTGCCCGCCGGTGAGATCGACCTGGCATTCGTATGCACCCCTGCGGCGACCAATCCCGAGCTGCTTCGCCAGTGCGCCGACAAGGGGATCCGCGCCGCGTTCCTCACGAGCGCCGGGTACGGCGAAGCCGGTGAGGAGGGGCGTGCCGCCGAGCGTGAACTGGTGGAACTCGCTGACGAACTCGGTGTGCTGCTCGCTGGTCCGAACGGGCAGGGCGTCGTGAGCACGCCAGTCGATCTGTGTGCGCAGATCGTGGCTCCGTATCCGCCGACGGGATCGATCGGTATCGCCAGCCAGAGTGGCAACTTCGTGTCGAGCTTCATGAACATGGCGCGAGCCAGCGGCGTCGGGATCAGTCGTGCGGTGTCTGCGGGCAACGCTGCGGCCGTGACGGTGGCCGACTACCTCGAGTGGTACGCCGCCGACGCAGCCACCACCGTCGGGCTGGCCTACCTCGAAGGCATCACCGACGGGCGTGCCCTGTTCGATCAACTCGCCCGAGCTGCTGCCGCGCAGCCGTTGGTGATCGTCAAAGGCGGCGCCACCGAGGGCGGCGCCCAGGCAGCGGCGAGCCACACCGGCGCCTTGGCCGCCGACGACAAGGTGTTCGATGGTGCATGTCGGGCGGCGGGAATCACTCGTGCCGCGTCCGTGACCGAGGCCTTCGAGACGGCGGCCACCTTCGCCACGCAACCGCCCTCGGCGGGCCCCAACACGGTGGTGTTGACCACCGCTGGCGGCTGGGGTGTGGTCACCGCCGATGCCATCGCGCGCGCCCCCGAACTCGAGCTGCTCCAGCTGCCTGGCGACCTACAGGCGGCGATCGACGAGTTGCTCCCGCCGCGCTGGAGCAAGAACAACCCGGTCGACTGCGCCGGCGGCGAGACCCGCGACACCATTCCCGCTGTGCTCGAGTTGATCGCTGCGCATCCGATGGTGCACAACGTGATCTATCTCGGCTTGGGGATCCAGAGCAACCAGGCGCGGATGATGCGCGACGGCCGCTTCTATCCCGACCACGGATTGGAACGCATCGTCGCCTACCACGAGCGCCAGGACGCCCGATTCGCCGAGGCAGCTGCCGAGCTCAGCGAGTCGACGGGCAAACCGATACTGGTCGCCACCGAGCTGGCCACCGCCGATCCCGACAACGCCGGGCCCGCGGCGGTACGCGCCAGCGGTCGGTTCTGCTATCCGAGCGGTGAGCGGGCAGTCGCCGCGCTCGCCCATCTCGTGGCTGACGGGAGTCGGAGAACTCGGTGACCCGCC
>JBCCVW010000209.1:0-7992 GCA_039194665.1 Actinomycetota bacterium
CACCACCGTTACAGCCGCACGGTTAGTCTCCCGCCGGTGTTTCCGGCTGCGCTCAACCTCGCTGCAACCGACGGCGCGGCGCGTGCGGCGACGGTGACACTGGCCACGGGTTCGTACACCACGCCGCTGTTCATGCCCGTAGGCACCCGCGGCGCGATCAAATACCTCAGCGCCGACGACTACGACCGGCTCGGTGCGCAGATCGTGTTGGGCAACACGTACCACCTCATGCTCCGACCCGGTGCCGAGGTGGTCGAGCGGTTCGGTGGGTTGGCTGCGTTCGCCGGGTGGGATGGACTGACCCTGACCGACTCCGGCGGCTTCCAGGTGTTTTCCCTCGACCCAGATGTCGACGACGACGGCGTGACGTTCAAGAGCACGTATGACGGGTCGAGCCACCGTTTCACGCCAGAGGTTGCGGTACACGTGCAGGAGCAGCTGGGCGCCGACATCGCAATGGTGCTCGACGTGTGTCCGCCGCTACCGAGCCCACCCGACCACATCCATCTCGCCGTTGAGCGCACCGCTGCATGGGCCCAACGCGCCCGGGCGGCGCACCAGCGTCCTGATCAGTCGTTGTTCGGCATCGTCCAGGGCGGGATCGATGACACCCTGCGTGCCGAGAGCGCGCGACGCACGGTGGAGATCGGCTTCGACGGGTACGCGATCGGCGGACTGTCGGTCGGCGAAACCCGCGAGGAGATGCTGCCGGCGCTGGCGGCGGCGCTGGCGGGGCTTCCCGCTGATCGCCCGCGATACCTGATGGGGGTCGGCGACCCGGCGTCGCTCGTGGAGGCGATCGGGCTCGGGGTCGATCAGTTCGACTGCGTGATGCAGACCCGCCTCGGTCGACATGGCACAGCCCTGACCTCCGAGGGCCGACTGTCGGTGAAGGCCGCACGGAACGCCGACCGCGAGGACCCGCTCGATGCGACGTGCCACTGCGCGGTGTGCGCTCGACACAGCCGCGGCTACCTGCGGCATTTGCTGCAGGTCGGCGAGCCGACAGCATCACGGCTGATCTCCTTGCACAACGTGGCGTGGACGTTGGCACTGATGGCAGAC
Source organism: Actinomycetota bacterium (assembly GCA_039194665.1). GTDB lineage: Bacteria > Actinomycetota > Acidimicrobiia > Acidimicrobiales > Ilumatobacteraceae > JABSQH01. The sequence continues at coordinate 1,066 of JBCCVW010000209.1, forward strand.
GCCCGCACGGCCATCGTGGAGGGCCGCTTCGACCAGTTCCGCCGCGCGGTGCTGGCCGTGTGGACCTGACACCCGTCGTCGTGCGGTGCTGCCCGCTCCCGTCGGGTCGGGGCCGATAGGATCGCTCGTCGCTATGTCCAGCCAACTCAGCGCGCTCGTCGCGTCAGGGAGCGGTGGTGGCGGTGGTGCGGCGCTGTTTCAGCTCGGCATCTTGCTGCTCATCCCGTTCGCCATGTACTTCTTCCTCATCCGGCCGCAGCGACGGCGGATGCGTGAACAGCAAGATCTGCAGAAATCGATCGAGATCGGCGACGAAGTGCTCACCACGTCGGGCATCTTCGGACGAATCACCGGTGAGGACGGCGATAGCCGGTTCTGGCTGGAGATCGACGATGATGTGCAGATCCGCATCGCCCGCGCCGCCATCCAGGGCAAGGTCGACGACGACACCGCCGCCGACGACAAACCAGCTGACGACGCGGCCGCGGCCAACGACGACTGACCCCCAATGCGCCGCCGATTGTGGATTTCCCTGGTCGGGACGGTGTTGGTCGTGCTCGGCGCACTGATCGGCAATCTGGCCACCGGAAACACACCGGTGCTCGGACTCGATCTGCAGGGCGGCGTGTCGGTGATCTTGCAGCCCGTCGAACCGGCGACCGAAGACGATTTGCTCGTCATTCGTGACTTGATCCGCAGCGAGCTCGAAGCGCGGGGTATCGCCGAGCCAGACGTGCGCGTGCAAGGCGACGTGATCGTGGTCGACCTACCGGGCGTCCGCGACCAGCAAGAGGCGCTCGACGCCGTCGACGTATCGGGTGTGGTCGAGCTGCGGCCGGTGCTCGATGCGTCCGCCTGCGCCCCGCTCGACCCGACCGCGGTACCCGACGGTGGCAGCATCCTTGGCGACGAATTGTTGCTCGACGGGACCGAGATCATCGACGACCCCACAACCGACGACCCCGCGACGGACAGCTCGGTGACCGACTCCACGGTCACGGAGGGCACCGGGCTCGACGAGCCGCAAGGGTTCGCCAACCGGATCGCCAGCCCAGACACCACGGTGCCGACCGACGACAGCACGCCCGACGACACAGCAACGACGGACAGCACGATTCCCGACCTCAGCGAGATCGTGGGTGAGCCATCGGTGCCCGGCGCCGAGCTGCTGCCGAGCCGCGACGGTCCACCGATCTGCGTCGGACCGGTCGCCGGGACCGGCGAAGTCTTCGAGCGCGGCAGTGCCGAGCTCACCTCGCAGCAGGGATGGGGTGTCGCAGTCGAGCTGCGCGGTGACGGCCAAAGCGTGTGGAACAACCTGGCCACACAGTGCTTCAACACCACACCGTTGTGCCCATCGACCGTCCCCGGGCTGCGTGGGCAGATCGCCATCGTGCTCGACAGCGTTGTCGTGTCGGCACCACAGGTGAACCAGCCCAACTTCACTGACGTCGTTGCGATCACCGGCAACTTCACCCGCGGCGAGGCCGACGATCTGGCATCGGTACTCAACCGCGGGGCGTTCCCGGTCGAAGTGGAAGCGCAAGAAGCGCGCACGGTGTCGGCCTCGGCCGGCTCGGAGTCGCTGCAGGCTGCAGTGATCGCCGGTCTGATCGGTCTCGCGTTGGTGCTGACCTTCCTCGTCTCGTACTACCGCTGGATCGCGCTCGTGGTGATCGGCGGCATCGCGGTGTGGGCGGCGATGGTGTTCAGCGTGGCCTCGCTGGTATCGGGGTGGACGAACTACTCGCTCAGTCTCGCCGGGGTCACCGGCATCATCGTGGCCATCGGCGTGACGGTGGACAGCTACGTGGTGTTCTTCGAACGAATGAAGGACGAGTTGCGCAACGGACGAACATTGCGCAACGCCGGACCGCGCAGCTTCCAGATGACCTGGCGCACGATCTGGACGGCCGACCTCGTGTCGATCATCGGTGCGGCCATCTTGTTCTGGCTCAGCGTCGGTTCCGTGCGCGGCTTCGCACTGTTCCTCGGCATCACCACCGCCTGCGACCTGCTGGTGTGTTACTTCTTCACCCGCCCAGCGGTGATCCTGCTCTCGCGGTCGAACTTCATGGTCGGGCGGAAGGCCTTCGGCCTGGAGGTCGCCAAGTGACGACGCGCATCGACGACATCGCGCCAACCGGGCTCGGTCGCCTCTATCGCGGTCAGACCGCGGTCGACTTCTATGGCCGCCGACGGATCGGCCTGATCGTCGCCGCGGTCGCAGTGGTTCTCACGGTCGGTTCGCTGCTGATCCAAGGCCTCAATCTCGGACTCGACTTCGAAGGAGGCGACGCCTGGGACGTCCCGGCGAGCGAGACGTTCGGCGTCGAGGAAGCCGAGGCCGTGCTCGTCGACAATGGCATCTCCACCACGAGCGCCCGCATCCAGCGGCGTACCTCGGAGCTGAACGATCTGATCACCATCCAGACGCCGGTGCTCGAGCGCGAGGTCGCCGTGCAGATCACCGAAGACTTCGCCGATGCGGCGGGCGTCACCGTCGACGACATCAACTTCTCGTTCACTTCGTCCACCTGGGGCAGCGACATCACCGAGGCCGCTGTCAGAGCGCTGATCATCTTCTTGGTGATCGTGTCGATCTTCATTTCGATCCGCTTCGAGTGGCGCATGGCCGTGGCCGCGCTCACCGCGATGGCCCACGACGTGCTGATCACCGTGGGCGTGTACTCGTTGTTCCAGTTCGAGGTCACCCCGGCAACGGTGGTCGCCTTCCTGACGATCCTCGGGTACTCGCTGTACGACACGATCGTCGTGTTCGACCGGGTGCGCGAGAACGAAGGCAAATACGCCAGCCGGCGGATGCCATACGAGGACATCGTCAACATCTCGATGAACCAGGTGATGATGCGCTCGATCAATACGAGCATCTCGTCGATCCTGCCGGTGATCTCACTGCTGCTGATCGGATCGGGCATCCTCGGTGCCGTTACATTGCGCGAGTTCGCCCTCGCTCTACTCGTCGGCATGCTCTCGGGCGTGTACTCGTCGATCTTCGTTGCGGCGCCACTGTTGGCAACGTTGAAGTCGAACACGGCCACCCGCAAGTCGCGCCGTACCCATCGCCTCACCGGCGATGCCCTGCGGGCCGAGGTGGTCGGTGCCGGACTGACCGGCCGGGTGCGGCCCGGCACCGCTGACCGCCCGTCCGACGTCGAGGATGACACCGAGGTGGCTGACGACGAGCAACCAGTCGAGCCGGTCGCCGCAACCACTGCGGCGGTGTCAAAGGGCGCCGACCGTCTGCTGACGCACCCACCGCGGCCGCGCAAGAAGAAGCGTCGCTGAATTCGTAGGGCGATATCCTCGGCACATGGCAGCCGGGTACGAGTCGCTCCGTGAATACGTCCGCGACATCGTCGACTACCCAGATCCCGGCGTCACCTTTCGCGACATCACGCCGCTGATCGGCGACGGTCCGGCATTCCGCACGGCGATTGATGGACTCGTCGCCTCGACCGGAGGCGAGTCGGTCGATCGGGTGGTCGGCGTCGAGTCACGCGGCTTCATCTTCGCCGCTCCAGTGGCCGATCGGTTGGGCGCAGCCTTCGTCCCCGTGCGCAAGGCCGGCAAACTGCCGTGGGCCGTAGTGCGCGAGGAGTACGACCTCGAGTACGGCTCCGACAAGCTCGAAATCCACCGTGATGCGATCCACCCGGGCGAGCGCATCTTGATCGTCGACGACGTGTTGGCCACGGGCGGCACTGCGGCGGCCACGGCCAAGTTGGTCGAGACGCTCGGTGGCGTGATCGCCGGATTGAGCTTCGTGATCGAGCTGGCCGACCTCGACGGTCGCAGCAAACTCGGCGGACGACCGATCACGGCGTTGATGAGTATCTGATGGGCACGGTGTCGCGCGTCCTGCCCTGGCGACGCCAGCAGGTGGCGACGTCGGCCGACGAGCTGGGGCCACTGCTCACCTCGTATCGGCGGCGCCATCCGAAGGCGCCGGTGTCGACGATCAACCGGGCCTACCGCGTCGCCGCCGAGGCGCATCACAACCAAATGCGGGGGAGCGGTGAGAGCTACATCAACCACCCCCTGGCGGTCGCCCATATCGTCGCCGACATCGGCCTCGACGAGGTGTCGGTCGTCGCCGCACTCCTCCACGACGCGGTCGAAGACACCGAGATCACGCTCGACGACGTCGATCGCGGGTTCGGCGCCGAGGTGGCGGCGATCGTCGACGGCGTGACCAAGCTCGAACGGATCCGGTTCGACTCGCGCGAGGAACAGCAGGCCGCCACGATGCGCAAGATGCTCGTGGCGATGGCGAAGGATCTGCGCGTTCTGGTGATCAAGTTGGCCGACCGCCTGCACAATATGCGGACCATCGCCGCGATGCCGATGGAGAAGCAGCAGCGCATCGCCCAAGAGACCCTCGACATCTACGCCCCGCTGGCCCACCGCCTCGGCATGCAGGAGATCAAGCAGCACCTCGAAGATCTGTCGTTCGCTGCGCTGTATCCGAAGCGCTTCGCCGAGCTCGATCACCTGGTGAGCACGCGTACCCCTGAGCGCGAGGTGTACCTGGCCAAGGCGCTGGCCGACGTGCGGGCGCGACTCGACGAACTCGGCATCGAAGCCGAGGTCACCGGTCGGGGCAAGCACCTGTGGAGCATCTACGAAAAGATGGTCGTCAAGGGCCTCGAATTCGACGACATCTTCGATCTCGTTGCGGTGCGTGTGATCGTCGACTCGATGAAAGACTGTTACGCCGCATTGGGCTGCATCCACGGACGCTGGCGTCCGGTCGTCGGGCGGTTCAAGGACTACATCGCGATGCCCAAGTTCAACCTCTATCAGAGCTTGCACACCACGGTGATCGGTCCATCGGGCAAGCCGATCGAGGTGCAGATCCGCACCGAAGAGATGCACCGTCGCGCCGAGTGGGGCGTCGCCGCGCATTGGGCGTACAAGGACGGCCAAACCACCGCCGCCGACGTCGATTGGCTGAGCCGCATCATCGACTGGCAAGAGGAGGTCTCCGATCCTGCCCAGTTCATGCAGAGCTTGAAGACCGACCTCGAACAAGACGAGGTCTACGTCTTCACACCAAAGGGCCGCGTGATTACGTTGCCGGTCGGCTCGACCACGGTCGACTTCGCGTACGCCGTGCACACCGAGATCGGACACTCCTGTATCGGGGCCAAGGTCAATGGCCGGTTGGTGTCGCTCGACCACGTGTTGGCCAGCGGCGACAATGTCGAGATCTTCACCTCGAAGGTGGAGACCGCCGGGCCGTCACAGGACTGGCTGGCCTTCGTTGCATCGCCGCGGGCGCGCAACAAGATCCGCCAGTGGTTCAGCCGCGAGCGCCGCCTCGACATGATCGAGTCGGGTCGTGACGACCTGACGTCCGAGATGCGCCGCGAAGGTCTCCCGGTGCAACAGGTGTGGAAGTCGCCACAGCTGGCATCCGTGATCGGCGAGCTGAGCTACACCGACCTCGACGCGCTGCTGGCGGCGATCGGCGAGCACCACGTGTCGGCCCGCTCGGTGGCCCAGCGCATCGCCAAGGCGATGAGCTCGGGCGACGACACCGACCAGCTGCCGGCCACGGTCGGCCGGCCGCGACGCGAGCGAACGGCTGGCCAACGCACGAAGGTCGGGGTGCACGTCGAGGGTCTCGACGACGTACTCGTGACCTTGGCGAACTGCTGTACGCCCGTACCAGGAGATCCGATCATCGGATTCGTCACGCGTGGGCGTGGTGTCAGCGTGCACCGCTCCGACTGCGCGAACGCGGCGTCGCTCATGACGCAGCAGGCGACGCGCATGATCGAAGTCGAGTGGGACGGTGAAGAGCAGTCGGGTAACACCTTCGTGGCCGGCGTCGAGGTGGTCGCCCTCGACCGGTCACGTCTGCTGCGTGACGTGGCCACTGCGTTGGTCGATCACCACGTGAACATCCTCTCGTGCACCACCGCCACAGGTGCCGACCGGGTGGCCAAGATGCGCTTCGAGTTCGAGCTCGCCCATCCCGGGCATCTCGACGCAGTGATCCGCACGATCAAGGGCATCGACGGCGTGTACGACGCCTACCGCCTGCTCCCCGGTGCCGCCACCCCCGTCGCGTAACGGTGTAACGGTGGTGTCAGACACCACCGTTACAGGAACCTCCCTGAGCCCGATGAGGTCGCGCCGATAGCCTGGCGGGCCGTGCCGACGTTCCAGACCAGCCCCGGGATGCGCGACATCTTGCCGCCCGAAGCTGCCCGCTTCGAGCGCTTGGTCGCGGTGTTCGCCGACACGGTCGCGGCCGCCGGATACGGCCGGCTGAACACGCCACTGATCGAGGACTATGGCGTGTTCGTGCGGATCGGCGACGCCACCGACGTCGTGTCCAAAGAGATGTACGACTTCACCGACCACGGCGACCGCCACGTTGCGCTGCGCCCCGAGGTGACCGCCAGCGTCTGTCGGGCGTTTGCCCAGCACCGCCCGACACCCCCGTGGAAGGTGTTCTACGCCGGACCCAACTTCCGCCACGAGAAGGCCCAGCGTGGCCGCTACCGCCAGTTCGAGCAGGTCGGCGTCGAGGTGCTCGGGGTCGACGACCCGCTACTCGACGTCGAGGTCATCGCGCTGGCCTGGGACTTCTACGCGGCGCTCGGTTTGCAGCAGGTCGAGCTCATCGTCAACAGCCTGGGCGAACCAGCCGATCGGGCGCGCTACGTCGCTGCGCTCGAACAACACTTCACCGCCGCCGGGGATGCGCTCAGCGCAGCGAGCCAGACCACATTGGCCAAGAACCCGCTGCGGGTGCTCGATTCCAAACGCGCCGAGGACCAACCGTTGATCGAGGCCGCGCCGTCGATCGCCGACGTCTAAGACGTAGGCGCCGCCGAGCATTTAGCCGCGGTGTGTGCAGGGCGCGAAGCCATCCGCCTGCCCTAAAGCATC
>JBCCVW010000210.1:0-7881 GCA_039194665.1 Actinomycetota bacterium
CGACTTCTCGGGGCGGGTCTTGGTGACCTCGCTGAAGTCGTTGTTGGTCAAGAAGTCGAAGACCGGCGGGCGCAACAGCTACGGCCGCAAGACGTCGCGTCACCGCGGCGGCGGCCCCAAGCAGCAGTACCGCGTCATCGACTTCTACCGCACCAAAGACGGCGTGCCGGCCAAGGTCGCGGCCATCGAGTACGACCCCAACCGCACGTGCCGCATTGCGTTGTTGCACTACAACGACGGCGAGAAGGCCTACATCCTCGCTCCCCGTGGGCTCGGTGTGGGCGACGAGGTACAGAGCGGTCAAGGTGCCGACATCAAGCCGGGCAACGCGTTGCCTCTGCGCTACATCCCCGTCGGCACCACGGTGCACAACGTCGAGCTCCGCCCGGGCGGCGGCGGCAAGATCGGCCGCTCGGCCGGTATCGCTGTGCAGCTGGTCGCCAAGGATGGCGACTACGCCACGCTGCGCATGCCGTCCACCGAGATGCGGCGCGTGATGATCGACTGCCGGGCCACGGTTGGTGAGGTCGGGAACTCCGAGCACGAGCTCGTCAAGATCGGTAAGGCGGGCCGTAACCGCTGGAAGGGCAAGCGTCCGCAGACCCGCGGCGTGGCTATGAACCCCGTCGACCACCCGCTCGGTGGTGGCGAAGGCAAGAGCTCCGGTGGTCGCCCGGCGGTGTCGCCGTGGGGCAAGCCCGAGAGCCGTACCCGCAACAAGAAGAAGTCGTCGCAGAAGCTCATCATCCGTCGCCGTCGTTCCGGACGGGGCCGCCGCTGAGCGGTGTGTGAGAGGAATCGCCAATGACACGCAGTCTCAAAAAGGGCCCATTCGTCGACGAGCATCTGCTCGGCAAGATCGACGAGCAGAACGCTGCGGGCGAGCGCAAGGTCATCAAGACCTGGTCGCGTCGCTCGACGATCATCCCCGACATGGTCGGGCACACCATCGCTGTGCACGATGGCCGGAAGCACGTTCCGGTCTACGTCACCGAGTCGATGGTCGGCCACAAGTTGGGCGAGTTCAGCCCGACGCGCACGTTCCGGTTCCATGCCGGGCAAGAGCGCGGTGCGAAGGGACGTCGCTGATGACTGGTCCCAAGCGCAACGAAGGTGCAACCGTGGCGGGCGAGCGTCCCGGCACGCGGGCGACCGCCAAGTACATCCGGGCGTCGGCATCGAAGGCGCGTGAGGTGCTCGACCTCATCCGGGGCCTCGACGTGCAGACCGCCACGAGATCCTGCAGTTCACCGATCGGCACATCGCCGCCGATGTGCGCAAGGTGCTCGCTAGCGCCGTCGCCAATGCGGTGAACAACGACGACCAGGACGCCGAGGAGCTCTACGTGCTGGCGTGTTTCGCCGACGAGGGCCCGACGCTGCGTCGTTTCCGTCCCCGTGCCCGCGGCCGAGCGACGCGCATCAACAAGCGCACCTGTCACATCACCGTGGTCGTCGCCCGGATGAGCGACGACCGTCTCGAGCTGCTCCAAGCTGCGGAAGAGCGCGCGGCGAGCTCGGGTGGCCGTGGCCGTCCGCAGTCGAGCGCTGCCAGCCGCCGTGCCCGCGTCGAGCGCAGCCGCCAGCGCGCCGCCGAGGAGGCCGGCGACGACCTCGATGACGAGGTCGAAGAATTGGAAGACGCCGTCGACGAAGTGGCGGAGGATTCAGCGGACGCTTCCGCCTCGGCGGAGACCACAGAAGAGGCTCTTGAAGAGGAAGCCGAAGCGTCGACCGACGAAGCAGAGGAAGCTGACGAGACCGGTGCGGCCGACGAAGCCGCAGACGCGGTAGCGGACGAAGCCACAGCCGCCGAGGGAAGCGCTAGCGACGAGGCGGACGCGTCGCGAGGAGAAAGCGAAGCGGACGACGAGGGAGCCAAGTAATGGGTCAGAAGATCAATCCGTACGGGTTCCGTCTCGGCGTCACCACCGACTGGAAGTCGCGTTGGTTCTCCGAGCGTGACTACAAGGACTACCTCACCGAGGACTGGACGATCCGTGAGCAGATCATGGAGCGGCTCGAGTCTGCGGCGATCAGCCGTATCGAGGTCGAGCGCACGCGTGACAAGTTGCGCGTCGACGTGCACACGGCGCGTCCGGGCATCGTGATCGGTCGCCGTGGAGCGCAGGCCGACGAGTTGCGTCAGATGATCACCAAGGTCACTGGCAACCCGAAGATCCAGCTGAACATCGTCGAGATCAAGAATCCCGAGCTCGACGCCGCGCTGATCGCTCAGGGTGTTGCCGATCAGTTGGTGAACCGCATTGCGTTCCGTCGGGCGATGAAGCGCGCCGTGCAGAACGCGCAGCGCGCCGGTGCCCTCGGGATCCGGGTGCAGTGCTCGGGCCGCCTCGGTGGCGCCGAGATGAGCCGCACCGAGTGGTACCGCGAGGGACGTGTGCCGTTGCACACGCTGCGCGCCGACATCGACTACGGCATGCGCGAGGCGAAGACCACCAGCGGCCGCGTCGGCGTGAAGGTGTGGATCTACAAGGGCGACATCACGCCCTACAAGCTGCTCAACGAGGACAAGATCGCCCGCGAGGCGGCGATGGCCGTCGGGGAGACCTCCGGCCAGGGCGCCGGACCGCGCAAGGTCGTGTCGTCGGGCCGCCGCGAGGCTGCGCCGGCACCCGCCGCCGAGCCACAGCCGCTCGTGAAGGAAGCCGACCCGGAGCTCGAGAAGCTGCTCGACGAAGAAGAGGCCATCGCCAAGCGCACCGCGCAAGAAGATGGCCACGAGACCCCGCACTTCCGCGGCAACGACTGAGGAGGAGAACGACCATGTTGATGCCTCGCAAGGTTGCCCACCGCAAGCACCACCGCGGCCGCACGAAGGGACTCGCCAAGGGCGGGACCGGGCTGAGCTACGGCGAATACGGAATCCAGGCGCTCGAGCCAGGGTGGATCACGGCCCGGCAGATCGAAGCCGCCCGTATCGCCATGACCCGTTCGATCAAACGCGGCGGCAAGGTGTGGATCAACATCTTCCCCGACAAGCCGGTGACGAAGAAGCCCGCCGAGACCCGTATGGGTTCGGGCAAGGGCAACCCGGAGTTCTGGGTGGCCGTCGTCAAGCCCGGTCGCACGATGTTCGAGTTGTCGTTCCCCGATGAGGGCGCAGCTCGCGAAGCGCTCGAGAAGGCGATCCAGAAGCTGCCCATCAAGGCGCGGGTGATCACCCGCGAAGAGACGATCTGACGGACGAACGAGATGGCACGCAAGAAGAACGACCTCGCCGACCTGAGCCTCGGCGAACTGATCGACGAGCTGAAAGAAACCAAGCAGGAGGCGCTGAACCTGCGCTTCCGCAATGCGACGGGGCAGCTCGACAACACCGCCGAGATCGGCAAGGTGCGCAAGCAAATCGCCCGCATCAACACCCTCATTCGCGAGCGTGAGATCGCCGCAGCAGAGGCAGGACAGTGATGACCGACGTAACCAACACCGAAGAAGAACTCACCGCAGGCGAGGGAAGCATCAGCGCTGACGCGTCGGAGAGCGTTGACGCACCCGCCGAGGGAAGCGCCAGCGACGAGGCGGACGCGGCGCGAGGAGGAAGCGCAGCGGACGACGAGCCCGCTATCGACGCGGACGGCGAGCAAGCCATCGAAAAAGGCCGGACTGCACGGAAGGTGCGGGACGGCACGGTCGTGTCGAACGGCATGGACAAGACCGCGGTCGTCGCGGTCGTCGACCGGGTGCGTCACGCCAAGTACAACAAGTTTGTGCTCCAGACCAAGCGCCTGTACGCCCACGACGAGACCAACGATGTCAACGTCGGCGACAAGGTGCGCGTGATGGAGACCCGTCCGTTGAGCAAGAAGAAGCGCTGGCGGATCACCGAAGTTCTGGAGCGGGCGAAGTGAGTGAGCGCAGCGAGCGAACAGGAATTGAGGTGGCACGGTGATTCAGCAGGAATCACGACTGCGCGTCGCCGACAACAGCGGCGCCAAGGAAGTGCTGTGCATCAAGGTGCTCGGCGGTACCCGTCGGCGGTATGCGTCGATCGGCGACGTGTTCGTCGCCACCGTCAAGGATGCGATGCCCGGTGCAGGTGTCAAGAAGGGCGATGTCGTCAAGTGCGTCGTCGTCCGGACCAAGAAGGAAAAGCGTCGTCCCGACGGCAGCTACATCCGCTTCGACGAGAACGCAGCGGTGCTGATCAAAGACGACCTCACGCCGCGCGGTACGCGCATCTTCGGCCCGGTCGGCCGTGAGCTGCGCGATCGACGGTTCATGCGCATCGTGTCGCTCGCCCCGGAGGTGATTTGACGATGAAACTCAAGAAGGGTGACACCGTCGAGGTGATCACCGGCAAGGACAAGGGCAAGCAGGGTGAGATCGCCTTCGTCTTCCCGAAGACGAACAAGATCATCATCAACGGCGTCAACACCGCCCAGAAGCACCAACGTGCGCAGCGGGCCAACGACCAGGGCGGGATCATCGAAAAGGACCTGCCCCTCGACGCCAGCAACGTGATGCTCGTGTACAAGGGCAAGAAGGTGCGCGTCGGTTACAAGGTGCGCGACGACGGCACGAAGGTGCGTATCGCCCGCCCGAGCGGGGAGGAAATCGAATGACGGACACGACCGTCCCAGCCGTGGCCACCCCGCGGCTGAAGGCCAAGTACGCCGACGAGGTCAAGTCGGCGCTGCAGGAACAGCTCGGTATCCAGAACGTGATGGACGTCCCCACGGTCGACAAGATCGTGATCAACATGGGAGTCGGTCGCGCGGCCGGCCAGCCGTCGCTGATCGAAGGCGCGGTTGCCGACCTCACCGCGATCTCCGGTCAGAAGCCGGTCGTCACCAAGGCCAAGAAGTCGATCGCCAACTTCAAACTGCGCGAAGGACAGTCGATCGGCGTGAAGGTCACGCTCCGCGGCGACCGCATGTGGGAGTTCCTCGATCGCTTGATCTCGATCGCCATCCCCCGCATCCGCGACTTCCGTGGGCTCCCGTCGAAGTCGTGGGACGGCTTTGGCAATTACACGTTCGGACTCAACGAACAGACGATGTTCGCCGAAATCGATCCGGACAAGGTCGACCACCCGCGTGGCATGGACATCACGATCGTGACCACTGCACAGGACAACGACGGCGGCAAGGCGCTGCTCGACGCATTTGGATTCCCCTTCAAGCGCGGGGCCGAGGCCGAGGCCGAGCCACGCAAGAAGCGGCGCAAGCGTCCCTACTACGGGAAGAAGGGCTGAGGCTCGACATGGCGAAGAAAGCACTGATCAACAAGGCCAACCAGAAGCCGAAGTTCAAGGTCCGCGCCTACACGCGCTGCCGCCGTTGCGGCCGGGCGCGTTCGGTCTATCGCAAGTTCGGACTCTGCCGAGTGTGCCTGCGCGAGCTGGCCCACGCTGGTGAGATCCCCGGACTGACCAAGTCGAGCTGGTGAGGTGACGCAGAGATGATGACCGACCCCATTGCCGACATGCTGACCCGCGTGCGCAACGCGAACGTGGCCAAGCACGACGAGGTGCACATGCCGTCGTCGAAGCAGAAGGCGGCGCTCGCCGACCTGCTGACCAAAGAGGGCTACATCGGCGGCTACTCGACGAGCCCGTCCACCAAGGGACCCGGCGAGGTCCTGACCATCCAGATGAAGTACTCCGCTGACCGCGATCGCACGATCTCTGGTCTCCGGCGCATCTCCACCCCCGGGCTGCGCGTCTACCGCGGCGCCTCGGCGGTGCCGCGGGTGCTCGGTGGCCTGGGTGTTGCCGTGCTGTCGACCTCGCACGGTCTGATGACCGACCGCGAAGCGCGCAAGCGCAAGGTCGGCGGCGAAGTGCTCTGTTACGTGTGGTGACGAGGTAACGACATGTCACGAATCGGAAACGCACCCATCACGGTTCCTGCCGGTGTCGACATCAATGTCGACGGCCGCACCATCTCGGTCAAGGGACCCAAGGGCGAGCTGAGCCGGGAGCTGCCTGGCACGATCACCGTCGAGGTCGACGGCGACACGCTGCGCTGCGCCCGCCCGAACGACGAGAACCAGACCAAGGCGCTGCACGGGCTGACCCGCAGCCTCGTGAACAACATGGTGATCGGCGTCACCGACGGGTTCAAGAAGGAGCTCGAGATCGTCGGCGTGGGTTATCGCGCCGAGCCGCAAGGCCCCAGTGCACTGCGCCTCAATCTGGGTTTCAGCCACACGGTCGATGTCACCGCGCCCGACGGTGTCACGTTCGAGGTGCCGCAGCAGACCCAGGTGATCGTCAACGGCATCGACAAAGAGATCGTCGGCCAGGTGGCCGCCAACATCCGCAGCATCCGCAAGCCCGAGCCGTACAAGGGCAAGGGCGTCCGCTACGCCGGCGAGCGCATCGTGCGCAAGGCCGGCAAGGCCGGCAAGAAGTAGGCGCCGCTGGCGCCGCGAGTACGGAGCATTCGATGAGCAACATCGCCAACGCCCGACGCAACGGCCGGATTCGCCGGCATCGTCGCGTCCGCAAGAAGATCCACGGCACCGCGGCCCGTCCGCGTCTGGCCGTGTTCCGCTCGAACAAACACCTCGCCGTGCAGGTGATCGACGACGACGCCGGCACCACGCTGGCAGCAGCGTCGACCGTCGAGGCCGACCAGCGCGCTGCCGGTTCAGGCGGCAGTACCGACGCCGCGACGCGCGTCGGCCAGCTGATCGCTGAGCGGGCGAACGCGGCGGGGATCACACAGGTCGTGTTCGACCGCGGTGGCTACGCCTACCACGGTCGGATCGCTGCAGTTGCGACTGCGGCTCGAGAGGCTGGTCTGGAGTTCTGATGGCCAACGGAAACAACAACCGCGACAACCGCGGCAACAACCCACGCGACGCCCGTGGACGCGACGGCGACGATGGCGGACTGCGCGAGTCGCGCGTCATCACCATCAACCGCGTCGCCAAGGTGGTCAAGGGTGGCCGCCGGTTCTCGTTCACCGCGCTCGTCGTGATCGGCGACGGCAACGGTCGCGTCGGCCTCGGCTACGGCAAGGCCAAAGAGGTGCCCCTCGCCATTCAGAAGGGCACCGAAGAAGCCAAGCGCAACCTGTTCGAGGTGCCCATGGCGGGCAGCACGATCATCCACCCCGTCCTCGGTACCACCGGCGGCGGCAAGGTCCTGATGAAGCCGGCCGCAGCCGGTACCGGGGTCATTGCCGGTGGCGCGGCACGCGTCATCCTCGAAGAGGCCGGCGTGCACGACGTGTTGTGCAAGTCGCTGGGTTCGGCCAACCACATCAACGTGGCCCGCGCCACGATCGCTGGGCTCAAGTCGCTGCAGCGCCCCGACGAGATCGCGGCCCGCCGCGGCCTCGCCGCCGACGAGTTCGTCCCGAAGGGTCTGCTCAACGCCTACAACGAGCGGGCCAAGCAGTCGACCGGCGCCCCAGAGGGCGACAGCGACGACCTCGCGACGGCCGGCTCCGGAGGCTCGGCATGAGCGACGCCACCATCACCGTCACCCAGGTCCGATCCTCGATCGGCACGAAGCCGAAGCACCGCGGCACGCTGCGGGCGCTTGGCCTGGGCAAGGTCGGCGCAACCAATACGTTGCCCGATCGTCCGGAGATCCGCGGCATGATCGCTCGGGTCCCCCATCTCATCACCGTTTCTGAGGGAGCATCCTGATGAAGGTCCACGAGCTCACACCGGCACCGGGGTCGCGCAAGCGCGCGAAGCGCGTCGGCCGCGGCACCGGTGGCCGCGGCGGCAAGACCGCCGGTCGCGGTACCAAGGGTCAGCGCGCCCGCGGCACCGTCGCCCCCGGTTTCGAGGGCGGCCAGATGCCGCTCAAGCAGCGAGTTCCGAAGTTGAAGGGGTTCAACAACCCGTTCCGCGTCGAGTACCAGGCCGTGAATTTGCACACTCTGGCCGACCTTGCGCC